>NZ_JBDPLX010000006.1:0-394012 GCF_039871815.1 Micromonospora sp. B9E7
GGTGCCTGATTCGGCGCTTTACGCGCGCTTTGTCACCCACCACAACTTCATGATCGACGGGGCGAGCTGACTCTGCTCCGCGATCTCGCAGTCTCCCTCCCGATGTAAGGGTGGGGTGGGGTGGGGCATTGTTCGGCGTGGGGCGAAGGGTTTGGGTTTTACGGTCGGGCGGTGACCGACACCTGGCCCGTCATCGCGCCCGCCCCAGGGGCACCGACGTGTGCGCCGCCCTCGTTCGAACCGGAGCGCGGTTGGACGGTGACCCGGCACGCCGACGTGCGAGCGGCGCTGATCCACCCGGCCTTCCAGGTGCCGGCCGTCGACGCGGGACCGCCCGGCACCCTCGCCTGGCTGCGCGGCACGGTCAGCCGGTTCAGTCCGCCGCGACACCACGCCCAGCGGCGAGCGATCGTGGTGACGGCGCTGACCCCGCTGGACCCGGCCGACCTGCGACACGACGCGGCGCGGCTGACCGTGGCCGTGCTCGACCGCGCCGGTGACCGCGTCGACGTGATGCGGGAACTGGCCCGGCCGGTGCCGCTGCGGGCGTTGGCCGATCGCCTCGGGTTCGCTGATCCGGCAGCCGCCGGGACGGCGGTCGTCGTCGTCGCCGCGGCGTACCACCCGGGGGTGGACCCGGTCCTGACGGCGCGGGCCGACCGGGCGGTGTCGACGCTGCTGGCACTCGCACCGGAGGGCCCGCCGGAGGTACGGGCGAACCTGGTTGGTCTGCTCGTCCAGGCGTGCGACGCGACCGCCGGCCTGATCGGCGCCGCCGCCCACCACCTGCTGCCCCCGGCCGTCCGGCGAACGCCGGTCTCGGCGGAGACCGCCGACCTGCTGGCCGAGGTGCTGCGCCTCGACCCGCCGGTCCGGGCCACCCGACGGGTCACCGTCGACGAGGTACGGCTGGGCGGGCGCGATCTGCCGGCCGGCAGCCCGGTGCTGCTGCGCTTCGACGCGGCCAACCGTGACCCGCAGGCGTTCTCCGAGCCCGCGACGTTCCAGCCAGGTCGGCCCGGTGCTGGCCTGTTGACCTTCGGGACGGGCGAGCGCGGCTGCCCCGGCGACCGGCACGCCCTGGCGCTGGCCACCGGGGTCCTCGACGTGCTGCGCGAACGCTGCCGCCGCACCCCGACCCCGCTGCACCACGAACCGCACCCGACCCTGCGCGTTCCGACCAACCTGGAGGTGAGCGTTCGATGATCGAGCGCCGTGCCGCGTTCCACGCTCTGCACCACACCGGCCGCCCCCTGCTGCTGCCCAACGCCTGGGACCACGCCTCGGCGGCGGCGCTCGCCGCGCGCGGCCATCCGGCGATCGGCACCACCAGCCTCGGGGTGGCCGCGACCGCCGGCCTTCCCGACGGCGCGGCGGCCACCGCCGGGGAGACCCTGGCGCTGGCCCGCCGGCTGGCCCGACTACCTGTGCTGCTCAGCGTCGACGTGGAGGCCGGGTTCAGCGACGACCCGACGGAGGTCGCCGGGTACGTGGCGGAGTTGGCCGGTCTCGGCGTGGTCGGGATCAACCTGGAGGACGGGCGCCCGGACGGCACCCTCGCCGAGGCCGAGAGCGTCACCGACAAGATCGCGGCGGTGAAGGCTGCGGTGCCGGACCTGTTCGTCAACGCGCGCACCGACACGTGGTGGCTCGGGATGACCGACCCGCTGCCGCAGGCCCTCGCCCGGGCCCGCGCCTACCGGGCAGCCGGCGCGGACGGAATCTTCGTGCCCGGCCTCCTCGACGAGGCGACGCTGCGCGTGTTCACCGAGCGACTCGACGCGCCGGTGAACGCGCTGTACCAACCGGGCGGACCGGGACTGACCGAACTGGGCAGGGCCGGGGTGGCCCGGGTCAGTACCGGCTCCCTGCTGTTCCGGGCCGCGCTGGGCGCCGCGGTCACCGCCGCCGACGCGATCCGCGCCGGCGTACTCACCGCGCCGGCGGAACTGCCGACGTACGCCGAGGTGCAGGACCTGGTGCCGACGGGCGGCGACTGACGGTCGCGGCCGGGCGCTCGGCGGGGGTGGCGGGCTGAGCTTGGCTCATGCTCTGCGGCCCGTCGGTGGGACCGTGCTCGGGCTCGCGCGAGACGGCCCGGCGGGTGGTGGGCGGTGTGTTGGTCGGTGCCTTTGGAGCTGAATCGTTTGTGACATCACGGGGCCGCTTGCTCCGGGCTCCGGGCTCGCGCTCGGGCGGGGTCTCCCCAGGGCGGGCCGCCCCGGGAAAGGGAGCCGGCGGCGTTGATTCGTTGGCGACATCAGCTCCAAAGCGCCAACCCAAGGATCACCCCGAGTGCTCGTCCTCGCTCCGTTCGGGGGGAGATAGGAGGATTGTTCGGTCGGGTTCCGGTCCCGATGATTACGGTGTGTTTCAGGGCGAACACCCAGTGTCGTGACCGGAGAGAGGGACCCGTCATGCGAGTGCCCAGTCGTAGCCCGGGACAGCAGCCCGGTTCGCCTCCGCCGCAGACCGCTCCGGCTCGCCGCCGGCCCTCCGGCACGGCCCCCCGCCGCCTCTCTGCCGCCGAGCCCGACCTGACCGCCTACCGGGCCGCCGTGGCCGAACTGCTGGTCGAGGTGGGCGCCCTGGCCGACGCGCCGAGCACCCGGGCCCGACAGGTGCTCATCGACGAGCGGCTGCGGGAGCCGGCGCTCGCCACGGTTCTCGACGCCACCCCGCAGGGCCTGATCGGCGCTCGCGAGACGCTGCTGCTGGAAATGGCCCGCTACCAGCCGAACGAGCGCACCTCGGCGCGTGACCTGACCGCACTGGTACGGATCTACCTGCTCTCGCGCATCGACGTGCTGTGGTGGCAGGACGCTCCGACGTTCGTCACCGACGACCAGGTCAACGGCAGCGCCGAGCTGGTCGACCTGGAGTGGCTGCGCCGCCGGGACCTGCTGCGCTTCCGCTACCAGGAGCAGCCCGCCACCATGATCGGCCGGGCCGCGCGCGGGCTGCGCCGTCGGCTCCGGCCGGACCTCACCCCGCGTACGGCGGGGCTGCTGTTCCGCCGGGCCCGGCGAGAGGTGGTGGCGCTCCTCAACGACATCGGGCGGGAGTTCGCCGCCGCCGCGCCGCCGGCCACCCCACCGCTGTGGGTCACCAGTCTCGTCCGCAGTTCCGAACACCAGTACCGGCTGCGCCGCCTCGGCTACGCCGCGATGCTGCCCAGTGGGCACTGCCTCGGCTACTCCGTCGACGTCGAGCTGGCCTGGTTCGAGCGTTTCGGGGCGCGGGACACCCTGGCGGAGCTGCTGCTCGACCGCCAGAAGGCCGGAGAGTTGAACGTGATCGACGAGGGGCAGGCGTGGCACCTGTGTCTCGCGCCCACCGCCCGGCGTCGCCTACGCCGGGCCTACGAGGCCGAGATGGGGGTCTGACCCGGTGTGCGGCATCGCGTTGAGCATCGGCCCCGACGCCGACCCGGCGACGTTCCGGCGGATGCTCGCCGTCCTGGCCCCCCGCGGTGAGGTCACCGAGACCCGGTCCGAGAACGGTCTGCTCGCCGGCACCCGCCGGCTACGAATCGTCGACCGGGACCGGGCGGTGCAGCCGTGGACCTCGGCCGACGAACGCTGGCTGCTCTGCTTCAACGGCGAGATCTTCAACTACCGGGAGCTGCGGGCGCAGTTGACCCGCCTCGGCCAGGCCTTCCGCACCGACGGCGACACCGAGGTGCTGCTCGCCGCGTTCCAACAGTGGGGCGAGGCGGCGGTGACCCGGCTCCGCGGCGAGTACGCCTTCGCGATCGTCGAGCGGGCCACCGGCCGGGCCTACCTGGCCCGCGACCCGGTCGGGGTCAAGCCGCTGTACTGGTCCCGCCGTCCCGGCTGCCTGTACCTCGCCTCCGAGGTCAAGGCGCTCGTCGGGCACGGCGCCCCGATTGCCGAGGTGCCGCCCGGGCACCACGGCTGGGCGGAGGCGGACGGACACGTGCGACTGAAGCCGCACGTCGACCTGCTCACCATCGGCGCGGGCCTGCCGGTCATCGACGACCCGGACGAGGCCGCCCTGCTCGTCCGTGCGGCATTGAGCGACGCGATCCGGATGCGGGTGGAGACCGACCTGACCGTCGGGGTGGTGCTCTCCGGTGGCCTGGACAGCTCGTTGACCCTGCGGCAGGTGCGCGACATCCACCCGGACTGCGTCGCGGTGACGGTCGGCGTGGCGGACAGCCCCGACGTGGCGTACGCCCGGCGGCTCGCCGCCGACCTCGACGTGCCGCACGTGGTGGTCGAGCTGCGCCCGCGCGACATCCGGCTCGCCGACGTCCGCGAGGCGATCCGGATGTCCGAGCTGACCGAGTACGGCGACATCATCAACGCGGTCGTCTCGGTGCCGATCTTCCGGCGGCTTCGCGACCTGGGCATCAAGGTGGTGCTGACCGGTGACGGCTCCGACGAGCTGTTCGGCGGGTACCCGATGTACCACCAGGTCGGCCCGGCCGCGGCGCGAAGGCTGTTCCTGCACCGGATCCGCAACCTGTGCCGTACCGAGTTGCAACGGGTCGACCGGACCGCCATGGCGCACGGGGTGGAGGCCCGGGTGCCGTTCCTCGACCTCAGCGTGGTGGAGCTGGCGATGCGGCTGCCGATGGACCTGAAACTGCGCCACGGACAGGAGAAGTGGATCGTCCGGCGGGCGTTCGCGGACGTGCTGCCCGACTACATCCTGCGCCGCCCGAAGCACCCGATGTCGTACTCGTCGGGGCTGCACGAGCGGGTCCGGCTGTACAAGCCGCTCTTCGCCCGGCTGCACCGTTCGTTCGGCTACGACCTGCAGGAGCCGGTCCGCCGAGACTTCGACACTGTCCTCAGTCGCTGCGGCAACGACCTCGACCGGGCCATCGCCGACGGGCTGAGCCGGCCCGACTACACCGTCCTGGAGCACGCCCGTGACCTGGTCGGTGCGGCCAAGTGGAACGCCGCGCCGATGGTCCGTCGACTGGTGGGCCCGCGCCCGGCCCGCCACTGAAGAACCGCCGCCCGTGCGGGCCGACAGGTGACGCCACCCGGCGGTCTCGGGCGGCCGGCGTTCAGCGCACCAGCAGCAGCGCGCCGACCGCGGCGAGCGTGCCGGTGACCGCGAGCAGCGTGCTGGTCAGCACGAACCGGGTCACCGGCACCGCCACCGCGGCCGCCCGGCATCGCTCGAACCAGAGCAGGGTGGCCAGCGACGCCCAGGGTGCGGCCAGCGGGCCGACGTTGGTGCCGATCAGCAGGGCCAGCAGGCGGGTGTCGTCACCGCTGAGCAGCACCGATTCGCCGGCCAGGTAGGCCGGCAGGTTGTTCACCGCGTTGGCGAGCAGCGCTCCGGTGCCACCGGCGCGCAGGGCGCCCAGCGCGCCACCGTCCGCGCCGAGCAGGGTGCCGACCAGATCGTCCAGACCGTGCCGGCCGAGGGTCTGCACCACCAGGAACAGGCCGGTGACGAAGAACAGCAGGCGCACCGGGACCAGCCCCGGGCGCAGCGTGGCGGGGGAGCGGACGAGGAACCCGACCAGCACCAGCGCGAGCGCGACGGTGGAGGCGATCTCGATCTCCACTCCGGCGAGGATGCCGGCGACGAAGAGCAGGCAACCGGCCAGCGCCGTGCGGTGCAGCACCGGATCGGCGGGCACGTGACGGGCCGGCGGGACGAAGCGCCCACCGGCGGGCCGGTCCCGCCGCCACCACCCGAACCAGAGCAGGGCCATGGTGACCGCCACGGCGGCGAGCTGCGGCAACGCCATCCGGGCCGCGTACGCCAGGGGTGCCAGCCCGACCCGGTCGGCCGCCAGCAGGTTCGTCAGGTTCGACACCGGCAACAGCAGGCTCGCGGTGTTCGCCAACCAGACCGTGGTGACGGCGAGCGGGGCGGCGGGGATCCGCAGGTTCCGGGCCAGCGCGAGCAGCACCGGGGTGAGCAGCACCGCGGTGGTGTCGAGGTTGAGCACGAGGGTGGTGAGCGTGGCGAGACCGCCGCAGAGCAGGAACAACGCCGCCCAACTGCCCCGGGAGGCCCTGGCCAGTCGACTGGCCAGCACGTCGAAGACACCGGCCACGGCGGTCAGCTCGGCCAGCACGATCACGGTGCCGAGGAACAGCAGCAGCGGCAGGACCCGGTGCAGGGTCTGGGTGGTCTCCACGCGGGGGAGCAGCCCGCTCAGCGCGCAGGCCGCGCCGACCACGGCGAGGACGGCCGCCACCAGGTCCAGCGGGTGGGGCCTCCAGCGTGTCGTCGGCTCGGGCGGGGCTGCGAGGGTCACGTCTGGTCACGTTGGCACAGCCCCTGGTCAGCTGCCCGGCAACCCCACGCGCTGGTGACCAGCCCCACCGTTTGATGACCGAGCATCACGAGGGCGCCATCGAGATGGCCACCAACCTGCTCACGGTCGGCTCCGACCTGACGCTCAACGAGTTAGCCAACGCCGTCGCCACCGAGCAGACCGTCGAGATCGACCGCATGCGCGAGATCCTCGGCTCCTGAGCCCGGTTGCGGGGCGCGACGGCCGAGAGCGTCCCGGCACGTACCCTGGGTGACCGTGAGACGCACCCTGTTCGGTCGCCCACTTCGCGGCGTCGCCTTCGACGTGGCCGTCGCCGCCCTGGTGGTGCTCGTCTCCGTGGCCTCGGCGGTGAACCAGCCGGGCGGATGGGCGGTGACCCTGGTCGGCGTGGGGATGGCGGTGGCGCTGCTGTTCCGCCGTACCCACCCGAGCGCGGTGACCGTGGTGGTCGCGGCGCTCGCCCTGGTCCAGGTGGTCGCCGAGTGGGGCCCTCTGGTCTACGACGTCGCCGTCCTGATCGCGCTCTACAGCGTGGTGAAGTACGGCGAGCGGCTCCGTGACGGCGTCGTGGCCGGCGCGGTCGCCGCCGTGGGCGTGCTGCTGGCCGCCGCACAGACCCCCAACGTCATCCAGTGGTGGGTCACCGCGCTGTGGTACGCCCTGGTCACCGGCGCGGTGTGGTTGGTCGCGCTGAACGTGCGGACCCGCCGGCTCTACGTGCTCAGCCTGGAGGAACGGGCCACCACCCTGGAACGCGAACGGGAGGCCGAGTCCCGGGCTGCGGTCGCCGAGGAACGCACCCGGATCGCGCGGGAGCTGCACGACGTGGTCGCCCACAGCATGGCGGTGATGATCGTCCAGGCGGACGGCGCCCGGTTCATGCTCGACCGTGACCCCGCCCAGGCGCGTACCGCCGTGAAGGTGGTCGCGGACACCGGCCGGCAGGCCCTGGAGGAGATGCGTCGGCTGGTCGGCGTCCTGCGCGACGCCGGACCGGGCGGCGCGGACGGGCTCGTCGTGGCCGCCGACCCGGAGCACCGCCGCCTGGCCCTGGCCGAGCTGCCCGACCTGCTGGCCCGGTTCGGCGACGCCGGGCTGCGAATCCGCAGCACCGTCACCGGGGCACCGCCGGCGCTCCCTCCCGGGTTGGAGCTGACCGTCTACCGGGTGGTGCAGGAGGCGCTGACCAACGCGCTCAAGCACGCCGGCGTCGGCGCCACCGTCGAGGTCGGGCTGATCTACGGCGACGAGGCCGTCGTGGTCCGGGTCCTCGACAACGGTCAGGGCCGCCCACCGGTCAGCCCGGCGCCGTCGGGCGGTCACGGTCTGCTCGGCATGCGGGAGCGGGTGACGGTGTACGACGGCAGCCTCACCGCCGGCCCTCGGCCGGTCGGGGGCTGGCAGGTCGAGGTCCGGCTACCGCTACCGTCTGAGCCGGCAACGGAGGTGATCGCGGCATGACGATCCGGGTGGTGATCGTGGACGACCAGGCGCTGGTTCGCGCCGGGTTCCGGATGGTGCTGGACTCCCAGCCCGACCTGGAGGTGGTCGGGGAGGCGATCGACGGCGCCGACGCCCTGCGGGTGCTCGCCCGCACCGAGGCCGACGTCGTCGTGATGGACATCCGGATGCCGACCATGGACGGGGTGGAGGCGACCCGGCGGCTCTGCGCCGATCGGCCGGCGGGCCCGCCCCGGGTGCTGGTCCTGACCACCTTCGACACCGAGGCCGACGCGTTCGCGGCCCTGCAGGCCGGCGCCAGTGGGTTCCTGCTCAAGAACGTCCCACCGGAGGACCTGCTGGCAGCGATCCGGGTGGTGGCCCAGGGCGACTCCGTGGTCGCCCCGTCGATCACCCGGCGGCTGCTGGACCGTTTCGCCGGGCAGCTCGGCACCGCACCGACCGCCGACCCTCGGCTCGCGCAGCTCACCGAACGGGAGCGGGAGGTGCTGCTGCTGGTCGCCCAGGGGCTGTCCAACGCGGAGATCGCCAACCGGGTGCACGTGGCCGAGGCGACGGTGAAGACACACGTCGGGCGGATCCTGGCGAAGCTCCAGCTCCGCGACCGGGTGCAGGCGGTGGTCCTGGCGTACGAGAGCGGGTTGGTCACACCCGGCGGATGACGCCGCGTACGACCTGGGTCGTAGCGACCGGCGGACGCGCCGCGACCCGGGGCGCAGACAGGTCGAGCGCGCAGGTGGAGATGGACGGACGGGCGTCGGCCATAGCGTCGGAAGGGTCCGATCCGCCACCTGCACCGGGAGCCCCGCTTGATCCGCCTGACCCTGCGCTCGCTGCGTGCCGAGGCGCTGCGCATGCTGCTCTCCGCGTTGGCCGTCGTCCTCGGTGTCGCGTTCGTCGCCGGCACCATGATCTTCGTCGACGGGATGCGCGCCGGCACGTACGAGCGGGCCGGCACGTTCGACCGCCACACCGACCTGGGTGTCTACTCGGCCGGCCGGGAGGTGTTGCCCCCGACCCTGGTTGAGGAGGTGCGTGCGGTCGACGGGGTGGCCGCCGCGGCGGGTGAGCTGACCAACACGGCCGGGGTCGTCGGCGTCGACGGTCGACCGGTGCTCGGCTTCACCATGCTCGCCGCCATCCCCACCGAGGACGCCCTGCGCTCGTACGACGTGGTCGCGGGGCGGTTGCCCGACCGCGCCGGAGAGGTGGTGCTGGACGCGCCGACGGTCGCCGCTGAGGGCTTGACGCTCGGCGCCGCGGTGCGCGTCGGAGGCTCCGGCGGGCCGGCCCGCCCGTACAACCTGGTCGGCACCGTCGACGTGGCGGGCACCGCCCGCGATGTCGGCGGCCCGTTCGTCGGCATGGTCGGACCGGACGCGCTGGCACTCACCGGCGAACGTGGTTACGGCCGGATCCTGGTGGCGGCCCGACCGGGTGCCTCCGTCTCGGCGCTGACCGACCGGCTGCGTGCCGTGGTCGGCGTCGAGGCCACCGTGAAGAGCCGTCAGCAGATCCTGGACGAGGCCGTCGAGGACGCGGTCCGCAACGTGGAGCAGTTCCGGATGCTGCTGTTGATCTTCGTCGGTGTCGCCGTGGTGGTGGCCGGTTTCGTCATCGCCAACACGTTCGCGATCGTGTTGGCGCAGCGCACCCGGCGGACCGCCCTGCTGCGTTTGATCGGCGCCACGCGAGGTCAGGTCTTCCGGGCTGCCGTGCTGGAGTCGGCGGTGCTGGGGCTGGTCGCCTCCGCGTGCGGGGTGCTGCTCGGGGTGGCCCTCGCCGGCGGGATGCGGATGTTGATGTCCCGACTGGACGTGCCGGTCGCCGGTGGCCTGACCGTGACCGGCTCGACCGTCCTCACCGGCCTGCTCCTGGGCACCGGGCTGACCGTGTGCGCCGCGCTGCTTCCGGCCTGGCGGGGGACCCGGGTCGCCCCGGTGGCCGCGCTCACCGACGCCGCGGTGCAGCCCGCTCGCGCGGCTGGCCGGGTTCGGCTGACCTTCGGCGCGGTGGTGCTGGCCGTCGGTGTCGCGGCGCTGACCGGTGCCGCCAGCGCCGGTCAAGTGCTGCTGGTGGCCCTCGGCGGGGTGCTGGCCTTCTTCGGGATCGTGCTGTTCGGGCCGGTGCTCGTCCCGGCCCTGGCGCGGGTGTTCGGTTGGCCGGCACGTCGCGTGCTCGGGGCGACCGGTGAGCTGGCGGTGGCCAATACGATCCGCAACCCGCGGCGGGTCGCCGCGACCGCCACCGCCCTGGTGATCGGGATCGGCCTGGTGTCGGCGTTCATGGTCGGCGCCAAGAGCACCAAGGACGGCATCGAACGCAGCGTGGACGCCCAGATCGGAACCGACTTCGTGGTCAGCGGTATCGGTCAGGACCTGCCGGCCGCGCTCGCCGGTGAGCTTGCCGCCCGGCCCGAGCTGGGGGTGGTGCACGAGCAGCGCAGCACTGTCGTCGCCGACGTGGAGATCCGCGCGGCCCACCCGGCGTTGGTCGGCCGGACGCTGGGCACCGTGCTCGCCGGCGACGCCGGTCGGGTCGGGCCGGGCCAGGTGCTGGTGCACCGGGAGTTGGCGCGGGCACGCGGCTGGCAGGTCGGCTCACCGGTGACCGTCCAGGGCCGGCAGTTCCGGGTGGCCGCCGTGGTCACCGACGACACGTCCGGCGACGGCGCGCCCACCGGGCATGTCATCGACATGGCCGACGTGGACTTCGCCACGCTCTTCCCCGCTCAGCGCGGTGTCCTGGCCGAGATCGACCCCGCCGCCGGGGTGAGCGCCGAGCGGGCCCGGGAGGTGATCGAGACGGTGCTGGGTCGCTACCCGACGGTGAACCTGATGGACCAGGGCGCGTACAAGAAGATGCTGACCGGCACCGTCGACATGCTGCTCGTCTTCGTCACCGCGCTGCTCGGCCTGGCGGTGGTGATCGCCCTGGTCGGCGTGGCGAACACGCTGAGCCTGTCGGTGGTCGAGCGGACCAGGGAGAACGCCGTGCTGCGGGCGGTCGGGCTCACCCGAGGACGCATGCGGGCCGTGCTCGCCGTCGAGGCGGTCCTGATGGCGCTTGTCGGCGCGGTGCTCGGGGTCGGACTGGGCACCGGCGTCAGCGCCTCCGCGATGGCCCTGCTGGCCCGCCTCGGCGGGGACTTCCACGTGGTGCTGCCGCTCGGTCAGCTCGGTCTGACCCTCGCCGTCGCGGTGGTGGCCGCTCTGCTCGCGTCGGTGCTGCCGGCCCGTCGGGCGTTGTCCCGTCCGGTCGTCGAGGCGCTCGCCGACCAGTGACCGAAACCGCCCCGGACGGACATCCGCCGGCCGGCCCCGCCAACCATCCGGCGGCGGGACCGGCCAGCGGTGCCGGGTCTACAGGCGCTCGACCAGCGGGCCGACGCACCGGTTGCGGGTGTCGAAGACGTAGCGGGCGTGCCGGACCACGAGGTCGTAGTCGAAGCTGTCGTGGTCGGTGACCACCACCACCCCGTCGGCGGCGCTCACCTCCCGCTCGGAGAGCCCGACCACGGTGACTCCGGCCGGGATCTGGTGCGACTCGGCGTACGGCTCCACCGCGTGGACCTCGGCGCCGAGCGCCTGCAACCGGCGGGCCACGTCGACCGCCGGGGAGTCCCGCATGTCGCCGGTGTTCTTCTTGTACGCCAGTCCGAGCAGCAACAGCCGGGCACCGCTGACGGACCGGCCCTTCCGGTTCAGTCCCGCCATGACCCGCTGCGCGACGTGCTCGGGCATCTCGTGGTTGATGTCGTTGGCCAGCTCGATGAACCGGAACTGCCGGCCGAGGCGGCGCTTGACCTGCCACGACAGGTAACACGGGTCGATCGGCAGGCAGTGCCCGCCGACTCCGGGGCCGGGCCGGAACGGCAGGAAGCCGAACGGCTTGGTCTCGGCCGCGTCGATCGCCTGCCAGACGTCGATGTCGAGGTGGTGCGAGAGCATCGTCAGCTCGTTGATCAACGCGATGTTGACCTGGCGGAACGTGTTCTCGATCAGCTTGGTCAACTCGGCGACTCGGGTGGAGTCCACCGGGACGGTGCGTTGCACGAGCCGCTTGTAGAACTCGTCCACCCGGGCCAGCGACGCCGAGTCCACCCCGGAGACCACCTTCGGGGTGTTCTCCAGCTTCCAGGTCGGGTTGCCCGGGTCGATCCGTTCCGGGCTGTAGCCGAGGTGGAAGTCGCCGGGACTGCTCAGTCCGCTGGCGGACTCCAACAGCGGGCGCAGCAGCTCCTCGGTCGTGCCGGGGTACGTGGTCGACTCCAGGACCACCGTGCAACCCGGTCGGACGTACGGGCCGATGCCGATACCGGCCTGCTCGACGAAGCTCAGATCGGGGGTGCCGTCGCGCAGCGGAGTCGGCACGGTGATGACGCAGATGTCGAAGCCCTCGGCGTCGGAGTACTCCGTGCTGGGGTTGTACCGCCCGCTGCTCAACGCCCGGCCCAGCCGGTCGGTCGGGATGTCCTCGATGAACGACTCGCCGGAGGCGAGACGCTTCACCCGGTCGGCGTCGACGTCGAGGCCGACCACGTCCAGCCCCGCCTCGACGGCGCGCAGGGCCAGCGGCAGCCCGACGTACCCCTGACCGATCACGACCAGCTTTTCAGCGCTCACCCAGGCTCCTGCGGCAGTTGGTGGAAATGGCCTGCAGAGAGCCTAGAGGCGTCTTCAGTGACGTAAGTCCGTTTTGGGGATTTCGGTGCTGGTGGGACCGCGCCGACGGATCGGCTTACCCGCCGCCCGCGCCGTCCGGATTGGTCGGCGTGCTCTCCGTCGCCGTGGGCGTGGCCGACGTCGGCGGGGTGCTCGGCTCGCCGGTCGGGGCGCCCGTCGGCGGGGTGGTCCCGGTCGGCGTCCCGGTCGGTGCCGGCGAACTGGGCGTCTGGCTGGGCTGCGTGCTCGGCGTCACGGAGATCGAGGCGGACGGGGAGTTGCCGGGGACATGCGGCCGATCGGGTCGGCCCGGGTCACCGGTGACGACCTGCTCGTTCGCCGCCGGCAGCTCCTGCGGCCCGCTCGGCGCCACCGTCGGCGAGGTGGTGGGCAGGTTGACCGCCGGATCCTCGCCGGCATTGCGCGCCGCGCCCAGTGCGGCACCGAGCCCGACCAGCGCGACCAGCATGGCCGCCGCCGCGCCGACCAGCGGACCCCGCCGCCGTTGACGCCCGGCCTGCCCCGCGCTCGCCACCGCCGCGCCGGCCGGCACGTCGGTGCGGGTGCCCGGGCCGGCGTCGCGCAGCGGGACCGGCGCGGCCATCGCCGTCGGAGGCTCGCCGCCGGTGACCGCGGTCCGGGCGGCCTCGGCCATCGCCGCGCCGCTGCTGAACCTGTCCTGCGGGTCCTTCGCCAGGGCCCGGGACACCAGGGCGCGGACCGCCTCCGGGATGTCGTGTGGCAGCTCGGGCGGTTCGTCGTCCAGGTGGCGCACGGCGACCTGGAGCGGGTTGTCGCCGGTGAACGGCGGGCTGCCGGTCAGGCAGCAGTAGGTGACCGCGCCCAGCGCGTAGATGTCGGTGGCACCACTCACCGGTCGGCCGGCCGCCTGCTCGGGGGCCATGTAGAGGGCGGTGCCGGGCACCGCGTTGGTGCTGGTGATGCTGGTGATGTCGGTGGAACGGGCCACACCGAAGTCCACCAGGACGACGGTGCCGTCCTCCTGCACCAGCAGGTTGCTGGGCTTGACGTCCCGGTGCACGATGCCGCCACGGTGCGCCGCGTTCAGCGCGGCGGCAGCCTGGGCCACGATCGACATCGTCTCGGCCACGTCGAGCCGGCCGGCCGTCTCGATCCGCTTGGACAGCGGCTCGCCGGCGACGAACTCCATCACGAGGTAGTCCGCTCGACCGCCGTCGTCGGGCAGGTCGTCGGCGCCGCAGTCGAAGACCTGCACGATGCCCGGGTGCCGCAGCGCCGCCATGATCCGGGCCTCGGCCCGGAACCTGGCGATGAAGCCAGGG
The DNA here is from genome assembly GCF_039871815.1 of Micromonospora sp. B9E7. Classification (NCBI taxonomy): domain Bacteria; kingdom Bacillati; phylum Actinomycetota; class Actinomycetes; order Micromonosporales; family Micromonosporaceae; genus Micromonospora; species Micromonospora sp. B9E7. Next base: position 13,704 of record NZ_JBDPLX010000006.1, read on the forward strand.
TCGGAGACCAGCGCCGGCAGCAGGACCTTGACCGCGACCTGCCGGCCGAGGATCAGATCGGAGGCACGCCAGACGTCGCCCATACCGCCGGTGGCGACACGTTCGTCCAAGCGGTACCGACCGCTGAGCACGACCTCCGATGACAACACCGCATTACCGTACCCAGAGCGGCGCTGTACGGCGTACCGCGGCCGGTCGCCCGCGCGGGTGACACTCGACCGGTCACCGCCCTGACCTGTGTGGACACCACGTTCCTGTGACGCGGCGACGACGTGGTGTGACGAAAGCTGACATCTTTCGGCGTACGGACGCTCGACGGTTCTCCGGGCACCGCCACCGAGCACGGACTGCTGCCTCAGGTCACGGACTGTTACGCCGACACGCCGTCCGGCAGGGTTGATAATTGTCACTCTTCCGTGACGCGGTGCCGGCTTGCCGCCTCGTCGGTCCCCTCCTAGCGTTAGCCCGGCTCGGGTCCCCGGCGACCTCGGCGCGCGCCGCCGACCACCCTCGCGGTGGCCCGGACATCCGGCCCGGACCATCTGGGTCGGGGCGCGATCAGATCGGCGGGGGGCGGTACGGGTGCGGCAGCTGGTCCGGTGGGCGTCTCGTACCCGGTGGTCCGCCCCGGTGTGGCGGATCGCGCCGGCACGCCCCGGACAGGCCGCGGGTCGCGGATGACCGGCGACCTGTCGGAGGCGGTCAGCGCAGCACAGGGTGGGGACGAGGACGCCTTCCGCTTCCTCTACCGCAGCCTCCAGCCGGGACTCCTGCGGTACCTGACCGCCCTCGTCGGCGCGGACGCCGAGGACGTCGCCTCGGAGTCCTGGCTACAGATCTCCCGCGATCTGCCCACCTTCACCGGTGGCGAGTTTCGCGCCTGGGTCGTCACCATCGCCCGTAACCGGGCGATGGACCACCTGCGCCGACTGCGTCGACGCCCCGCTCTTCCCGTCCCGGTGCAGGCGCTCGTCCATCTCGCCAGCGACGCGGACACCGCCGAGGGAGCCAGCGAGACGATCGGCACCGAGACGGCCCTGGCGCTGATCGCCACCCTGCCGCCCCGTGAGGCCGAAGCGGTGCTGTTGCGGGCCGTGGTCGGGCTCGACGCGGGATCCGCCGGCCGGGTGCTGGGCCGTCGCGCCGGTGCCGTCCGGACCGCCGCACACCGAGGCCTGCGACGGCTCGCGGCCCTGCTGGAGCGCGAGGAGTCGGTCGGACTGGCAGCCGGGGTCGACGGGGTGCCGCCGCCCCGTACGGGCAACAGCCCGGCCCTGCGGGCGTCACACGCTGAGCCGGCGGACGGCTGACGTGAGGGGACTTCCGATGAACCCGTTCCGGCGGGCCGACCACGCCGACACCGAACGGCTGCTCGACTCCGCCCACCGCGAGGAAGACACTGTGCCGGGTCAGGCCCGTGCCTCCGCGTACACCGAAGCGGGGCCCGACCGGGCCGAGCCGGTGGCCCGGTTGCTCGCGGCGGCCGCCGGCCCGGTCCGGCCCGGAGAGCTGGCTGGCGAGGAGGCCGCGCTGGCCGCGTTCCGGGCAGCCCGCGCCGAGCCGTCGCCGTCGGTGCCACGCCGGGCGCGCCGTCGACGCCTGACCACCGGCGCGGCGGCCTGGATCGGCGCGGTCGCGGTCACCGCCACGGCGGGCGCCGCCTTCGCCGCGGTCCGACAGGACTGGATATCGGCACCTGTCGCACCGGAGTCTTCGCGCCCGTCGTCGACGCCGGACCAGGGTTCGCCCCGGTCCGGCGAGCCCACCCGGTCGTCGTCCCCGGAAACGCCGCCGCGCGGCACCCCGTCGCCTCGCCCACCGTCAGCCGCCGGAGCGCCACCGACCTACAGCCCGCCCGCCAGCTCGTTGCACGGCCTGTGCCGTTCCTGGCTGGCCAAGCAGCCCGACCAGCGGGAGAAGGCGCTGCGGACGCCGGCCTTCGAGCGGCTGGTGACCGCCTCTGGCGGTGTCGACCAGGTCGAGGAGTACTGCCGCCGGCTGGGGCCCGAGGCGAAGTCCACCGCACCGGCGCGGACCACCGAGCCGCACCCCCCGTCGGGCCGCCCCACCCCGCAGTGAGCGGTCGGCGACCGGGTGGTTAGTTCCGTCCGCCATGGGAAATTCGTCTGTCGGACAGAGGTTGGTGGCGCCGTGCACGCCCTCCGAGGGTGTCGGTGGGTGGGTCTACCGTGGCACGGTGTCCGCTGAGCTGGCACCTGGAGAGAGGGGGCCCGACCGTTGGTGACGTCGCCCGAGCTGGAACGCAGCGCCATCCTGCGTGAGTCCGCAGCCGCAGGCCGGCATCTTGCCCGGATCTGCTTCAAGACCGGCCCACCGACCCACACCGGCGTCGAACTGGAATGGACCGTGCATGACGTGGCCGATCCCGTCCGTCCCGTCGACAAGGGGCGGCTGAGGGCGGCGCTGGGGCGGCACAGCCCCGTCACGTTGGATCCCACCAGCCCGGCCGAGCCGCTGCGAGACGGCGGCGTGGTGACCCTGGAGCCGGGTGGCCAGTTGGAGATCTCCGCTCCGCCCCGAACCTCGACCGCCGCGTTGATCCAGGCCACCGAGGCTGACATTGCCCAGGTCACCGGCCTGCTCGCTGCCGCCGGGCTGATCCTCGGCCGCAGCGGCATCGACCCACACCGACGGCCGCGCCCGGTGGTGGAAACTCCCCGTTACCGCGCGATGCGCGCCGCCTTCGACAGGCGTGGTCCGGCCGGCCGCGTGATGATGTACAGCACCGCCGGCCTGCAGGTCTGTCTCGACGCCGGCGAGCCGGAGCAGGTCGCCGACCGGTGGGCCGCAGCCCACGCCGTCGGTCCGCCGCTGCTCGCGGCGTTCGCCTCCGCGACCCGACACTCCGGGCGTCGCACCGGTTGGGCCTCCGCCCGGATGGCCGCCTGGCTGGCCATCGACCCGGCCCGCACCCAACCCGTCTGGACGCCCGGCCCCGCCCCCGAGGACCCGAGGGCCACCTGGATCCGGTACGTGCTCGCCGCGCCGCTGCTCTGCCGGCGTCGGCACGGCTCGGACTGGACCGTGCCGCCCGGTGTGACCTTCGCCGACTGGCTCGACGGTGCGTTGCCGCAACCGCCCACCACCGACGACCTCGACTATCACGTCAGCACGCTCTTTCCGCCGGTGCGGCCGCGCGGCTACCTGGAGCTGCGCTACCTGGACGCCCAGCCCGACCGGGACTGGCGGCTGCCGCTGGCGGTGCTGAGCGCCCTCTTCCACGATCCGGGCACGGTGCGGGGGGCGTTCTCGATCGCCGCCCCGGTGGCGCACCGCTGGTCGGCTGCGGCCCGCAGCGGCCTGGCCGACCCCGCGTTGGCCGCGGCCGCGGCGGCCCTGCTCGACCTGGCCCTGACCGTCCTGCCTCGATTGGACCTGCCGGCCGACACCCACGACGAGATCGAGCGGGGGGTACGACGGCGGCTGGCCGCCGCCACCAAGAAAGGAAACCGGTGAGTGCGAGGAGTGAGCCGGGGTTGCGGGCCCCGCAGTCACGAACGGCTGGTGGTGTGGTGAGTGCGAGGAGTGAGCCGGGGTTGCGAGCCCCGCAGTCACGAACGGCTGGAGGTTCGGTGAGTGTGAGCAGTGAGCAGTTGCGTGACCGGATCGCGGGGGAGCTGGCCCGGGCGCGTTCCCGTACCTCGTTGTTGACCGAGGTGGTCGACGACGGTGAGTTGATGCGCCAGCATTCACCTCTGATGTCGCCGCTGGTCTGGGACCTTGCCCACGTGGGCAACCAGGAGGAGCTGTGGCTGGTCCGGGACGTCGGTGGGCGTGAGCCGGTGCGGTGTGACATCGACGAGTTGTACGACGCGTTCAAGCAGCCGCGCCGGGACCGCCCGGCGCTGCCTCTGCTGCCGCCCGCCGAGGCGCGCGCCTACCTGGGCACGGTGCGGGACAAGGTGCACGACCTGCTCGACACGGTGGCCTTCGGCGAGCGGCCGCTGGTCGCCGACGGGTTCGCCTTCGGCATGATCGTGCAGCACGAGCAGCAGCACGACGAGACGATGCTCGCCACCCATCAACTGCGCGCGGGGCCGGCGGTGCTGAGCGCCCCGTCGCCGCCCGAGCCGTCGGTCCGGGTCGGCGGGGAGGTGCTGGTGCCGGCGGGGGAGTTCACGATGGGCACCGACACCGACCCGTGGGCGCTGGACAACGAACGTCCCGCGCATCGTGTCGACCTCCCGGCGTACGTCATCGACGCGGCCCCGGTCACCAACGGCCAGTACGCGGCCTTCATCGCCGACGGCGGCTACGACGATCAGCGGTGGTGGAGCCCGGCGGGTTGGGCGCATCGGCTTCGGGAGGGTCTGGCGGCGCCGATGCACTGGCGTCGTGACGGCGACGACTGGTCGTACCGGCGTTTCGGCCGGTGGGATCGGGTGCGCGGGGACGAGCCGGTGGTGCACGTGTGCTTCTACGAGGCGCAGGCGTACGCGGCGTGGGCCGGTAAGCGGCTGCCGACCGAGGCGGAATGGGAGAAGGCGGCGCGGTGGGATCCGTCGACCGGGCGGTCGCGCCGTTATCCCTGGGGCGACGAGGACCCGACCGAGGCGCACGCCAACCTGGATCAGCGGCATCTGTGGCCGGCTCCGGTGGGCGCGTACCCGGGAGGTGTGTCGCCGTTGGGTGTGCACCAGCTCATCGGTGACGTCTGGGAGTGGACGTCGAGCGCGTTCGGCGGGCATCCGGGCTTCACCGCGTTTCCCTACCGCGAATACTCGGAGGTCTTCTTCGGCGACGACTACCGGGTGTTGCGTGGTGGCTCGTTCGGCACCGACCGTTCCGCCTGCCGGGGCACCTTCCGCAACTGGGACTATCCGATCCGCAGGCAGATCTTCAGCGGTTTCCGATGTGCCCGCGACGCTCGACCGGAGGAGTCGTACCGGTGATCGGCGGGCCGGCGGGCAGGGCGCGCTGATGTGTCGTCACCTGGTCTACCTGGGGCCGCCGGTCACCCTGGCCGAGGTGCTGTTCGACCCGCCGCACTCGTTGGTGCGGCAGTCCTGGGCACCCCGGGACATGCGTGGGGGCGGCACCATCAACGCCGACGGGTTCGGCGTCGGCTGGTACCCGGGCGAGGGTGAGCCGGTGCGTTATCGACGGGCGCAGCCGATCTGGAGCGACCCGACCATCGCCCAGCTCGCGGCGGTGACCCGCACCGGCGCGGTGCTCGCGGCGGTGCGGTCGGCGACGGTCGGGATGGCGGTGCTCGACGGCGCCGCCGCGCCGTTCGCCGAGGGCCGGTGGCTGTTCAGCCACAACGGTGTGGTCCGTGGCTGGCCCGACGCCGTGGTGCCGCTCGCCGCCGGTCTGCCGGTTCGTGACCTGCTCACCCTGGACGCCGCCACCGACTCGGCGTTGCTGTGGGCGCTGGTGCGGCATCGGCTGCGCGCCGGGGACGACCCGGCGGACGCGGTCGGGCGGACGGTGGTCGACGTCGCCGGGGCCGCCCCGGGGTCGCGGCTGAACCTGCTGCTCACCGACGGGCGTCGGGCGGTGGCGAGCGTGGCCGGGCACGCGTTGTCGGTACGCGCGGCGCCCGGTTCGGTGCTGCTCGCCTCGGAGCCACACGACGACGATCCCGGGTGGCGGGCGGCACCGGAGGGGCACCTGGTCCTCGCCACCGCTGACGAGGTGCGGGTACGTCCACTTCCGACCCGGTGAGCGGCACCGGGCGGGCACCCAACTGTTGATCGAGTAGAGAGGCGAGTTGATGACGGCGGAACCGCTGGAGGTCTACCTCGAAGAGCGCGACCTGGAGCGTGGTCTGCGCGACGACGTTCGGGCCGGGCTGAGCGCCGGGCGGAAGTGGCTGCCGCCGAAGTGGTTCTACGACGCCCGGGGCAGCGAGTTGTTCGAGGAGATCACCCGACTTCCCGAGTACTACCCCACCCGGGCGGAGCGGGCGGTGCTGGCCGAGCGGGCTCCGGACATCGCGGCGTTGACCGGGGCCAAGACGTTGATCGAGTTGGGTTCCGGGTCGTCGGAGAAGACCCGTCTGTTGTTGGACGCGTTCACCCGCCGGGGTGGGCTGGGAACGTTCGTCCCGCTCGACGTGTCGGTCAGCGCCCTGCAAGGGTCCACCGCCCAGATCGCCGCCGACTATCCGAGCCTGCGGGTACGGGGCATCGTGGGGGACTTCACCCGGCAACTGGACCGGCTGCCCACCGGCGGCCGACGGTTGGTGGTGTTCCTCGGCGGCACCATCGGCAATTTGCTGCCCGCCGAGCGGGCCGAGTTCCTGACGGCGATGCGGGCGGCGCTGGAGGTTGGCGACTGGCTGCTGCTCGGCACGGACCTGGTGAAGGACCCGTCGGTGATCGTGCCCGCCTACGACGACGCGGCCGGGGTCACCGCCGAGTTCAACCGCAACGTGCTCCAGGTGATCAACCGCGAGTTGGGGGCCGACTTCGACCCGGGGGCGTTCGACCATGTCGCCCTCTGGGATCCGGAGCACGAGTGGATCGAGATGCGGTTGCGGGCGACCCGGCCGATGCGGGTGCGGGTGTTGGGCATGACCGTCGACTTCGCGGCGGGTGAGGATCTGCGTACCGAGGTCTCGGCGAAGTTCCACCCGGAGGGGATCGCCGCGGAGCTGGCCGCGGCCGGCTTCGCCACCGCGGAGTTCTGGACGGACCCGGGAAGGCTCTTCGGGGTCACGTTGGCGCGGGCCGGGTGAGCCTGTTCACCCGCCTCGAACCGGGCCGCCGGTGATCGGATAGGCTGAGCGCGCGAAGGGGAGTAGCCCCCAATGTCGTGGTCGACATACTGGTGCGTTCCGCATCCGGCCACGCGGCCCCGGTCTCCGGGGCGGGCGAGACCTTCGACTCAGGCTGTTGCAGCCGGGTCGAGGGCGCCCCTGTACCTCCTCCCGGCATGAGCGGGAAGGACGTCATGGAGGGATTTTTCGCCGCGCTGGTCGTCAGCTTCGGCGTCATCTTCGTCGCGGAACTGGGAGACAAGTCCCAGTTGATGGCGTTGACCTTCGCCACGCGGTTCAAGCCGATCCCGGTGCTGATCGGTATCACGGTCGCCACGGCGGTGGTGCACCTGGCGTCGGTCGCCATCGGCGCGGGCCTCGGGGCGGTGTTGCCGACCGAGTGGATCTCCCTGGTGGCCGGTGTGGCGTTCCTCGGCTTCGGTGCGTGGACCCTGCGCGGGGACAAGCTCACCGAGGAGGAGAAGCGCAAGGCGGAGAAGACGAACAAGACCGCGCTGGTGGCGGTGTCGGTGGCGTTCTTCCTGGCCGAGCTGGGTGACAAGACGATGCTCGCCACGATCACGCTCGCCACCAAGTACGGCTGGTTCGGCACCTGGCTCGGCTCCACCCTCGGCATGGTGGCGGCGGACGCGTTGGCCATTCTGGTCGGCCGGATGCTCGGTCGTCGGCTGCCGGAGAAGACCATCAAGTACGGTGCCGCGATCCTGTTCGCCATCTCCGGTCTGTGGCTGATCCTGGAGGCGGTGAACGAGCTGACCTGAGTGCCGACTAGCTGCCCCGAGGGCGGGTAACGGCCCGGGGTGGAGCCGGCCGAGCTGTTACGACACGGCGACCAGGTGTTGGTGGCCGTGGTGGAGGTGGCCGGCGCGCTGGTGATCTTCGTTGGCGCGGTCTGGGCGGCGGTGCGGTTCGTGGTCGAAGGGCTGCGACACCGCACCGCCGCCCTTTTCACGCCGATCCGGCTCTCGCTGGGCCGGTTCCTGACTCTCGGGTTGGAATTCCAGTTGGCGGCGGACGTGCTGCGGACCGCGGTGTCCCCGTCGTTCGAGCAGATCGGCCAACTGGCCGCGATCGCGACGATCCGGACGGCGTTGAACTACTTCCTGGGTCGGGAGATTCGTCAGGAACAGCGTCAGGTGGCCGAGGGGGAGCGTCCCCGGTGATGGGCACCTTGGTCACGGTGGTCACCGCGCTGGCCCTGCTGGTCGGTGTGGTCACCGTGGTCAGCACCGGGGCGTTGCGAACCGGCGTCCGACTGTTGTTGGACCTGCTGACGGCGGCCGGTCTGCTGCGGCTGGCCGGCGATCCGGGTTGGAACGGTCTGGCTGGCGCGGTGGCGATCATCGCCCTGCGTCAACTGCTCGGAGCGGCTCTGAGCGCTCCGGCACCGTGGTCCGGGCGACAATCCCCGGCCCCCTGCGCCGACGACGATTGCCACCTACCGTTGGCGCTAGGACGCGAAACGGGAAAAACGGGAGGATGACCAGATGAGCCGGCACGACGAACCGAACGAGTACGGCTACTCCGGCGCTGCCACCGCTCCCGAGCCGCCGCCCGGCGGGAAGCCCGACGAGCAGGATCGTGTCGAGGAGGTGGCGGTGCCGGGCGACGACCTCACCGCTCCGGCGGCCGAGGCGGTGGTCGAGGAGACCGAGGACCTGCCGCCCGCTGACCGTCGACACTGACCGGATCGCCGTACGGCAGGGGTGCTGGGCCGTGCGGCCCGTTCAACGCCCGGTGGTGAATCGGTAGACGTCGGGCGCGCCGTCGGCGTCGACCTGCTTCCGCTCCGCCCCCGGCGGTCCGCCGCGATGTGTGCTGACCACCGCGAGTCCGGCGAGCGCGAAGGCGACGTCGGTGGGGGTCGGAGAGGCCCGGCCGCGTAGTCCCTGCCCGTCCGCGCCCAGGACGACCGTCACGTAGGTCAGCGCCGAGATCTTCCCGGTCACCAATCGCTGTCCGGCGTCGCCTTCGGTGGCGACCGCTGGGCCGATCGGACGTCACCTGGCCGGCTTTCGACTTTTTCCTCGTTGTCGCCGCTGCCGAATGGACCGTTGTCGGGTTGGTCATCCGGATGCATGTCGCACTACAGAAAATGCATAACTCCGGACATAAGCCGCATGAGCCGCTTTAATGGTTTCACGAGTTTAGAGACGACCTTGGGGGTTTTCGTGAAGTTCTTTGGCGTAACCGGACCGGCACGGAGGCGCTCCTGATGGATCTGCTCCGCCATTTGCGTCACGTGCGTAGGCACTGGTGGGTCGCACTGGTCACGGTCATGGTCGCCCTCGGCGTATCGGCTTTCCTGACCGTGCGTGCCCAACCCCGGTACGTCGCCTCGGTGACGTTCTTCGTCACCACCCCCAACACCGGCGTCAGCGAGGCCTACCAGGGTGGGCTCTTCCTCCAACAGCGAGTCAAGTCGTACGCGGACCTGCTCACCAGCGACCGACTGGCACAGAGCGTGGTGGCCGAGACCCCGGTCGGTCTCACCGCCGACGAGGTGCAGCGGCGGGTGAAGACCTCCACCGAGACCGGCACCGTCATGCTCCAGGCGTCGGTCACCGACACCGACCAGACCCGCGCGTTGCGGGTGACGGAAACCCTGGCCGCGAAGTTCGTCGAACTCGTACAGAAGGTCGAGACGACGCCCGAGGGTAAGGCGCCGGTCAAGATCGAGGTGGTCAGTGGCCCACGGGTGAGCGCCAACCCCGTCTCGCCGCAGCCCGTCCGGAACCTCACCCTCGGTGGCGTTATCGGTCTGATCCTCGGTATCGGCCTGGCGATCCTGCGCGGAGTCGCCGACGTGCGGCTGCGCGACGCCGCCGGTCTGCAACGGGCCACCGGCAGCCCCCTGCTCGGCGAGATTCCGTTCGAGGGCAACGCCCGCAGCGCACCGCTGATCGTGGGCGACGCCGCGACCTCCGCCCGGGCCGAGGCGGTGCGCAAGTTGCGTACCAACCTGCGTTTCGTGGACGTCCACGAGCCGGCTCGGGTCATCGCCGTGACCAGCGCCCTGCAGGGTGAGGGAAAGACCACGCTCTCCTGCAACCTGGCCATCGCGCTGGCCGAGGCGGGTTGGCGGGTGCTGCTGGTCGACGCGGACCTGCGCCGCCCGAAGGTCGACGACTACCTGGGCCTGGACGCGGGTGTCGGCCTCACCGACGTGCTGGTCGGCGACGTGCAGGTCGGCGACGTCGTGCAGCGCTGGGGGGACAAGTCCCTGCTGGTGCTGCCCAGTGGTTCCGCCCCGCCGAACCCGAGCGAGTTGCTCGGCTCCAAGGCGATGTCGGACCTGCTGCTCGCGCTGCGGGAGTCGGCGGACATCGTGATCATCGACACCGCACCGCTGCTCGCGGTGACCGACGGCGTGGTCGTGGCCGTGCAGGCGGACGGTGCGCTGCTGGTGACCCAGCAGGGCCGTACCTCGCGAACCCAGGTCGCCGCTGCGGCCCGCTCACTGCACTCGGTCTCGGTTCGACTGCTCGGGTGCGTGTTGAACATGGCGAAGGTGGCCAAGGCCGAGGCGTACCAGTACGAGGCCTACCGGGTGGTCACCTCGGCGCCCACGGCGTCGGTGCCGGCCGAACGGACCGCGTCCGGTCGGCACGTCGCGACCACCGGCGGGGTCAACGGCGTCACTGATCACACCCAGGAACTCACCCGGCTGCCCCGATGAGCGCGGCGAGGGGTCGCAGCGACCGTTCGATCTCCTCGGCGCAGCGTCGGAAGTCGGCGGCGGTGCCGCCGATCGGGTCGTGGAGGTCGTCCGCGTCCGGGGCGGCGGGTTGTAGCCGTCCCCGGGCCAGGGCGGCGGCGGCGATCGCCGCCTGCAACGAGTCGTCGGCCGACCCGGCCGGCGGTTCGGCCGCCGCGGCCAGCCGGCCGAACTGGCGCACCGTGAACGTCCGGTGCAGCGCCGCCGGTGCCAGCGCGGTGCAGACCGAGCGCTGGCGTCGGGTCGCGGTCAGCACGAGCGTCGCGTCGGTCAGGTACTCGGGCCGCAACGCCCGGGTGCGGAACGCCTTCGGGTCCGTGTCGCTGTCGGTCACGATCTCCATCGCGTACGGGTGCATTCCCAGCCCGTCGATCGCGTCGGTGCCGGCACTGGCCACCGTGACGGGCCGGCCGGCCAGCAGTCGGCGGGCCAGGAACTCGGCCATCGGCGACCGGCACAGGTTGGCGTGGCAGACGAACAACACGCGATCAGCCATCGGAGCCCCTCTCATCGGTGCGCACACGGGTGTCCACACCGTGAGGGCGGTGCGTCGACGCCGGTGGTCGCGCGGAGAGGGGTTGTCGGCATCGTACGCGCGCGCGACGTCCGCCGGTCGTGGTGCCGCGCCGGGCGACGCCAATCCGTGCCGGACGGGGGCGTGCCAGTGAGGATCGGCATCCTGTCGTACCACTTTCCGCCTGAACCGGCGTTCATCCCCGGGAGCCTCGCGGAGGAGTTGGCCGCGCGGGGGCACGAGGTTCGGGTGCTCACCGGATTTCCGGACTACCCGGGCGGGCACGTCTATCCCGGTTGGCGGCAGCGTTGGCACCACGAGACGCACAGCGAACGGCTGACCGTTCGACGGGTGCCGCGCTACCCGGGACGGGCCGCGTCCACCAAGGCCCGAATGGCCAGCTACCTCTCCTTCGCCGGCAGCGCGACGTGGGTCGCCCGGCGGTACCTCGGCGACGTGGACGCGCTCTACGTCTTCCAACTGCCGGCGACGACGTTCGCCGCCGCCGGGGTGCTCCGGCTGCTCGGGCAGGTGCCGGCGGTGCTGCACGTGCAGGATGTCTGGACCCGCGACGGCGCCGACGAGACGGCCGAGGACCGCTGGGCGGCGCGGATGGGCAGCGCGATGACCCGGATCTATCGGGCCGCGGCGCGGATCGCGGTGGCCGCGCCGTCGATGCGGGATCTGGTGGTTGCCGCGGGGGCCGACCCGACCCGGGTCCGAGAGGTGCTGAACTGGACCGACGAGCGGATCTTCCACCCGGTGACGCCCGGCGCGGCGGCCCGCCAGTTGGTCCGCCGGGACGGTCGGTGCGTGGTGATGCACGCCGGGACCATCGGCGCGCGGCAGGGACTGGAGACCGCGGTCCGGGCGGCGGCGGCGCTGGACCGGACGATGGACCTGGTCCTCGTCGGTTCCGGCGCGGACGAGCGGCGGGTGCGGGGGCTCGCCGCCGAGCTGGGTGCGGACAACGTCCGCTTCGTGGAGCGACGGTCGCCTGTCGACATGCCCGAGCTGTACGCCGCCGCCGACTACCAACTGGTCATGCTGCGTGACCTTCCGGAGCTGCGCGGCACGGTACCGGGCAAGCTCCAGGCTGCGCTCTCCTGCGCCTCCCCGGTGGTCGCTTCGGCCGGCGGGGACACGGCCGAACTGGTCGAACGGGCCAGGGCCGGGCTCTCCTGCCCGCCGGAGGACTGGGCGGCGCTGGCCGACCGGTTCTGGCTGGCTGCCACCATCCCTCCGCCCACCCGGACCGAGATGGGTCGCCGCGGGCGGTCGGTGTACCTGAGGGAGATGTCGCTGCCCGCCGGGGTGGACCGGATCGAGCGGCTGCTGCACGAGGCGGCGGGGCGGGCCACGGCGCCGGTCGGTGAGGCGCGAGGAAGCCTCGCTTAAGCGGCAATCATTGTGATAACGGTACGAAGTTCCCAGACGCATGCTAAGAACGTCAGGGAATCGACCATCTGTCCGATTCCCCGAATGGGAGTGTGGTGTGACGGAAAGCGAACAGCCGACCCGGCGGCGGAGCCGGTCCCGGCGCCGTCGGCGTGCCCGACTGCGACGAGCCCTCCTCAGCGCCCTCGTGGTCGGCTCGCTGCTGCTGGCGGCCGGCGGTTGGGTCGGCTTTCGCGGCTGGCAGGCGCGCGCTCACCTGCTCAACGCCGCCGGCCTGGCCCGGGAGCTGAGCGCCCAGGTGGTCGGCGGGGACACCGACCGCGCTCAACGGACCCTTGTCGCCCTACAGGAGCAGTCCCGCGCGGCCCGCGCGGCGACCAGCGACCCTAGCTGGCAACTCGGTCGGCACACGCCGATGGTGGGCGACGACCTCGATGCCGTTCAACAGATCGCTACCGCCATCGACGAGTTGGCGCGGCAGGCGTTCCCGACCCTGCTCCGGATGGACCTGACCAGCCTGGTGCCGACCGGCGGTCGACTGGACCTGGCTCGGCTCAGCGGCGTCTCCACCGAACTGACCCGGGTCAACGAGTCGGTGCAGGGTACGCGCCGAGACCTCGCGGCGGTGCCGGCCGACAGCCTGGTCAGCCAGGTCCGGCAGGCGCTTGTCGACCTGCGCGGTGAGATCGACCGCCTGGCCAGCCTCACCACGGCCGCCGACCAGGGTGCCCGCCTGCTGCCGCCACTGCTCGGCGCGAACGGCCCGCGGCGGTACCTGCTGGTCTCGCAGAACCTCGCCGAGTTGCGCGCCACCGGCGGCATGTTCGGCGCGTACGCGATGATCGAGGCGGCGAACGGCGCGGTGAAGATGGGCAAGCAGGGCAGTTCGTCCTCGCTCGGCCTCTTCACCCCGCCACTGAAGGTGCCCGCCGAGACCCGCGCGCTCTGGACCGACCTGCCCGGCACCTACCCGGCCGACGTCAATCTGTCCCCGCACTTCCCGACCGCCGCGACGCTGTACCGCGAGATGTTCCGTCGCAAGACGGGCACCACCGTCGACGGCGTGCTCGCCGTCGACCCGGTGGTGCTGTCCTATCTGCTCAAGGCGACCGGCCCGGTGCTGGTGCCCGGCGGTGTCCCGCTGGCCAGCGAGAAGGTCGTGCAGACGCTACTCAACGACAGTTACCGGCAGCTCGACGTCAAGGAGCAGGACGAGTTCTTCGCGGCGTCGGCGGCTGCCGTCTTCGACGCCTTCTTCAAGAAGAATGTCAACCCTAGGGTGTTGTTGTCCGCATTTGACCGTGCTATCACCGAACGACGGATATTGTTCTGGAGTGCCCGACCTGAGGAACAGCGGACGTTCGGCGACAGCCGGATGGCCGGGACGCTTCCGGAACAGGACACCGTGCCGACGGTCGGCGTGTTCCTCAACGACGGCAGCGGCGCGAAGCTCGGCTACTACCTACGACAGACGGCGAACTTGACGGTCGGCGAATGCCGCCCCGACGGTCGTCGCGAGCTCCGACTGCGCGTGACCCTGCGCTCGACGGCGCCGAAGTCCGGACTCACCAAGTCCGTCCTCGGTCTCGGTATGGCTGGTGATCCGTACACCGTCCGCACGTTGGTGTCGATCTTCAGCCCTGCTGGTGGAGCGGTGCTCGAGGCCCGGATCGACGGGGCCGAGACGGCCGTTGGTAGCGGCACCGAACGTCGCCGTCAGGTGGCGACCGCCAGCGTCGACGTCGCTCCCGGCGCCGAGAAGGCGTTGGAGGTCACCGTGCTGACGGCCAAGACCGGTGTCGGGCAAGCCGAGCTGTGGCTGACCCCCACCGCCAGCCCCTGGACCACCCAAGTTCATTCCGCACCAAGCTGTGACCAGTAGGAGGGAACCAATCATGCGGCTATCCCGCATCATCATGGCGCTCACGGTCGGCCTGGCCGTGGTGGCCGTGCCGACGGCAGCGGGGGCGGCACAGCCGCAGCCGGCGCCCAGCGCGACCACCGACCCGCCCCAACCGCCGCCGTACCCGCCGACCGTGGCATCACTGACCGTCAACCGGCCGACGATCTTCCTCGGCGAGACAGTGATCCTGACCGGCACCAACTTCGGCCCGAACGAGACCGTCGACATCGTGGTGACGGTCACCCCGCTGGCCGCTCCGGCTGGTGGTCAGGCTCCGGCTCGCCGCAGCGACGGCAGCACCGTGGCCATGGCCCCGGTGGCCTACCAGGCGAGCGCGCCGCTGAACTTCACGGCGTTCACCGACGCCCAGGGGCGTTTCACCAAGAGCTACAAGCCGTCGGTCACGGGTCTGCTGACCTTCACCGCGACCGGCCGGGAGTCCGGCCGTACCGCCTCGACCGAGCTGCGGGTGCTGCACAAGAAGCAGCCGCTGCCGGTCACGGGTGACAGCATGGGTACGCCCATGAAGCTCGGCGGTGGCCTGGTCGGTGCCGGCGCGGTCATGTTGCTGCTGACCCTGGCCTGGCGTCGCCGTCAGCGCCTCGGCGGTGCCGCGCACTAACCCGCACCACCGGGCAATGCCCGGATCGCACTGAAGCTGGCGCCCGTCGGAGTGTTCCGACGGGCGCCAGCCTTGTGCTGGGCCGGGTCCGGATGTCCGGGTCTGGTGGGGTCGCGGCCCGATCGGTGTACGGGGGCGCTGGGCTGTCCCGCACGTCTTGATCGACTCGGTTTCCGTGAAGTCGCGGTATCAAACCGTTCCGGACACCCCGACATCAACGAAGTCGAGTGGATCATGCGCCAGGCGCGGGCTGTGTCTACGGGCGTGGGTGACTTTGGTGTCTTCAGGTCAGGTTGACCCGTGCGGTTTGTTCGGTCTGGGCGCTTTGGGGGTGTGGTCGGCGGCACTTGTCGGGCGGAATCATGGCCGGGTCGGGGTCGTTACACACCCTGACGATGGCAGGACCACGGCCTGTCGGCTCGATGGTCCGCCCCGGGAATCACCCCCGGCCCCGGGTCGTTACACCTGGACCCGGCCCGACCCGCACACCCCGCTCCACCGGGTGCCACGGGACGGACAAGCCCGGGAATGGCCCCGCCTCGCGGGTCGTTACACCTGGACCCCGGCCCGGCCGGTACCCCGCTCCACCGGGTGGCACGGGATTGGGCCGACCCGGAATGACCCCGCCCCGCGGGTCGTTACACATGGACCCGGCGCCCCGAGCCCCCGCTCGTAGGCCGCCGACCCCCGGTGCCGCAAGCCCCCCGGTTTGTAGGTCGCCGATCCTCAGACTTTTCCCCTGTTACTGCAGCGCCGGACGAGGTGCTCTCATCCGCGGCATTCAGGCGGGTGTTCTTACCCCCGAAGGAGCTTCCCCCATGAATACGATCATGCGTAAGAGTGTGTTGTCTGTTGCTGGTCTCGCGTTCGCCGGTGGTGTGTTCGCCGGTCCGATCGCCGCCCACGCCAACCCGGTCGACGCCAACCCGGTCGCGGTGGCGGTGCAGTCGGCGGCGTCGAAGCCGCAGGGCGAGCAGTCGCACATCACCCTCAACGACGAGCAGACCGCCAACGTCAAGGCGATCATCGCCGCCACGAAGAAGGCCGGCCTCCCGGAGCGCGCCGCGGTGATCTCGATCGCGACGAGCCTGCAGGAGTCCAAGCTGGAGAACCTCGGCCACCTCGGCGATATGAACGACCACGACTCGCTGGGCCTGTTCCAGCAGCGCCCGAGCTCGGGTTGGGGCACGCCGGAGCAGATCACCGACCCCGAGTACTCCACGACCGCGTTCCTCAAGGGCCTCAAGCAGGTCGACGGGTGGCAGGACATGCCCCTGACCGAGGCCGCGCAGACCGTGCAGGTCTCCGCCTACCCGGACGCCTACGCGCAGTGGGAGCAGCAGGCCACCGACCTGGTCGGCCAGTACTGGAACAGCTGACCCACCGAACGACCCGACCGCTGGCCGGCACCCCACCACGGGGTGCCGGCCAGCGGCGTACCCCGGTCAGTTGTCGTGGTGGTTGTGGCTGCGGACGATGTCGATCAGCGCGCAGATCAGCGCGAGCCCGATGATGCCGGCTGCCAGCAGCAGGGACCGTTCGAAGGCCCCGGTCCAGTCACCATGGCTGTCGGCGAGGGACGAGAAGAACATCGAGCCGACGGCGGCGATGCCGGCTGCGGCGCCGATCCGTTGACCGGTCTGGAGCATGCCCGCGCCGCTACCCGCCTGCGCTACCGGCACTTCGGAGAGGGTGATCGTCTGGTTGGGGGCGATCACCAGGCCGCTGCCGAGGCCCGCGACGAGCAGTGGGCCGGCGGCGACCCAGGGAGCCGGGGCGTCGGGCGCGAGGTGCAGCGCGACCACCGTCGCGACCAGCCCGATCACCACGGTGAGCAGCCCGATCGCGACCAGCGGTCGGCCGACGCGGTTGACGATGCGGCCACCGAGTACGGCGGCGGCCGCCGAGCCCAGGGCGAACGGGGTGATGGCCAGGCCGGCGACGAGTGCGCTGTAGCCGAGCCCCATCTGCAGGAACAGGGTGAAGATGAAGAAGATCGCGGTGAAGCCGCCAAAGTAGACCAGCGCCAGCAGTGAGCCCAGTGTGTACGACTGGAGGTTGAACAGTCGAAGGTCGAACAGGGGTTGGTGGTGGTGTGCGTACCGCCGCTCCCACAGTCCGAAGACGACCAGCACCGCCAGGCCGAGCGGGATGAGCGCCCACTTCCAGGGGGTCTGCCACTGCTGTTCCTGCACGAGCGGGAGCAGGACCAGGACCACGCCCACACCGAGCAGCAGGACACCGACGGGGTCGAGTTGACGCCAGCCGGGCTGACCGGCGGGGCGGCCGGGCAGCAGACGCCAGCCGAGGATCACCGCGACGATGCCGACCGGCACGTTGACGAAGAAGACCCAGCGCCACCCGTGTTCCTCACCGCCGATGGCGATGAGCAGCCCGCCGAGCAACGGTCCGACCGCGGTGGAGATGCCGATGGTCGCGCCGAGCAGCCCGAAGGGCCGCGCCCGTTCCGAGCCGCGGAACAGTTGCTGGATGAGCCCGATGACCTGCGGGTTGACGATGCCGGCGGCGGCCCCCTGAAGGAGTCGGGTGAC
Source organism: Micromonospora sp. B9E7 (assembly GCF_039871815.1). Taxonomy (NCBI): domain Bacteria; kingdom Bacillati; phylum Actinomycetota; class Actinomycetes; order Micromonosporales; family Micromonosporaceae; genus Micromonospora; species Micromonospora sp. B9E7. The sequence continues at coordinate 31,156 of NZ_JBDPLX010000006.1, forward strand.
GACCAGCCAGGTCGGGGAGCTGGCGAGGCCGGCGAGTGCGCTGGTCACGGTGAACAGGGCGATACCCAGGACGAACGCGTTGCGCCGGCCTCGGGCGTCGCCGAAGCGGCCGGCGGGGACCAGCGCCAGGCCGAACGTGAGCGCGTACCCGGAGAGGACCCACTGCAGGTCGCTCGGCGAGGCGTGCAGAGCCCGATCGATGGATGGCACCGCGACGTTGACGATGCTCACGTCGAGCAGCGTCATGAACGCGGCGACCAACCCGACGCCGACGGCCTGCCAGCGTCGCCGGTTCTCGGCCGCCGTCACCGGCTGCGCCGCATTCATCGAGCCCCCCGTTGACCGTCGAGCACGCATTCCTGACCGCTACCCGGGTCAGCGGGGGGCGAATCGTCACGTGAGGTCCTGCGGGTCACGCCATCTGGCGGGCGCAGAACCGGGGGCCGAAGTCGAGGCCCGCCATCGGCGAGTCCTCGCGGTGCAGCAGGCCTTTCTCGGTGAGCAGGTGCAGGGGACTGCCGACCTGCTCCTCGGTCAATCCGGACTCCTCGGCGATCAGGTCCGTATACGGCACCTGCCCGCGTGCCTCCAGGGTGGTGACCGCCTGGTACACCCGTTGCTCGGCCTCCGACAGTTGCACCTGCTGCATGTTTCCTCCTCCATTCGTCCGCCATCGCGTGGCGGCTGCCGTGCGCCGGTTACCCCCTCGCTGACCGAAGATGCACACCCGATCGGGCGGTCGCCGCGACGGGCGGGTCCGGCGGCCGGTGCCCTAGGCTGCCTTCGTGATCGTTTGGGACCTCGTCGTCGTCGGCGCCGGCCCCGCCGGGCTCTCCGCGGCACACGCCGCTGCCCGCGCCGGTGTCTCCACCCTTGTTGTCGAGCGGGCCGCGCACCCGCGGTACAAGACCTGCGGCGGTGGCCTGATCGGCACCTCCCTCGCGGCCGTCGCGGATCGGATCGAGGTGCCCGCGCACGACAGGGTGGACCGTGTCACGTTCACCCGCGACGGCCGCCGGGAGTTCACCCGCCGCAACGACAGTCCGGTCGTGACGATGGTGCGTCGCGAGGAGTTCGACGACCGGCTGCGCGAGGCTGCGGTCGCCGCCGGCGCGCAGATGCGTGAGCGGGTCGCGGTCCGCGCGATCGAGCAGGACCCCGAGGGGGTACGCCTGCGGCTCGCCGACGGTACGACGATCGCGGCCCGCACGGTGATCGGCGCCGATGGTTCGTCGGGGGTGACCGCACGGCACGTCGGGGTCCGGTACCGGCAGGTGGACCTGGGTCTGGAGTTGGAGATTCCGGTGCCCCCGGCTGAGCAGGAGCGGTGGCGGGGGCGGTTGCTGCTGGACTGGGGCGACATGCCGGGCTCGTACGCCTGGGTCTTCCCGAAGGGTGACCGGTTGACGGTCGGTGTGATCGCCGGTCGGGGAGCGGGGGAGGGGACCCGCGACTACCTGCGGCGGTTCGTGGACCGGCTGAGGTTGACCGGGTTGCCGGCGGAGCACGATTCCGGTCACCTGACCCGTTGCCGTGCGGAGGATTCGCCGTTGCGCGACGGCCGGGTTCTGGTCGTGGGGGACGCGGCGGGGTTGTTGGAACCGTGGAGCCGGGAGGGCATCAGCTTCGCGCTGCGCTCCGGTGAACTGGCCGGTGCGGCCGTCGCCGGCGGTGATCTGGCCGGGTACGAACGGGCGGTGGCCGCGCGGCTGGTGCCGGAGATGCGGGCGGGGTTCCGACTGCTGGACGTGTTCACCCGCCGCCCGGACGTGTTCCACGCCCTGTTGGCGACTCCGCCGGGCTGGCGGATGTTCGTGCAGTTCTGCCAGGGGCGGGCGAGCTTCGACGAGATGCTGCGGCGTCGACCCATCCGGGCGGCCCTCGGGGTGCTGGATCGGCTACCAGGCCCGCACCGGGCCCCTTCTATTCACCCAGGATCCTAGGATGCCCTACGCGGTGTGACCAGGCACTGGTGGCCGGTGGCCCAGGCGCTGGACAATGGCGAGGGAGTGGGAGGTGCCGATGGCCGAGCAGCCGTTCACCGATGACGAGTACGCGTTCCTGCGCCACGCACGGTTCGGGGAGTTGCCGCTCGCCGTTCGTCCCGACGAGCGGATCGAGCTGACCGAGTCCGAGTCACGAAGCGATCGGCCCGAGGTGTTGGACGACCCGGTCCACTGGAACCTGCGCCACGCCGGCTGACAAATGCGCAACGGGCCGCGGGTGTCGCCACCCACGGCCCGTCCGCGATGCGCGCGCTGGAGCGGCTCCGGGACACGGAGAGCGACCTGGGGCCCGCGACGCGCTGTGGTCAGAAGACCGGCACGCCCTCGCGTACCAGTCGCCAGTTCGGCTGGAAGAAGTCGGCCGGGTCGATCGTCCCCCTGGCCTGCGCCCAGTCGATGAGCAGCTGACGGATCTCCTGCTGCGCGTTGTAGACCTGCGTCTTCACGATGCCGGGGAAGTTGCCGCCGCCGCTGCGCCGGTAGTTGTTCACCGCCACCACGAACTGCGCGCCGTCGGCCACCGGCGTGTCGGTGCCGGTCAGCACCAGCCGGGTGATGCGCTGCCCGACCGGCTTGGAGATGTCGATGTCGTAGTCGACGCCGGAGAAGACGTCGTAGTTGTAGTCCGGCACCGCCGGGTCGCTGAGCTGCTCCGGGTCGACCGGGGTGCCCGGCGCGAGGGTCCGGAAGTACTTCGCCGAGTACTCCAGGTACGCGCGCACCTCGGCGCCGCTGAGCACGACCGCTTCGAGGGTGTTGTCGTACACGTACAGGCCGGCCACGTCGCGGATCTTGACGTCACCGGCGGGGAACACCGCGGTACGGCTGAACGGCGCCGCGATCGACAGCACCGGCAGGTCCGCGTACGTCGTGCCGGCCAGCGCCGCGCCGACCACCTCGGTCTGCACGTGGTTGATGAAGTCCAGGATCGGCGTGTCCTTGTACCGCGACTCGGCCGCCGACAACTCCACGGTGGACCGGGCGACCACCTGGTTGACGTACGCCACGGTCTTCTGGTGCTGGGCCCGCACGGCCGCGAGTACCTTCGGGTCCTCGACCACCGTGTTGGTGTTCAACATGGTGGCGGCCTTCTTGGTGATCGCCCACCGGCCACGCTCGCGGGTGAGGGTGAAGTCCATCCGGGTGAGCCGCTGGCCCCACTTGGACGGCTCCGACAGCAGCACCTGGGCGCCGGTCCGCTCGTTGGTGACGAACCGCTCGACCACCTCGTTGTGCGCGTGACCGAAGAGGATCGCGTCGATCCCCGGCACCTGCTGGGCGATCAACGCCACCGGGTTCTCGTTCGGCAGCTCCGGGCCGTAGCTGGAGGTGCCGCTGTCACCGCCGTGGGCGGAGATCAGGACGAGGTCCGCGCCGCGGGCCCGCATGACCGGCACCCACTTCGCGGCGGTCGCGATCATGTCGTCGAAGCGCAGCTTGCCCTCGACGTTGCCCTTGTCCCAGATGGCCACACCGGGGTTGGTCAACCCCAGGATGCCGACCCGCAGGGTCGGCGCGGCGAAGCCGAGGGAGACCTTCTTGATGACGTACGGCAGGAAGGCCGGCTTGCCGGTCTTCGCGTTGACGGCGTTCGCGGCGAGCGCCGGGAAGCCGAGTTGGCGGATCCACAGGTCCAGCAGCGGCAGCCCGTAGTTGAACTCGTGGTTGCCCAGCGTCACCGCGTCGTAGTCGATGACGTTCATCGCCCGGGCCATCGGGTGCTTCTCCCCGGTGGCGGTGATCGGTTCCTGCTTGGCGTAGTACGTCGCGAGGGGCGTGCCCTGGATGGTGTCGCCGGCGTCGAGCACCAGCGTCGCCTTGCCGCGCCGCTCCCGACGGATCTGGTTGATCAGGGTCGCCAGTTTCGCGACACCGATGTCGTTCTGCTTGCTGTCGTCGTACTCGGCGTCGCGGTAGTAGTCCCAGTTGTAGACGTTGCCGTGGGTGTCCGACGTGCCCAGGAGGGTGAGGTCCCAGGTGCGTGACCGGGCCGGGCCGGCCGCCTGCGCGGGCGCGGCGGCGATCAGCGGGGCGGTCGCCGCCGCCGCGGCGGCGACGAGCACCTGACGACGCGACGGGCCGGAGGGAGAGGTCATGACGTGCCTTTCCATGGGGGTCGACGCGCTTCGTGGGCGCCTCGCGCACCATAACCACCAGCTGTCACTCCCGCCACGTCAGCCCCGACGGTTGCTGCGGTTTCCACAGGTCGACGCGAGGGAGGGCGGCGTTCAGCGTTGCGGGGCGTCGGCGTTCAGCGCGGCCAGGCGGCGAAGCGCTGCCGGACCTGGTCGACGTCGGCGGCGCTCAGACCGTAACGACCGAAGCGCAGGTCGGACAGCCGGTCCAGGTAACGGCCGGCGGCGCGCACGTCGTCGGGATCCAGCGCGGGATCGACCTGCCGTGCCAGCACCAACAGCTCGGTCACGTCGTAGTGCTCCAGCGCCGCCGCCACGTCGATGAAGTCGCGGACCTCCCGCCGGTTGACCAGGGCCGCGATCTTGTTGGCCACCAGGTCGCGTACGTCCATCACCGGGCCGAGGTCCATCACCACCGGGCTCTGCTGGCGGTCCAACCGGGCGAGGCTGAGCCGGATCTGCCGGCCGTCGCGGCTCACCACGAAGTCCTTCATGTCCTGGTCGTACCCGTCGAACAGCTCGGCGAGATCACCGTCGGGGTCGGCGTCGCTGACGAGGAACCCGGCCCGTTCCAGGGCCACCTGTACACCGGTGGACGCTGCCGCTGCGGCACCCTCCACGTCCGCGAAGAGGTCGACGTCCTCCGTCGGACGGGCGACCAACCCGTGCGCCGCCCAGGCCACCCCGCCCCCCAACACGAACCGGTACGGCCCGGCGGCGGTGAGCGCCACCCGGGCGACCTCCCGGTAGAAGTCGTGCAGATGAGGCTCGGTCACGCCGCGCGCAGGCCGCGGTGGCGGCTCTCCCATGCCTGGCGTACGCCCCGGGGCAGGTTGAGCAGTCGCCACACCCGGCGAAGTTTGCGCCCGTTGATGAGGACACGCAGGTCTTCGGCGCGGGTGGTCTCGCGGAGCACGTTCTCGTACATCCAGAGCAGTTGGTCGGGGTCTCCGAGGTCGAAGGTGCGTTCGGTGTTCCACATCAACCGCACCGGCAACTCGACCACCCCGCGAGTGGGGCCGGCCAGCTCGGCGAGCGTTCTCGCCACCACGGCAGGACGACCCGGCCGGGCCAGGAAGGCCACGCCGGTCGCGGTGGGGGAGACGGCCTGCATGGTGTCAGGGTAACGCCCACCAGAGCCGGTGTCGCTCAGGTCGAGCCCAGAGCGCTGCACCAGGCGCGCCGGCATGGCTCTGCCCGCCGCAATTTGTGTCCGGTTTGCGCGGTTCAGTGCGGCCGGCTCATTTGTGATCGACTCGGGTTTCATGAAGTCGGGGTGTCCCGCCGTCCCGGATGCCCCGACTTCCGTGAAGGCGAGTGGATCAACCCTGGCCGCGGTGGTTTGAGGTTGCGCGAGCCGGGCCGTCTGGGTGGTTCGTCGCTTGGTGGGGGTTTGTGGGCGGTGACGGGGTGCACCCGTGGGCCGGAATCATGGCCGGGTCGGGGTCGTTACACATCCTGACGATCGCAGCACCACCGACTCGCGGCCCCGACCCGAGGGCTGGTCGCGCAGGTTGGAATGCCAGCCCGCACCTGGTCGTTACATCACCCACGAACGACCGCAGGCACCGCCTCGATGAGGGTGCCGATGGATGGGCCGCCCCCGGAATGACCCCGGCCCCCCGGTCGTTACAGATGGACCCGGCGCCACGAGCCCGGCTCGCAGGTCGCCGACCCCGACGCCCGACAGGGCGTCACCCCCTCAGACTTTCCCCCTTTTGTAGCGCCGGACGAGGTGCTCTCATCCGCGGCACTCAGGCGGGTGTTCTTACCCCCGAAGGAGCTTCCCCCATGAACACGATCATGCGTAAGAGTGTGTTGTCTGTTGCTGGTCTCGCGTTCGCCGGTGGTGTGTTCGCCGGCCCGATCGCCGCCCACGCCAACCCGGTCGACGCCAAGCCTGTTGCGGTGGCCGTGCAGTCGGCGGCGAAGCCGCAGGGCGAGCAGTCGCACATCACCTTGAACGACGAGCAGACGGCGAATGTGAAGGCGATCATCGCCGCGACGAAGAAGGCCGGTCTGCCGGAGCGGGCCGCGGTGATCTCGATCGCGACGAGTCTGCAGGAGTCGAAGCTGGAGAACCTGGGCCACCTCGGCGATGCCAACGATCATGACTCGCTGGGTTTGTTCCAGCAGCGCCCGAGCTCGGGTTGGGGCACGCCGGAGCAGATCACCGACCCGGAGTACTCCACGACCGCGTTCCTCAAGGGCCTTCGCCAGGTTGACGGGTGGCAGGACATGCCGTTGACCGAGGCCGCGCAGACCGTGCAGGTCTCCGCCTACCCGGACGCGTACGCCCAGTGGGAGCAGCAGGCTGCCGACCTGGTCGGCCAGCACTGGAACAGCTGACCCACCGAACGACCGACCGCTGGCCGGCACCCCACACGGGGTGCCGGCCAGCGGCATGTCCACACCCAGATCTTGGACAGTTTCCGTTCTCGCGTAACGGAAACTGTCCAAGATCTCGCGATTCGAGGTTCTGTGGCGCAGCGGTGCGCGGCGAGGCTGGTCCGGGAACAAGGTCGGGGTCGGGCTGGTTGTGGAGGGTGTCGGTGTGACTCAGTGTCCCCGGGCCTCACCTATATTGCCCTCGCGGAATACCGTTCGGCTGGAGCCGCGTCGTGCCACTCGCCGAGAGGCGACCTGCACACCGACACCAGCGCCGCCCCCGGCCCACCGGCCGGGGGCGGCGCTGTCTCGACGCACCCCCGGCACACCCCAGGGCCCGACTCGCGAACATGTCTCAACTGGCCTATGTTCATGTGGTCGCTCGCGTGGGAGGGGGTGTCGGGGGGATGGGGCTGCGGACCTTCATCGAGGGTTGGCCGGTCTACCGGCAGCTCACCGGCACCGATCCGCTGGGTCGGGGCGCCGCGGCGCAGTCCGACCGTTCGGCAGGGTTGACCGCCCGCACCGAGGACGCCGACAGTGTGGCCCGTTCGGTCTGTCCGTACTGCGCGGTGGGTTGCGGGCAGCGGGTGTTCGTCAAGGACGGGCAGGTCAGTCAGATCGAAGGTGATCCGGACAGTCCGATCTCGCGGGGTCGGCTCTGCCCGAAGGGCTCGGCCAGCAAGAGTCTGGTGACGAGTCCGTTGCGGCAGACGAAGGTCCGCTACCGCCGGCCGTACTCGACGCAGTGGGAGGATCTGGAGCTCGACACCGCGCTCGACATGATTGCCGACCGGATGCTCGCGGCGCGTGAGCAGACCTGGGAGGACGTCGACACGCAGGGCCGGCCGCTCAACCGGACGCTGGGTTTCTCCAGTCTGGGTGGGGCGACGCTGGACAACGAGGAGAACTACCTCATCAAGAAGTTGTTCACCGCGATGGGGGCGCTCCAGATCGAGAACCAGGCGCGTATTTGACACTCCGCCACCGTCCCCGGTCTGGGGGCCAGCTTCGGTCGTGGCGGTGCGACGGATTTCCAGCAGGACATCGCCAACGCTGACGTCATCGTCATCCAGGGTTCGAACATGGCCGAGGCGCACCCGGTGGGTTTCCAGTGGGTGATGGAGGCCAAGCGGCGGGGCGCGAAGGTGTTCCACGTCGACCCACGCTTCACTCGGACCAGTGCGGTCGCGGACACGTACCTGCCGATCCGGGCGGGCACCGACATCGCGCTGCTCGGTGGGGTGGTGCGGTACATCCTGGACAACGAGTTGGACTTCCGGGAGTACGTGCTCTCGTACACGAACGCCGCCACGATCGTCAGTGAGCAGTTCAGCGACACCGAGGACGGCGACGGCTTCTTCTCCGGCTTCGACCCGGCGACCGGCACGTACGTGCAGGACAGCTGGCAGTACGAGGGGCACGAGGATTCGTCCGGCAGTGGGCACACCGCCCAGGAGCGGGACAGCGCCTCCGGCCTGACGCACGAGTCGCACGGCGCGCAGGTGGGCGGGCAGACCCGGCGGGACGAGACGTTGCAGCACCCGCGCTGCGTCTACCAGATCCTGAAGCGGCACTTCGCCCGCTACACACCGGAGATGGTGGAGCGGGTCTGCGGCATCCCGCAGGAGCAGTTCCTCGAACTGGCCCAGGCGTGGACGGCGAACTCCGGCCGGGAGCGCACCGGGATGCTGATCTATTCGGTGGGTTGGACCCAGCACAGTGTGGGTGTGCAGTACATCCGCACGGGCGCGATCATCCAGCTGTTGCTGGGCAACGTGGGCCGCCCCGGCGGTGGGGTGATGGCGTTGCGGGGGCACGCGAGCATCCAGGGATCGACTGACATCCCGACCCTGTTCAACCTGTTGCCGGGTTACCTGCCGATGCCGCACCACGCCGACCACCCGACCTTCGACGAGTGGGTGGACAGCATCCGGCACCCGGGGCAGAAGGGGTTCTGGGGCAACGCGCGGTCGTTCGCCGCCAGCCTGCTCAAGGCGTACTGGGGTGACGCGGCGACGCCGGAGAACGACTTCTGCTACGGCTACCTACCCCGGCTGACCGGGGACCACGGCACGTACCAGCAGGTGCTCAACATGATCGACGGGAAGATCAAGGGGTACTTCCTGCTCGGGCAGAACCCGGCGGTCGGCTCGGCCCATGGTCGCGCCCAGCGGCTCGGGATGGCCAACCTGGACTGGTTGGTCGTCCGGGACCTGTTCATGATCGAGAGTGCCACGTTCTGGCAGAACGGCCCCGAGGTGACCACCGGCGAGATCGTGCCGGAGGAGTGCCGCACGGAGGTGTTCTTCCTGCCGGCCGCCTCGCACGTGGAGAAGGAGGGGACCTTCACCCAGACGCAGCGGTTGTTGCAGTGGCGGGAGAAGGCCGTCGAACCGCCGGGCGACGCGCGCTCCGAGCTGTGGTTCTTCTACCACCTCGGCCGCAGGCTGCGGGAGAAGCTGGCCGGCTCGCCGCTGCCGCGTGACCGGGCGCTGCTCGACCTCACCTGGGACTACCCCACTCACGGTCCGCACGCGGAGCCGAGCGCCGAGGCGGTGCTGCGCGAGATCAACGGGTACGACGTGACGACCGGCCGTCCACTGTCCACCTTCGCGGAGGCGCGCGCGGACGGCTCCACCGCGATCGGTTGCTGGATCTACAGCGGGGTGTACGCGGACGGCGTCAACCAGGCGGCCCGGCGCAAGTCCCGACACGAGCAGGACTGGGTGGCCGCCGAGTGGGGTTGGGCGTGGCCGGCGAACCGCCGCATCCTGTACAACCGCGCGTCGGCGGACCCGGACGGCAACCCGTGGAGTGAGCGCAAACGCTACGTGTGGTGGGACGCGGAGAAGGGCGAGTGGACCGGTTACGACGTGCCGGACTTCGAGAAGACCAAGCCGCCGTCGTACCGGCCGCCACCCGGTGCGTCCGGGCCGGAGGGCATCGCCGGTGACGACCCGTTCGTCATGCAGGGTGACGGAAAGGGCTGGCTGTACGCGCCGAGCGGTGTCCTGGACGGCCCGCTGCCCACGCACTACGAGCCGGTGGAGTCGCCGGTGCGTAACCCGCTCTACGGACAGCAGGCCAACCCGACCCGCAAGATGTACGCGCATCCGGTGAACTCGGTGAACCCGAGCCCGCCGCAGGAGCACGATCAGGTGTTCCCGTACGTGTTCACGGTCAGCCGGCTCACCGAGCACCACACGGCCGGCGGGATGAGTCGGACGGTGTCGCCGCTGGCGGAGTTGCAGCCGGAGATGTTCGTCGAGGTGTCGCCGGCCCTGGCCACCGAGGCGGGCCTGACGCACCTGGGTTGGGCGCACCTGGTCAGCGGTCGTGCGGTGATCGAGGCGAAGGTGTTGGTGACCGATCGGCTCACCCCGTTGCGGGTGGACGACCGGGTCATCCACCAGGTGTGGTTGCCGTACCACTTCGGTTTCGAGGGTCTGGTGACCGGCGACTCGGCCAACGACCTGTTCGGCATCAGCCTGGATCCGAACGTCCTGATCCAGGAGAGCAAGGTCGGCACCTGCGACGTGCGGCCCGGCCGTCGTCCGACCGGCCCGGCGTTGCTGGACCTGGTCGCCGACTACCAGCGGCGTGCCGGGATCACCCCGGGCCATAATGCTCCGGCGGTCACCATCGACAGCGAGGGGGAGCAGCGCGGTGCTTCCTGACCCGAACAGCCTGTACGGCCCGCTGGACCCGGCGCCGGACGCCGGTTGGTCGTCGGCGCCGCCGCGGATGGGGTTCTTCACCGACACGAGTGTCTGCATCGGGTGCAAGGCGTGCGAGGTGGCCTGCAAGGAGTGGAACGGTGTGCCGGAGAGCGGCCTCGATCTGCTCGGCATGTCGTACGACAACACCGGTGCGTTGACCGCGAACTCGTGGCGACACGTCGCCTTCATCGAGCAGCCCCGCCCGGCTGGGCAGCACCCGCCGTCGGCGGACGTGCTCGGCGAGCCGATGGACGCCGGCCCGCAGCGGTCGGTCGACACGGGCGCGGGACCGCAGTTCCTGGGGATGCCGGGTGCGCAGCCGCCGGGTCGGGGCACCGGCGTCGAGGAGCGGACCGATTTCCGGTGGTTGATGATGTCGGACGTGTGCAAGCACTGCACCCACGCGGCCTGCCTGGATGTGTGTCCGACCGGTTCGTTGTTCCGGACGGAGTTCGGGACGGTGGTGGTGCAGGAGGACATCTGCAACGGGTGCGGTTACTGCATCTCGGCGTGTCCGTACGGCGTCATCGATCAACGTAAGGATGATGGTCGGGCGTGGAAGTGCACGCTGTGTTACGACCGGTTGGGTGCGGGGATGACGCCGGCGTGTGCGCAGGCGTGTCCGACCGAGTCGATCCAGTACGGGCCGCTCGACGAGCTGCGCGAACGCGCCGCCGCCCGGGTCGAGACACTGCACGAGCGGGGGGTCCCCGAGGCGCGGTTGTACGGGCACGACCCGAACGACGGTGTCGGTGGTGATGGTGCGTTCTTCCTGCTGCTGGACGAGCCGGAGGTGTACGGGCTGCCACCGGACCCGATCGTGACCACCCGCGATCTGCCGGCCATGTGGAAACGTGCAGGTCTCGCGGCCCTCGCCATGGCGGCGGCCACCGTCGCCGCGTTCGTCGGAGGTTCCTCGTGAGTCCGCAGCGCCCCGAGGTGGGCGACCTGTTCCGCCGTTTCCGTGACCGGCTGGCCGACGACCGCCCCCCACACCACGACCGCCGCCAGCAGGTCACCTCGCCGCCGCCGCAGCGGAGCACCGCACACACCGGTCGACGGGCGGGCCGCCGACGCGGCGGTCGCGGCGGCGAGGAGTTGCGGGTCCCGGAGGCCGAGTTCACGTCGTACTACGGTCGGCCGATCCTCAAGGGGCCAGTCTGGAAGTGGGACATCGCCGCGTACCTGTTCACCGGCGGGTTGGCGGCCGGCTCGTCGCTGCTCGCGGCCGGTGGTCAGCTCACCGGGCGGCCGGCGCTGCGGCGCGCCGGTCGGGTCACCGCGCTGGCCGCCGTCAGCGCCAGCGCCGTCTTCCTGGTCAAGGATCTCGGGCGGCCGGCCCGGTTCCACCACATGCTGCGCGTGGCCAAGCCGACCTCGCCGATGTCGATGGGCACCTGGATCCTCACCGCGTACGGACCGGCCGCCGGCGTCGCCGCGATCGCCGAGGCCGCCGGTGTGCTGCCGCGCCACGGTCTGCTCGGGCTGGCCGGTCGGGCGTTGCCGTCGGTAGGGCACACCGCTGGGCTGCTCGCCGCCGGCGCCGCGCCCGCGCTGGCCACGTACACCGGGGTGCTGCTGGCCGACACGGCGGTGCCGTCGTGGCATGAGGCGTACCCCGAGTTGCCGGTCATCTTCGCGGGCAGCGCGCTGGCCAGCGGCGCCGCCGTGGGTCTGCTCGCCGCGCCGCCGGCCCAGGCCGGGCCGGCCCGGCGGATGGCGGTGGCCGGCGCGGCCCTGGAGCTGTACGGCGCGCACCGGGTGGAGACCCGCCTCGGTCTGCTCAGCGAGCCCTACCGGCTGGGCCGGCCCGGTCTGCTGTTGCGCGCCGGCCGGCTGCTGACCGCCGCCGGGGTCGCCGGGGCGCTGCTCGGCCGCCGCAGCCGGACGGTGGGCGCGCTCTCCGGCGTGGCGTTGCTGGCCGCTTCGGTGGCGACCCGGTTCGGCATCTTCTACGGCGGCGTCGCCTCGGCCCGTGACCCCCGGTACACGGTGGTGCCGCAGCGCGAGCGGGTGGAAGCCCGGCGGACCACTGGCGGAACTTCCACCTGACCGGGCGGTCGTGCCCGCGCTGTGATCGAATGTCCGGTGGAGGCGTTCAGGCGGCTGGTGCCCCTCCCGGTCTTCAAAACCGGTGTGGTCCGGGACCCGGGCCAGGCGGGTTCGATTCCCGTCCGTCTCCGCCAAACCACTGCAGGAGATGACGCGATGGGCGACGGGCCGACGGACCCGCGACGGCGGGTGCCGCGCACCGACACGCTGCTCGCCGATCCTCGGCTCGCCGCCGCCAGCGCGACGCTCGGTCGGGACCGGGTCAAGGCGGTCGTCGCCCAGGCCCAGGAGCGGGTCCGCCGTGGCGAGTTGCACCCCGACGAGGTACGCGACGCCGCGGTCGCCGCGCTGCCCACGGCCGGCCCCCGCGTCGTGCTCAACGCGACAGGCGTCGTGCTGCACACCAACCTGGGCCGGGCGCCGCTGTCCTCCGCCGCGGTCGCCGCGGTGGTCGCCGCCGCCGGGCACACCGACGTGGAACTGGACCTGGGCACCGGCCGACGGGCCCGTCGCGGCCGGGACGCCCTCGACGCGCTGGCCGCCGCCGTGCCCGACGCCGGCGCCGTGCACGTGGTCAACAACGGCGCCGCCGCGCTGGTGCTGGCCGCCACCGCGTTGGCCGCCGGCCGGGAGATCGTCGTCAGCCGGGGTGAGCTGGTCGAGATCGGCGACGGTTTCCGCCTGCCCGACCTGCTGGAGAGCACCGGCGCGCGGCTGCGCGAGGTGGGCACCACCAACCGCACCACCCTCGCCGACTACGCCGCCGCGCTCGGCCCGCAGACCGGCTTCGTACTCAAGGTGCACCCGTCGAACTTCCAGGTCACCGGCTTCACCTCGGCGACCCCGGTGCGACAACTGGCCACCCTCGGCGTGCCGGTGGTCGCCGACATCGGCTCCGGTCTGCTCACTGCGGATCCGCTGCTGCCCGCCGAACCCGACGCCGCCGGCACCCTGCGTGCCGGCGCCGCGCTGGTCACGGCCAGCGGCGACAAGCTGCTCGGCGGCCCGCAGGCGGGTCTGCTGCTCGGTGACGTCGACCTGGTCGACCGGCTGCGCCGCCACCCGCTGGCCCGGGCGTTGCGGGTGGACAAGCTCACCCTGGCCGCGCTGGCCGCGACCCTGCACCAGCCGGACACACCGACCCGGGCGGCCCTGCACGCCGACCCCGGTGCGCTGCGCAGCCGGGTGGAGCGGCTCCGCGACCGACTCGGCGCGGACGGCCGCAAGGCGGAGGTGGTGCCGGCCGTCGCGGTGGTCGGTGGCGGCGGAGCACCGGGGGTGGAACTGGACTCGTGGGCGCTGAGCCTGCCCGAACGGTACGCGGGGCCGCTGCGCACCGGTGAGCAGCCGGTGCTCGGTCGGGTGGTCCGGGGTCGGCTCCTGCTCGACCTGCGGTGCGTGCCGGCCGAGGCCGACGAGGCGGTCCGGGCGGCCGTGCTGCGCGTACCCGGGGACGACTGAAGGTGTTCGTCGTCGCCACCGCCGGGCACGTCGACCACGGCAAGTCGACACTGGTCCGGGCGTTGACCGGGATGGAACCCGACCGGTGGGCCGAGGAACGCCGCCGGGGGATGACCATCGACCTGGGCTTCGCCTGGACGACGCTGCCGTCCGGCGGCACGGTGGCCTTCGTCGACGTCCCCGGGCACGAGCGGTTCGTGCCGAACATGCTCGCCGGTGTCGGCCCGGTGCCGGCGGCGCTGATCGTGGTGGCCGCCGACGAGGGGTGGAAGCCGCAGTCCGCCGAGCACCTGGCCGCGCTCGACGCGCTCGGTGTCGCGTACGGCCTGCTGACGGTGACCCGCGCGGACCTGGCCGACCCGGGGCCGGCGACGGCGCACGCCCAGGCTGAGATCGCCGCGACCAGTCTCGGCGCGGTGCCGGCGGTCGCGGTCAGTGGCCTGACCGGCGCGGGCCTGCCGGAGCTGCGGACCGCGCTGGACCGGCTCGCCGCCCGGGTGCCCGCGCCGGTGGTGGACGACCCGGTGCGCCTCTGGGTCGACCGCAGCTTCACCGTGCGAGGCAGCGGCACCGTGGTCACCGGCACTCTCGGCGGCGGACGCTTGCGCGTGGGCGACGAGTTGGAGCTGGCCGGAGCCGACGAACCGGTCCGGGTACGCGGCCTGCACACCCTGGGGCAGGCCCGACCGGAGGTGACGGCGGTGGCTCGGGTGGCGGTCAACCTGCGCGGTACGCCCCGCGACCGGCTCGGCCGCGGCGACGCGCTGCTCACCCCGGGCCGGTTCCACCGCACCGACCTCGTCGACGTGCGGCTGACCGGCGATCCGGCGGCCGACCTGCCGGCCACCCTCACCCTGCACGTCGGGTCGGCGGCGGTGCCGGTACGGGTCCGCCCGCTCGGCCCGGACACCGTACGGCTGCGGTTGGCCCGCCCGTTGCCGTTGCTGGTGGGTGACCGGGCGCTGCTGCGCGATCCGGGCCGGCACCACGTCAGCGGCGGGGTGCGGGTGCTGGACGTGGCGCCGCCGCCGCTGGCCCGCCGGGGCGCCGCCGCCGCCCGCGCGCAGGCCCTCGCCGAGCTGGACGGTCGTCCCGACCTGGCCGGGGAACTGCGCCGACGCCGGCTGGTCCGGGCTGGCGCGTTGATCCGGATGGGTGTGCCGGTGCACGCCGCGCCGGTGGCCGGTGACTGGTTGGCCGACCCGGCGCACTGGCAGCGGCTCGGCGAGCAGGTGACCGAGGAGGTCGCCCGCTACACCCGGGAGCACCCGTTGGAGCCCGGGATGCCGGTGGACGCGCTGCGTCAGCGCCTCGCCCTGCCCGACCGGGTGCTGGTCGAGGCGCTGGTCCGGCCGCCGCTGCGAATCCACGCCGGGCGGGTCGGGGCGGCGGGCGTCGACGCGCTGCCCGAGCCGGTGGCCCGGGCCGTGCAGCGGGTCCGCGCCGAGTACGGCGACCGTCCGTTCCGGGCCCCCGAGGCGGATCGCCTCGTCGACCTGGGTCTGGGCCCCCGGGAGATCGGCGCGGCGGTGCGGGCCGGTGCCCTGCTGCGGCTGGCCGACAACGTGGTGCTGCTGCCCGACGCGCTCGATGGCGCGGTCCGGGTGTTGGCGGGGCTGCCACAGCCGTTCACGCTCTCCGCGGCCCGGCAGGCGTTGGACACCACCCGCCGGGTGGCGGTGCCCCTCCTGGAACTGCTGGACCGTCGAGGCGCGACCCGACGACTGCCCGACGACGCCCGGATCGTCGTCACCTGAGCGCGCACCCGGACGTACCGGGAGCTGTGGAGACCACCGCCGGTGCCGGGCCGAGCCGCCGGTTGCCCGGCTATCCGGCTCCCCGGTCGGCGATGGTCGCCTACGGTGACGCCATGGACCCTTCCGCGGTCTGGCGGGACCGTCAGCACCAGTGGCGGATCGAGGCGTACCGCGCGCCGGACCTGCGCTTCGCCATCTACGCCACCAACGGGCCCACCGAGTCGGTGCCGCTGTGGCTGTTCGGGATGTCGGCGTTGGCCCGGTGGCTGATGACCCACTCCATCTCGCTGGACGACCTGGAGGTCGACTGAGCGGGGGCGCGGTCCCAAACGGATGGAGCTGGCCGCGCCGCGATGGAGTGACCTTAGGGGTGCGCGACGGGCGGTCAGCTCCGGCAGTTGGGCTGGTCGTGCGGCGGGGCCGAGCGGTGGGCGCTGCCGAGCGCCGGTTCGGGGCTCCGCGTCAGCGACCGCTGTCCGTCACCCGGTCAGGGGACAAAGCCCCCGAATACGGCCTGAATGCCATGGGGTCCGTTTAGCGTGCGAGACGTGAAGGACCGAGGGTTGCGTACGTTCGTCACGGTGCTGGCCGGCCTCGCGGTGATCTACTTCGGTAGCGCCGGCCGCAGCCCCGAGGAGGGCCGTGGCATCTCCGGCGGGGTGGTCGTCCTGGCACTGCTCGCCGCCCTGCTGGTGTGGCACCTGACCCGGCCTGGAGACAAGACGGTGAAGTGAGCCCTCAGCGGGCGGCGACGCGGGCGACCTCGCCCGCCGACTCCTCGCCGAGCGCCACCCGTACCAGCGCCGAGGCGAGACGCCCGAAGTCCGGTTCGTCGACGAGACCGGCCAGCCGGTCCGGGGAACCCGGCAGACCCAGCCGCTTCGCTCCGGCCAGGGCCCGACGGTCGACGTACGGGCGCACGTCCGACCAGACCGCCTGGGCCTCACGCAGGAAGATGTCCGCGCCGGTGGGGCCGATTCCGGGGAACTCGGTGAGTCGCCGGCGCAGCCCGACCGGGTCACCCTTGGCCTCGCGGTGCAGCCGTCGCAGGTCACCGTGCCAGCGGTCCAGGCACAGCCGGGCACCGGTGCCGAGCATGGTGGCCGTCCGCTCGTCGTAGCGGCGGTAGTGGCCCCGGCCCAGCGCGTCGACGCGCTCCTGCCAACTGGCCGCCTCCATCGCCTGGGGCGTGCGGTAGCCGGCCGCGAACAGCTCCCGCGCGGCGTCCACCGCCACGCACGCCCGGATCCGGGTGCTCAGCAGGGTGGTCAGCACCAGCAGCTGGTACAGCGGCCCGGGTCGGTCGGAGAGCCGGATCCCGGCCTCCTCCGCGTACGTGCGGCCGCGCCGGTCCAGCAGGACCCGCACCACCGTTCGGTCGTTGCCCACACCGGCCGGGTACCCGGTCCGTGAGCTGCTAGGCCCCGTGTCGGCGGCCGGGGCCGGAATGCCGCCGGGGCGGGCGGGTATGCCGACGGTGGAGGCGGTCGATGCCGCCTGCCATACCGGAGGGAGACACCCCGTGACGAACCCGCAGCAGCCGGAGCTCCGCCGCAACGCGCTGGGCGCGACCAGCCAGGACAACAAGGGCCCCGCCCCGGGCGGGCACCCGGCCAACCGTGGCACGTCGCGCGGCGACGCCGGGCGACCGGTGCCCAAGGGGCAGGTGTCGCCGTACGGCCCGGCCGGTGAACCGGTGGCCGAGGACGACAGCGACACCCGCTGATCAGCGACTGTGACCTGACGGCCGCCGCAACCTGTTCCAGGTGGCGGCGGCCGTCAGTCCGTACGCGAGGTGCGGAATGATGTCGGAGATCCAGTCGGAACGCCGCCAGGTCCGCGGGTCGCTGATCCCCAGGGCGGTGATCGACCCGTCGGTCATGGTCATCACACCGGCGCCGAGCAGGCCGGTGGCCACCGGCAGCGGTTGACGCCGATCACCGGCGTAGAGCGCGAACGCGACGCCCGCGGCGATGCCGAGCCCATAGCCGATCAGGGGGCCGAGGCCGGAGCGGCGGTTGGCCCTCCGGTCCCCGGACCCCAGATCCAGGTGGGCGATCCCGGCCAGCTTGTCGACGGTCTCCTGGGGGACGTCGCTCTCCGGTCGTCCCCGAAGCGCCATGTCGAGGTAGCTCACCACGTTCAACGCGGTGCTCCCGACGGCGCCCGCGATGGCGCCGTCGGCCACGTCGACCCTCCTCACTTCGGGTCGCCCGGTTCGCGCTCACTCTTGGGGCCGTACGTCCGGTCGCCCCGCACCACGCCTCGCTGGCCGCGATCCTCCTGCAGGATCCGGTTCGCGACCTGGTTGGCCTTGCCGTCGGGCACCCGGCGTCCGGAGTCGTCGATCGCGTTGCGCAATCGCGCCCGCTGCTTGTCGTACGCGTTACTGCCCGGCCGTGGTCCTGGCATCTGCTGCCTCCTTCGTCGGCGGTTCTGGGCGTACCGCGGACGTCTACCCGCCAGCCGGAGGGCCAACCCCGCGCTACCGGGGCGCGCGGACCACGGCGACCGGGCACTGCGCGTGGTGCAACAGCGACTGGCTCACCGACCCCAGCAGCAACCCGGTCACCTCGCCGCGCCCCTGCCCACCCACCACCACCAGTTGGGCCGAGCGGGACGCGTCGGCGAGCACGCTGCCCGCTCTCCCGCGTACCGCCCGGCAGGTGAGTCGCAACGCCGGGTGGTGCTCGGTCAGCCCGGTCAGCCACCCGGCGATCATCCGCTCCTGCTCGCCGTGCAGTTTCGCCTCGTCGTACACCAGGGGTTGCATGTCGCCGGGAGCATTGCTGCCGGGGTGCCGGTAGGCGTGTACCGCCACCAGCGGCACACCGCGGGACACGGCGGTCTCGGCGGCGAAGTCGGCCGCCTCGCGGGAGGCCTCCGAGCCGTCCACCGCGGCCAGCACCGGCTCGTCGGGTCGGTGCTGCCCGCGGGCCACCAGCACCGGGCAGTCGGCGTACGCGGCGACCTGCACCGCGACCGAGCCGACCACCAGCGCGGAGAAGCCGCCCAGTCCGCGGTCGCCGAGCACGATGAGCGCGGCGGTGGTGGATTCGCCCACCAGCACCGCGGCTGCCTCGCCGTCGATGATCTCGCCGGAGATCGACAGGCCGGGCGCGGTCGCCGCGGCCTCGGCCACCGCCGCCTTGACCAGTTCCTCGGCCCCGTGGCGTAGCCCAGCACCGGGCGGCGCGCCCGGGGCGGGGGAGATCGGCACGTGCAGCAGCGGCCAGATGAACCCGTGGACGACCCGCAGCGGTCGATGCCGCCGCGCGGCCTCGGTGGCGGCGAGGCGTACGGCGCGCAGCGCCGGTTCCGAGCCGTCGACGCCGACCACCACCGCAGCGTTGTTCGCCGAGTTCACCGCCCACCTCCCGCCCGCGGTCAGTATCGCGGGCCCGGGCGCCTCCGCGTCGCGATACCGCGGAGCGCGTCCCGGTCGGTACGCTGGCGACGACCGGCCGGGGAGGGGGCGTCGTCGATGGGTGAACCGGACCAGCCGAGCACCGCGCGGATGATCGATTTTTGGCTCGGTGGGGAGCACCACTTCCCGGTCGACGTGGCCGCCGCGAGCGCGTTCGAGCAGGCGTACGGGCCGTGCGCGCCGGTGTTCCGGGAGCTGCGGGGGTTCCTGGGCCGGGTGGTGCGGGCGATGGCCGAGCAGGGTGTGGACGGTTTCCTGGTGTTCGGCGCCGGTGTGCCCACGTGCGGCAACGTGCACGAGGTCGCCACCGACGCGACGGTGCTCTACACCGACGTCGACCCGGTCACCATCCGGCTGGGGCAGAGCATCCTCGCCGGCAGCGACCGGGCCGGCTACGGCTTCGGTGACGCGACCGACATCGGCACGATCGACCCGGCGCAGTTGCACCGCTTCGTGCCGGGTTGGGGGCGACGGCCGGTCGGGGTGGTCTTCCTCGGGCTCGCCGCGTTCCTCGACGACGACACGCTGACCCACACGCTCGACGAGTTGTACGCCGCTGCGGCACCGGGCAGCCTGCTCGCCGTGGACTTCGACACCGAGGAGCTGGCGGGTCACCCGCAGGCCCTGGCGATGATGGGGCCGCAGTTCCGGATGCGTCCACCGGCGGCGTTCGCGCCACTGCTGGGTCGCTGGGCTCCGACGGCGGACGGGATCGTCCCCGTCACGGATTGGCGGCCGCAGGGTCCACCGGCGCAGGTGCCCGACGCGTTCCACGGCGTGCTCGCGACCCGGGGTGGCGACTGACCGCGCGGACTCGGCGTCCGGGGGCGTCCGTATGATGCTTGCCCTGTAGCAAGCTTCTCGAGAGGACGACCATGGTGGACGTGCCGGACGTGGTGTCGCGTGCGCTGCGCGACGCCCCGCCCGACCAACTGGCGGAGGCGGCGGACCGGGTGATCCGGTCGGCGATGGGTGCGCTGCGCACCGACGTGTTCGTCGCCGACTACCGGATCAGCGGGCTGTGGCCGCTGCTGGATCCGGACCTGCCGGCGGCGGGTTTCCTGGCCTGTCACTCCGTGGCACAGCGCTGTTTCAGCAGCCAGCAGCCGGTGCGCGACGGCGAGGGCCCGTGCCGGCTGTACCTGCCGTTGACGGTGTGGGGGGAGCGGCTGGGCGTGCTGCTGATCGAGCTTCCCGACGTACCCGGTCCGACGGTGACCGGCCGCGCGACGGACGTCGCCGGCGCCCTGGCGGTGGCGATGCGCGCGGCCGACCGGGAGACCGACCGTTACCGGCGGGCGCGCCGCCGCGAGCGACTCACGATGGCCGCCGAGATGCAGTGGGACCTGCTGCCCGGTCGCAGCGTGGCGCACCAGGCGTTCGACCTGGCTGGTCAGCTCGAGCCGGCGTACACCGTGGGTGGCGACCACTTCGACTGGTCCCTCGACGCGGACCGGCTCACGCTCACGGTGCTCAACGGCGAGGGCAGCGGTCTGGCCGCGTCGATGCTGACCTCGGTCACGGTCAACGCGATGCGCAACGCGCGTCGTTCCGGCGGCGGCCTGGTGGAGCAGGCCGAGTTGGCCTCGGACACGGTCTTCTACCAACACCGGGGCCAGCGGTACGTGGCCACCCTGTTGCTGGAGGTGGACACTCACACCGGTCAGGTGCGGGCGGTCGACGCCGGTTCCCCGCACCTGCTGCGGATGCGGGGGTCCGTGGTGGAGCAGATCAAGCTGGATCAGCAGCTGCCGTTGGGGATGTTCGCGGAGACCCGCTACGAGTTGCAGGGGTTGCGCCTCGAACCGGGTGATCGCCTGTTCGTGGTCAGCGACGGGGTGTGGGCCGCCGAGCCTCCGGGTCAGGAACCGTACGGGCAGCGCGTGATGGCGCGTTCCCTGCGCGCCACGCGGTTGCAGCCAGCGGCCGAGGCGGTTGGTACGGTGATGCGCGAGCTGCACGCCTACCACGCGGAGTCCGATTTGCGCGACGACGCGGTCGTGGTCTGTCTGGACTGGCACGGTCCGCGTGAGCGGGGCAGCGGGTGAGGGCCGCCGCTTCGCCGGGCGGCCAGCAGCGCGACGACGGCAGGGGACATCGGGTGGAGCGACCTGCGGATCTCGCCGTGGCGATCGACACGGCTGCCGAGGCACTGATCGCCGTTCTCGATTCGGCCGCGTCGCGCCACCAGGTGCCGCCCACCCAGTTGCGGGTGCTGACGCTGATCAGTGGCCGGCAGGAGACCAACGTCAACGGGTTGGCGGAGCTGCTGGACGTGGTGCCGTCGTCGGCGAGCCGTCTCTGCGACCGGTTGGAGGCGACCGGGCTGTTGCGCCGGGTGGCCGATCCACGGGACCGACGCGAGGTGCGGCTGGTGCCGACCCCGGCCGCGTTGACCCTGTTGGGGGAGTTGGCCGAGCGACGACAGCGTGCGGTGCAGGCGGTGTTGGATCGGATGCCGACGCGCATGCAGCACGATCTGTTGCTGGCACTGGTCGGGTTCGCCCGGGCGGCGACGCAGCCGGGGCCCGGGCAGCAGACCGATCCTGCGGCGCGGACGGCATGACCGTGGCCCAGCTTCCACCAGTATCCTAGGATGCTCTACGCGTGGTGATCCACGCCACAGTGCGGCCAAGCCGCACCAGATGCCACGCGGCGGCACCCGGGAGCTCGGTGGAAGCCCGATATAGTGACAGCGCACTTACCGGCCCGCGATCATCGAGATCGCGGGCCGTGTCAGGGGAGGGCCCCGCCCGGGGCCGCAGGGGGCGCCGGCGGTGGCCGGCCCGACAGCGCGTACGCCCCTCAGCCACGCCCGACGGCGGCTGGGGCCGCGTGCCGTGGAGGAGGATCGGTGTCGCGTCGGCCGGCTCGGGCAGAGCAACCGCCGGACACCGGTGACCAGACCCCCGGCAACCAGGTGCTCACCCTGCCCAACCTGATCAGCTTCGGGCGGCTGCTGGGCGTGCCGCTCTTCCTCTACCTCTTCCTGGTCACCCGGGCCGACGTGGCGGCGATCGTCGTGCTCGCCATCGGCGGCACCACCGACTGGGTCGACGGTTGGATAGCCCGCCGCCTGCGCCAGGTGAGCCGACTCGGCGAGCTGCTCGACCCCCTCGCTGACCGGCTCTACATCCTCGCCACCCTGGTCGCCTTCACCGCGCGCGAGGTGGTGCCGTGGCAGTTCACCGCGGCGCTGCTGGCCCGCGAGCTGCTCCTGCTCGCGTCGCTGGCGGTGCTGCGTCGCTACGGGTACGGTCCGCCGCCGGTGCACTACGTGGGCAAGACCGCCACGTTCCTGCTGCTCGCGGCCTTCCCGGTGTTGCTGTTGGCGACCGAGTGGAGCGCCGCGGCGACGGCGACGGCAGCGATCGGCTGGGGACTGGCCTGGTGGGGGCTGGTGCTCTACTGGGTGGCCGGCGCGATGTACGTCGTACAGGCGGCGCGGTTGGTGCGCACTGCCCGTGGCCCGGGAGGGGCGGCGTGAGCGCGCCGCGGCTCGGGAAGCCCGGCCAGGACCGGGTGTACGCGCCGGACTTCCTCACCGAACTGTTCCGCAACCCGTTGGATCCGGGGTATGCGGACGCGGCGGCTGCCCGTCGGCGCTCGGCGGAGTCCGGGCCGGTGCGGGGCTGGCGGGCGCGGTCGTCGCGGACGGTCAGCCTGGTCGTGGTGGTGATGCTCGGTTTCCTGTTCGCGGTCGCGTACCGGCAGACGATGGCGGACGAGCCGGGGCGCAGCCAGGCCCGTTCCGGTCTGGTGGCGCAGATCAAGGAGCGGGAGGGTCAGACCGACCGGCTGTCCACGCGGGCGGACCAGCTGCGCGAGGAGGTCAGTCGGCAGCGGGACGCGGCGTTGAGTGGGTCGGCAGCCGCCCGGCTGCGCAACCTGGAGGCGAGTACGGGGCTGGGGCGGGTGCGCGGTGACGGTGTGGTGGTGCGGTTGGCGGACGCACCGGACAACGCGGACGCGGTGACCGGTGCTGGCGCTGGTCCGCCGCGGGTGCTGTACAGCGATCTGCAGGGGGTGGCCAACGCGTTGTGGAGTGCCGGCGCGGAGGCGATCGCGATCAACGGGCAGCGGTTGACGTCGACGTCGACGATCCGGTCGGCGGGTGAGGCCATGCTGGTGGATTTCCGGCCGGTGACCGGGCCGTACGAGGTGTCGGCGATCGGTCCGGGTTCGATGCGGCGCAAGTTCGAGAACAGTCGGAACGCGGCGTTGATGCGGGAGGTCGCGCAGCAGACCGGGTTGTCGTTCGGTGTGCGGGAGTCGGACGACCTCACCCTGCCGGCGGCTGCGGAGCCGCAGCTACGCTACGCCAAGCCGTCGGTCAGTCCGAGCCCTTCCGCGTCGGGTGTCCGGTCCGGCAGTCCCGGGTCGTCCGGTCCGACGACGACAGTTAGCCCCTCCGGAGGTGGCCGATGATCGCGGTGCTGGCGTTGCTCGCCGGTGTGGTGCTCGGTGTGGTGCTTGATCCCGCGGTGCCGGCGGCGTTGCAGCCGTACCTGCCGATCGCTGTGGTGGCCGCGTTGGACGCGGTGTTCGGTGGTGTGCGGGCGAGGTTGGACCGCATCTTCGACGACAAGCAGTTCGTGGTGTCGTTCATCTCGAATGTGCTGGTCGCCGGTCTGATCGTGTATCTGGGCGACCAGTTGGGGGTGGGCGGGCAGTTGTCCACCGGTGTGGTCGTTGTGTTGGGTGTGCGTATCTTCGGCAACGTGGCGGCGATCCGCCGGCACCTGTTCCGGGCATAGGTTGGGTTGCGATGAGTGACGAGCAGACCGACACGGGGACGGGGTGGCCGCAGCCGGCGGGTCCGGCGCGGCCGGGTGGGCCGGCGGGTGAGCCTGATCCGCGGCCGGATGCGCCGGACCCGGACGAGTTGAGCCCGTTGGCGCCGCAGGGAGAGCCTTCGGAGCCGGAGTCGGGTGACGAGCCTGCGGTGGAGCCGGTCGACGACGGCGCGACGGTGGATCTGAGCGCGGTGTCGCGGTCGGGGGAGCCGGTGGCGAGCCCGGACGGGTTGGCCGAGCCGGTCGGGGAGTCGGCGCCGGTGGTGGCTGGGCGGTCCCGGTTGAGTACGGCCGGGGTGATGATCGTGGCGTTGTTGGTGTTGCTGGGTTTCACGTTGGTCGTGCAGTTGAAGACGACGTCGAAGGACCCGACGTTGGCGGCGACGCGGCAGGAGGACCTGGTCCGGATCCTGTCGGATCTGGATGCGCGGGAGAACCGTCTTCAGCAGGACATCCGTGCTCTGGAGGACAGCCAGCGGCAGTTGCAGTCGGGTGAGCAGGGTCGTCAGGCGGCGTTGGACGAGGCGACGCGGCGGGCGGACGAGTTGGGGATCCTGGCGGGTACGTTGCCGGCGGTGGGTCCGGGCCTGACGGTGCAGTTCGATTCCGGTGCCAAGCCGATCACGGCGAACCGGGTGTTGGACGCGGTGCAGGAGTTGCGGGGTGCGGGGGCGGAGGCGATGCAGATCTCCGGTGGTGACCGGGCGACCGTGCGGATCATCGCGTCGACGTATTTCCTCGATGGGGACAACGGGTCGTTGGTCGTGGAGGGGCGTCGGTTGACGGGGCCGTACACGATCACGGTGATCGGTGATCCGGCGACGATGCGTACGGCGTTGAACATTCCTGGTGGGGTGGTGGCGTCGGTCCGGGGTGTCGGCGGTAACGTGACGTTTGGGGAGCGTGAGGTTGCCGAGGTTTCGGCGCTGCACGTGCCGATCAAGTTGGAACACGCCCGTCCGGTCTCCTGACCGGCGCGGCCGCGCCGGACCCGGGTGGTCCGGGGCACCGATGGATGAAGGACGCGTCTGGTGATTCCTGAGGATCTGCGATACACCGCCGAGCATGAGTGGGTGGCGGGTGACGGCACGGGTGTGATCCGGGTCGGCATCACGCACTTCGCGCAGGACGCGCTGGGTGACATCGTGTACGTGCAGTTGCCCGAGGCGGGTGCGGTGGTCGCGGCCGGTGACTCGTTGGGTGAGATCGAGTCGACCAAGAGCGTGTCGGAGATCTACGCGCCGGTCGCGGGCACGGTTGCGGCCCGCAATGAGGCGTTGGGTGACACGCCTGAGCTGATCAACACTGATCCGTACGGTGAGGGTTGGTTGGTGGAGATCACGCCGAATGATCCGACGGCGACGGATGGGTTGCTGACGGCGGGCGCGTATCAGAAGATCACCGAAGGCTGAGTGAGCTTGTTCCGGTGCGTGGGCTGTCTGCGCGCGTCCGGTTGCCCTGCATTTCGGCGCTGGCTAGGCTCGCCCAGTCGACCGAGAACCCAAATAGTTGAGCGTTGCGGAATTGCCTTCCCGGGCACGGGGAGCCAGCCGCCGGGTGTTCAAGTGCCCGGCGGCCAGACCCGCCATTACCCGACGCCGACCGAACAGATCCGTGAGGTGGTCCCATGACGCGGCCAGACGACGAGTTCCCCCCACTCGACGTCACTTCGACGCTCAATCTCGGTTCGCTCGACGAAGTGCTGGAAGGGCCGGACACCGATGTGGTGCCGAGCCGGATGTCCGGTTCGTTGCCGCCGGGTATGGCGCTGCTGGTGGTTCGTCGAGGTCCGAATGCGGGTGCCCGGTTCTTGTTGGACCACGATGTGACGACCAGTGGCCGGCATCCGGACAGTGACATCTTCCTCGATGACGTGACGGTGTCGCGTCGGCACGCGGAGTTCCACCGGGACGGTGGCACGTTCACGGTGCGGGACGTGGGCAGCCTGAATGGCACGTACGTGAATCGTGAGCGCGTCGAGGCGGCCACGTTGAGCAATGGTGATGAGGTTCAGATCGGTAAGTTCCGGGTGGTGTTCATCGCCGGTCCGCGCCCGGAGGAGGAGGCCGGCCGGGGGTGAACGAGCCTGCGGCCTCCACGTCACCCGGTGCGGCCCGGTCTCAGCCGCTGATGAGCATCGGTGAGGTGCTCGGGCAGTTGCGGGTGGATTTCCCGGACACCACGATTTCGAAGCTGCGGTTTCTTGAGGCCGAAGGGCTGGTCGAGCCGCAGCGGACGGCGGCGGGTTACCGGAAGTACAGCTGGGACGATGTGGCGCGGTTGCGGTTCGTGTTGACCGCGCAGCGGGACCGGTATCTGCCGTTGCGGGTGATCCGTGAGCAGTTGGCGCAGTGGGATTCGTCCGGTGAGCAGCCGGAGAGGTCGCGGCCTGCGTTGGTGGCTGTTGGTCCTGATGGTGCGGTGCCGGGTCGTGAGTCGGAGCCGGCCGAGTCGTCGCAGGTGCGGCTCGGCCGGGCGGATCTGGTGGCGCGCAGTGGGATCGACGAGTCGACGTTGGTGGAGTTGGAGCGGCTCGGTGTGCTGGTGTCGGATCCGCCGGGGTGGTATGACGCGGATGCGTTGATCATCGCGTCGGCGGTGGCGGGTTTGGCGTCGTACGGGTTGGAGCCTCGGCATCTGCGGGGTTATCGGACGGCGGCGGACCGTGAGGTTGGTTTGTTCGCGCAGTTGGTGGCGCCGTTGGCGCGGCAGAGTGATCCGGCGGCGCGGGCGCGGGCTGCGGAGACGGCGCGGGAGTTGGTGGCGTTGTCGGAGCAGTTGCACGCGGCGTTGGTGCGCGTGGGTTTGCGGTCGACGTTGGGTCGTTGATGGTGTCCGGTGGGTGGTGGCTGAGCGGAAAGATCTCTCCCGGGAAGCGTGCCGTAGGCTTGCCGGGGTAACCCCTTTCTGGCGCGGGCGTGGTGCTGTAGCGCATGGGACGGCCGTGTCGCGGTCCGTGTACCGTGCAGGGAAGGGCGCGGTGCGGCGTAGGTGACAACGACACGGAGGCGGCGGTGCGCGAGCTGAGCGTGGTCGGAGTTCGGGTGGAGTTGCCTAGCAACCAGCCGATCGTCCTGCTCAGGGAGGTCGAGGGGGACCGCTATCTGCCGATCTGGATCGGTGCGGTCGAGGCGACGGCTATCGCTTACGAGCAGCAGGGGGTCAAGCCGGCCCGGCCGTTGACTCATGATCTTCTGCGGGATGTGTTGGCGGCGTTGAAGGCGCCCTTGCAGGCGGTGGAGATCACTGAGCTCAAGGAGAACGTGTTCTACGCGGATCTGTTGATCGGTGATGGGGTGCGGGTGTCGGCGCGGCCGAGCGATTCGATCGCGTTGGCGTTGCGTGTCGGTGCGCCGATTCGTTGTTCGGAGCAGGTCCTCAGCGAGGCGGGGATCGTTATCCCTGATGAGCAGGAGGACGAGGTGGAGAAGTTCCGCGAGTTCCTGGAGCAGGTGCGTCCGGAGGATTTCGCGGGCTGAGTCGGGCCTGGGTTCTGCGTCCCGGGTGTCACGGTCGGTGATGCCCCGGTGCGGTTGGTGATCTTCTCGGTGGCTGCGCGGCGTGTCGCGTCGGTTCCTCCGTGGTAACCCCTGAGGGTGGCTATAGGGTTGCCGTGTCGAGGGGTGCGCGTCCCGGAAACGACGCGTCGCCGCACTGACGGGGAGGTTGTCCGGATGCACGAGCCGCGGGATTCCGATCCGGGTGGACAGTTTGACGAGCCTGGTGCCTCGTCGCCGTATGGGGCGGCTGAGGGTGAGGGTTCGGTTGGCTACCGGGGTGTGACGGCCTGCCACGCGGTGGGCATCAGTTACCGGCAGTTGGATTACTGGGCGCGGACGACGCTTGTGGTGCCGAGCGTGCGTGACGCCTCGGGTTCGGGGACGCAGCGGTTGTATTCGTTCCGGGACCTGGTGGTGTTGAAGGTCGTGAAGCGGTTGTTGGACGCGGGGGTGTCCCTGCAGAACATCCGTAAGGCGATCGAGGCGTTGCGGTCGCGTGGTGTGGAGGATCTGGCTGGGATCACGCTGATCTCCGATGGGACGACGGTGTATGAGTGCCGGTCTCCGGAGGAGGTGGTCGACCTGTTGCAGGGCGGTCAGGGCGTTTTCGGGATCGCGATCGGCGGGGCGTTCAAGGAGATCCAGGGGTCGTTGTCGCATCTGCCGGCGGAGCCGGCGACGAGTGGCCCGGTGGAGCCGGCGGTGGCGTCTGATTCGGATCCGGTCGGTGACGAGTTGGCGGCGCGGCGGGCGCGGCGGCGGGCTGGCTGAGCGTTCCCATTTCCCGGTCTTTTTCCGCTTGGTTTTCTCGCGACCCTCGGTGACGGTGGTGGGGGCCGGTGGGTCTGTGCGGTCCATTGTGGATACGCTGGGTGTCGTCGCGGTGGCCGATTGTGGATTTACCTGTCGGTAGTGGTGACGCAGCGTGGCAGCGCATTGTCGGGAACCCGATAGGGGGACGCTGACCAGAGGCGTTTGACACGCTATGGTCCCTGACGGTTCTGGACCCTTCACCCCCCGGAAGGAACGACCGTGACGGTTACGGAAGAGACGGCTCCCGCTTCGCACTACGACCGCATCGGCGGTGCCAGTTCGGTCAAGGCTGCGGTTGAGCTGTTCTACGACAAGGTGCTCGTGGACCCCGAGTTGGCCGGCTACTTCTCCGATGTGGACATGGCCGGGCAGCGGCGGCATCTGACGTTGATGTTGACCACGGTGTTGGGTGGTCCCGACGAGTACGCCGGTCGTGGGTTGGCCGAGGCGCACCAACCGTTGAACATTCCGGTGGAGCACTACGCGAAGGTGGGCGAGCACCTGACGGCGACGCTGACCGAGTTGGGTGTTCCGGCGGACATTCTGGCTGTTGTGCAGACGGTGTTGGGGCAGGTGCAGGACCAGGTGGTGGCCCGCGGAGACCGGTCGGGCGCCTGAGCGTGGACGCGGCCCGACTCAAGCAGAGCTGGTCGCTGGTTGCCGCTCACGGTGACCAGGTGCCGCTCTACTTCTACTCGACGTTGTTCTTGGCTCATCCTGAGACGCGGCAGATGTTCCCGACGAACATGGCCGGGCAGCGGGACCGCCTGGTGACCGCGCTGGGTCACATTGTGTCCAACGTGGACCAGGTGGAGCACCTGGTGGGTTTCCTGCAGGATCTCGGTGCCGATCACCGTAAGTTCGCGGTCCGTGCGGAGCATTACCCGGCGGTCGGTGAGGCGCTGGTGGCGACGTTGCAGCATTTCCTGGCGGAGCAGTGGACCGAGGAGTTGGCGGCGGACTGGACCGCCGCGTACGGGTTGGTCGCGCAGGTGATGACGGAGGCCGCGCAGGCTGCCGAGTCGGTGAACCCGCCGTGGTGGGTGGCGGAGATCGTGGCGCACGAGCGGCGGGCGTTCGACGTGGCGGTGTTGACGGTGCGTCCGCAGTATCTGTTGCCGTTCGCCCCCGGTCAGTCGGTGGGGGTGTCGCATCCGTCGGTGCGTTCGTGGCGGTACTACTCGCCGGCGAACGCGCCCCGCGCGGACGGCACGTTGGAGTTGCACGTGCGGGCCGCGCCGGGTGGTGCGGTGTCGTCGCGGTTGGTGTACGGGTCGGCGGTGGGTGATCGGATCCACCTTGCGGCGCCGGTGGGGGAGCGGCTGGCGCTGTGGTCGGCGGGCTCGAGTGACCTGCTGTTGTTGGTGGCGGGGACGGGCTGGGCGCCGGTGAAGGCGTTGGTGGAGCAGGTGGCGGCGGAGGGTTCCCGTCGGCGGGTGGATCTCTATGTGGGGGCTCGTTCCCGTAGTGAGCTCTACGACAGCGAGGCGATCGACAAGTTGGCGTCGTCGCATCCGTGGTTGACGGTGACGTACGTGGTGGGTCCCGACGTGCACCGGCCGGGGGAGTTCGTGCACGCGGTGGACCGGGCGTTGGCCGATGGTGACTGGCGTTCCCGGCACGTGTTCGTGTGCGGGTCGGACGAGATGGTTTCGCACGCGGTGCAGACGTTGGTCCAGGCGGGTTTCCACCCGGGTCAGGTGCATCACGAGGGCCTGGGTTCGCAGTGGTACGGCGCGGCCTGGCGGACGGCGGTGCAGGAGACGAGCGCCGGTGACACTTCGGGAGGTGGGCTCAGGTGAGCGCGCGCAGTGAGCTTGCGGGTCCCGTAGTCGCGGACGGAGGCGGGTACCGGTGAGCGCGACCCCGATCAGTCGGTATGACGGGATGCAGATTTCCGGCGGTGTGCAGGTGCGGATGACCGCCGATCGGGTGCGGCGGTGGGAGTTCGGGTCCGCGTCGTTTGCCCGGCGTGGTTACGACAACGCTGACGTGGACCGGTTCCGGGTGCAGGTGGCCGACGAGTTGGACCTGTTGGCGACGCAGATCGCGACGTTGCGGGCGGAGAACGAGCGGCTGACCGACCGGGTGGAGTTGCACCGGCACGGGGTGATCCCGAGTACGGGGGCGGCGGCGAAGGTCCCGGCGGCGCGGGAGGTGAATCTGCTGTCCGCGGCGCAGCGTGAGGCGGAGCAGATCATCGCGCAGGCGCACGACTACGCGCGGCGGGTCGCCGAGTACGCCCGGGTGCAGTACGAGAGCTACATGCAGGCGGCGGCGCAGGAGGCGAAGCAGGAGGCGGAGCGGGCGGTGACGGAGTACCGCAGCGCGGCGGGGCCGAGCTTCGACGACACGGTGGCCACCCGGGAGGCGTTGCGGATCTTCGGCGAGATGATGGTGTCGCACATGCAGGCGGCGGCGCGGCATCTCGACGATGGCAGTGAGCATCTGGCGCGCACGATGGACCGGATCGCGGCGGAGACGCCGGGGGCGCCGTTCGCTGCTGGTGCGGCGGCGGGCCAGTCGGCGTTGCCCCGGCACCAGCAGCGCTGACCGCGCCGGGGCACGTCGGCGGGACCGGTCAGGTGGTGATGGTGGCGCGGACGGCGTCGGCGATCGGGGTGGGCCCGGCGACGAGTTCCAGGGTCGCGCCGGTGGTGCGTGGTTCGTCGAGGAGCGCGGTGAGGACGTGGGCGACGTCGGCGCGGCTGATGGCGCCGCGTCCGGCGTGCCGGGTGAGGGTGACGGTGGCGGTGGGCTGGTCGTCGGTGAGGCGTCCGGGTCGCAGCACCGTCCAGTCCAGGTCGCGGTCGCGCAGGTCGTCCTCGGCGGCGCGTTTGGCGCGCAGGTAGGCCGCCCACACGTCGTCGGTGCCGGCGGCCGGTGGGTCGTCCACGCCCATCGAGGAGACGAGCAGGTAGCGGCGGACACCGGCGGTGGTCGCGGCGTCGGCGAGGAGCGCGGCGGCGGCCCGGTCGACGGTGTCCTTGCGGGCGGCGCCACTGCCGGGGCCGGCACCCGCGGCGAAGATCACCGCGTCGGCGTCGGCGAGGTGCGCGGCCAGGTCGGCGACCGGGGTGTGTTCCAGGTCGCAGAGGACGGGTGTGGCGCCGGCGGCGCGTACCGTCTCGGCCTGGGCGGGGTTGCGGATCAGCCCGACCGGGGTGTCGCCGCGCTCGGCGAGGCGACGGTGCAGCAGCAGGGCGATCTTGCCGTGGCCTCCGGCGATGACGACACGCATGCGCCCAACCTACCGGCGGTGTGGGCGCCGCCGCAGCGGGCGAGCCGACGGCACCGTCCGGTCCGGGTGGGCTTGACCTTGACCTTCGGGTAACCCTCAACCTGGGGTGTGCCGGTCGCCGTGGCCGGTACGAGGAGGGTGTCGACGTGGGGCTCATGACCATCGGGGTGTTCGCGCAGGCGGTGGGTCTGACGCCGAAGGCGCTGCGCCTGTACGACCAGGTGGGGCTTGTGCCGCCGGCCGCTGTCGACGCGGAGTCCGGGTATCGGCTCTACGATCCGGCCCAGTTGCCGTCGGCCCGGTTGGTGGCCCAGCTTCGGGGCATCGGCATGCCGTTGGCGACGATTCGCGTCGTGTGTGGGTTGGATCCCGCGGCGGCGGCTGACGCGATCACCGCGTACTGGCGGCGGGTCACCGCTGACACGGCGGCGCGCGCCCGGCTCGCGACCATCCTCGTGGACCACCTGTCTGAAGGGGGCGCCACCATGTCTGACCCGAGTTCCGCTGTCGCTGTCCGCTCCGCCGCCCGTTGTGACACCGGGTTGGTGCGCGACAGCAACGAGGACGCCGCGTACGCCAGCGACCGGTTGCTGGCCGTCGCCGATGGCATCCGGGGGCCCGGTGGTGCTGCCGCCAGTGCCGCCGCCATCGACGCTCTCACCCCGTTGGCGCTCGTGGACGCTGCGGCCGTGGACCTGTTGACGATGCTCGCCGCTGGGGTCGCCGACGCTGACCGGAGTGTGCGCGGGTTGGCGACCGACGACTACCAGCCGGGCACCACGCTGACCGCGTTGTTGCGCAGCGGTTCCCAACTGGCCCTCGCGCATGTCGGTGACTCCCGGGCGTACCTGCTGCGCGATGGTGAGTTGTCGCTGCTCACCCAGGATCACACCTGGGTGTGGGCGCAGGTGGATCAGGGCCGGCTCGACCGTGACGAGGCCGCCGCGCATCCGCAGCGCGCGTTGCTGGTGCGTGCCCTCGGCGCGGGGGCACAGGTCGAGGTGGACCTGGCGCTGCGTACCGCCCGACCGGGTGACCGGTACCTGCTCTGCTCGGACGGGTTGTCCGCGGTCGTCGACCGGGCGGCGGTGCGGTCGGCGTTGGCCGCGCCGACCGATCCGGGGGACACGGTGCGGGCGTTGGTGGAGCTGGCGCGGGCGGAGGGGGCACCGGACAACATCGCCTGCGTCGTCGCCGACGTCGTCGCGGTGTAGACGGGGCGGTGTCGTCCCGCCGTCGAGCCCCGGCCGGTGCGGGGGTTCGGCGGCGGGTCGTGGGTTGAGGCAGCATGGAGGCGTGATGGAGAGCCTCGACGTGTTGACCTCGCTGGTGGCCGGGGGTGGGGTGGTGGTGCTCAGCGGTGCGGGCCTGTCCACCGAGTCGGGCATCCCGGACTACCGGGGTCCGAGTGGGGTGGCACGGCGGCACACGCCGATGACCTTCCAGGCGTTCACCCGGGATCCCCTGGCCCGGCGGCGTTACTGGGCGCGCAGCCACCTGGGGTGGCGGTTGATCGCCGGTGCGGCGCCGAACGCCGGGCACCGGGCGGTCGCCGGGTTGCAGCGGGCCGGTCTGGTCGACGCGGTGATCACCCAGAACGTCGACGGTCTGCACGGTGCGGCCGGCAGCACGTCGGTGATCGAGTTGCATGGTCGCCTGGACGAGGTGACCTGCCTGGACTGCGGCAACCTGACCTCCCGGGAGGAGCTGGACCGGCGGTTGCGCGAGGCGAACCCGGACTTCGTGGCCCAGGTCGCCGCGGTGAACCCGGACGGTGATGTGGATCTCCCCGACGAGCAGGTGGCGGCGTTCCGGACGGTGGACTGCGGGATCTGCGGCACCGGCATGTTGAAGCCGGACGTGGTGTTCTTCGGCGAGACGGTGCCGCCGCAGCGGGTGGCGCGGTGCTTCGCGGCCGTCGAGGGGGCCCGTGCGTTGCTGGTACTGGGGTCGTCGTTGACGGTGATGTCCGGGCGACGTTTCGTGATTCGGGCGGCGAAACAGGGCATCCCGGTGGCGATCGTGAACCAGGGGCCGACTCGTGGTGACGGGCACGCCAGGGTGTGCGTCGACGCGCCGTTGGGCGCGGTGTTGCCGGAGTTGGCCGCGCGGGTCAGCGGCAGCGCGGCGACGGTCGGGGTGTGACCGGCGGCGGGGTGACCGGCGGCGGGGTGGGCGCGGGCCGGGGGTAGGACATCTGGCGGAAACACCGGCGCTGGTAGCGTTGTCGGTGCCGGTAACACCCACGTGGGAGAGACCGCCCGACAGCACGCGGGGCGGCGCCGAAGGGGCAAATCCTCCCCGGAACCTCTCAGGCAAAAGGACCTCGTGGGCAGGCACTGTGGAGCGCCGCTCGTGGGTGTGACAGAGGGGGAGGCCGACACGTCGACCTCGCCCCGGGAGTGCCCCCTATGACCGTAGAGCAGTTCGCCACCCGTCACATCGGTCCCGGCCCCGACGACGAGCGTCGGATGTTGGACGTCGTCGGGCACGACTCGATCGACGAGCTGATGGACGCCGCGATCCCCGAGGTGATCCGCTGGCACGGCACCCTCGACCTGCCGGACCCGGCCACCGAGGCCGAGACGATCGCCGAGCTGCGGGCGATCGCGGCCCGCAACACCGTCGCCGTCTCCATGATCGGGTTGGGGTACCACGGCACGCACACCCCGGCGGTGATCCGCCGTAACGTGCTGGAGGACCCGGCCTGGTACACGGCGTACACGCCGTACCAGCCGGAGATCAGCCAGGGCCGCCTGGAGGCGCTGCTGAACTTCCAGACCATGGTCACCGACCTGACCGGCCTGACCACCGCGAACGCCTCGATGCTCGACGAGGGCACCGCGGCGGCGGAGGCGATGACCCTGGCCCGCCGGGCGTCCAAGAGCAAGAGCGCCGTGTACGTCGTCGACGCCGACGCGTTGCCGCAGACCATCGCGGTTATCACCAGCCGGGCCGAGCCGCTCGGCATCGACGTGCGGGTCCTCGACGTCGAGCGTGACGAGTTGCCGGCGGAGTTCTTCGGCCTGCACCTGCAGTACCCGGGGGCGTCCGGGGCGGTGCGCGACCACGCGACGCTCGTCGAGGCCGCGCACACCGTCGGGGCCCTCGTCATCGTCGCGGCGGACCTGCTGGCGTTGACGCTGCTGCGGGCGCCGGGGGAGATCGGGGCGGACATCGCCGCCGGCACCACCCAGCGTTTCGGCGTACCCATGGGATTCGGTGGGCCGCACGCCGGTTACCTGGCGGTGCGCTCGGGCCTGGAGCGGATGCTGCCCGGGCGTCTGGTCGGGGTGTCGCGCGACGCGGACGGCAACCCGGCCTACCGGTTGGCGTTGCAGACCCGGGAGCAGCACATCCGGCGGGAGAAGGCGACCAGCAACATCTGCACCGCGCAGGTTCTGCTCGCGGTGATGGCCGGCATGTACGCCGTCTACCACGGCCCGGACGGGCTGCGGGACATCGCGGCCCGTACCCATGACATGGCGGCGCGGCTCGCGGCCGGGCTGCGCGCTGGTGGCGTCGACGTCGCGGACGTCGCGTTCTTCGACACCGTCACCGCGAGGGTGCCGGGCCGGGCGGCGCAGGTCGTCGCGGCGGCCGCCGAGCGGGGCGTGAACCTGCGGCTGGTCGACGCCGACCGGGTGGGCGTGTCCTGCGACGAGACGACCACCGTCGCGCACCTGACGCAGGTGTGGGCGGCGTTCGGGGTACCCGCGTTCGACGGGGCCGTGGACGCGGCCCTGCCGGTCGACCTGGCCCGCGCCAGTGACTTCCTCACCCACCCGGTGTTCCGCAGCCACCACTCGGAGACGGCGATGCTGCGCTACCTGCGGCGGCTCTCGGACTTCGACTACGCCCTGGACCGGGGCATGATCCCGCTCGGGTCGTGCACGATGAAGCTGAACGCGACCACCGAGATGGAGCCGGTCAGCTGGGCGGAGTTCGCGCACATCCACCCGTTCGCGCCGGACTCCCAGACCGTCGGGTACCGGGAGATGATCGGCCAGTTGGAGTCGTGGCTGGCCGAGGTGACCGGCTACGACGCGGTCAGCGTGCAACCCAACGCGGGTTCGCAGGGTGAGCTGGCCGGGTTGCTGGCGATCCGCTCCTACCACGCGTCGCGGGGCGAGACGCACCGCGACGTGTGCCTGATCCCGTCGTCGGCGCACGGCACGAACGCGGCGTCGGCGGTGATGGCCGGCATGCGGGTCGTCGTGGTGGCCTGCGACGAGGACGGCAACGTCGACCTCGTCGACCTGGACGCGAAGATCGACAAGCACCGGGACGCGCTCGCCGCGATCATGGTGACGTACCCGTCGACGCACGGCGTGTACGAGACGGGCATCGCGTCGCTGTGCGCGAAGGTCCACGACGCCGGCGGTCAGGTGTACGTCGACGGGGCGAACCTCAACGCCCTCGTCGGGTTCGCCAAGCCGGGCAAGTTCGGCGCGGACGTGTCGCACCTGAACCTGCACAAGACGTTCTGCATCCCGCACGGTGGCGGTGGCCCCGGTGTGGGCCCGGTGGCGGTGCGCGCGCACCTGGCGCCGTTCCTGCCCGGCGACCCGCTGGGCGCGCACGCGGACGCGACGCCGGCGATCTCGGCGGCGAAGTACGGGTCGGCGGGAATCCTGCCGATCCCGTGGGCGTACCTGCGGATGATGGGCGCCGAGGGGCTGACCCGGGCGACCGGCGTGGCGGTCCTCGCGGCGAACTACGTGGCGGCGCGCCTGCGGGGGCACTTCCCGGTGCTGTACGCCGGCAACAAGGGCCTGGTGGCGCACGAGTGCATCCTCGACCTGCGGCCGTTGACGAAGGCGACCGGCGTGACGGTGGACGACGTGGCGAAGCGGCTGATCGACTACGGCTTCCATGCGCCGACGATGTCGTTCCCGGTGGCCGGGACGCTGATGGTGGAGCCCACCGAGAGCGAGGACCTGGCCGAGCTGGACCGGTTCTGCGACGCGATGATCGCGATCCGCGCGGAGATCGAGCAGGTCGGGGCGGGGCAGTGGCCGGCGGGGGACAACCCTCTGGCGAACGCGCCGCACACCGCGGCGATGGTCAGCGGTGACGAGTGGCCGCACCCGTACCCGCGGTCGGTGGGCGCGTACCCCGCCGGGGTGGACCGGGCCGGTAAGTACTGGCCGCCGGTGCGGCGCATCGACGGCGCGTACGGCGACCGGAACCTGGTCTGCTCGTGCCCGTCGCCGGAGGCGTTCGAGGACTGACAATGCCGCAGGCGTTGGAGACTGGCGACGGGCGTGCCGGGGCGGGCGGTGTGGGCCGCCCCGGCAGCCGCTGCGACCTGGGCGTGGCGTCCCTTACCGGGGGACTGGCCTGGGTCGGCGGCGGCTAGTCGGTGACGCTGAGTGGTCGATTAGGCGACGAGAGCGTGGCGGGCGGGGCCGCGGTGCGGTGCGATGCTGCTGCCGTCGGGGAGGAGCTCGCCAGTGTCCTCGAAGACGATGACACCATTGCAGAGCAGGCTCCAGCCCTGCTCACGGAAGCAGGCGAGGACTCGCGCGGCTTCCCGGTCGGTGGCTTCAGCGGAGGGGCAGGTCGGTTGGTGCTGGCACATCGGGTTCTCCGGACTGTGGGGGCACTGTGTCATGGTTCACATGACCAGTGACGCACAGTACCAAGCGAAAGTGTCCAGCATCGAGCAGGTGCCCGTCTGTCGCACCGGAAATCCACTGAACGGATGAGGAAGGTCGGACCGTACGGCGTGGAAACGCTCCCACAGGTAGGTGCCGCGGGCAGCGGCCCAATCGTCTTGGCCGCGGGCAGCGGCCCGATTGCCTTGGCCGCGGGCAGCGGCGCGGCCGCGTTGGTCGATGTGCCGGCGGCACCGGCCGCGTGCCGCGGCGCGCTCACCGAACGCGCCCGCCTGCAGTGGCACCTGCGCGACGGAGGCGACCCCGCCGCCCTCGCCGAGGAGTTCCTCGCCGCGCACGGCCTGCCACTGCACGACCTGAGCCGACCCGCCACCGCCCACCATGACGCTGCCGGGGTCTGCGGGGCGGCGCTCTACCTGTCCGCCGCCGCCGGGGCGCACCTGGCCGGCGCGCCCACCACGGCGCCCGAGCCCGCGCCGACGCTGCCCGACCTCACCGTCGTCGTCTACGACCACCACCCGAGCCCGGCCAGCCCACCCGGCCCGCCCGCGTCGGCGTGGTGGCTCAGCGAGTGGACCGAGAGCTGGACCCGCCGCCAGCACGCCGACGCCGTCACGAGCGTGCGCGCCGCCATCGGCCGCGGCGACGTCTACCAGACCAACCTCGTCGGACACGCCGCCGCCCGCTACACCGGCGACCCGCTACCCGCCCTGCGCCGCCTCGGCGCGCTGCCCGGCGCCCGCTACGGCGGCGTACTCACCGGCGACGGCTGGGCCATCGGCTGCGCCTCCCCGGAAACCCTCATCGAGGTCACCGACGGGCACCTCATCACCCGACCCATCAAGGGCACCCGCCCGGCCACCGCCGCCGGCCGCGCCGAACTCCTCGCGAGCGCGAAGGAACGCGCCGAACACGTCATGATCGTCGACCTGGAACGCAACGACCTCGCCCGCATCGCCCGCACCGGCAGCGTCACCGTCGACGACCTGTTCACCGTCCGCCGCTGGTGCGACCTGTGGCAGGCCGAGTCGACCGTGCGGGCCGCCGCCGCCGACGGCCTCGGTCTCGCCGACCTGCTGCGCGCCACCTGCCCCGGCGGGTCCGTCACCGGCGCCCCGAAACTCGCCGCCCTCACCCAGATCAGCGCCCTCGAACCGGTCGGCCGGGGCGCCAGCATGGGCGCGCTGGGCTGGGTCGCCCCCGGCCGTGTCGACCTCGGCCTGACCATCCGCACCGCCGCCGCCGACGGCCAGCACCTGCACACCTGGGCCGGCGGCGGCATCACCTGGGACAGCGACCCCGCCGCCGAGGTCGCCGAAGCCGCCGCGAAGACCGCCCCGATCCGCGCCACCCTGGCCGGGCGCCGAACCCGCCGCCACCGGCGATAAGCTGCCGGTCATGACCATGCGGCCCATCCGGATCATCGGCGATCCCGTCCTGCGCACCGAGTGCGAGCCGGTCACCACCTTCGACGCCGAACTGCGGGCCCTCGTCACCGACCTGATGGACACCCTGCTCGGCGAACCCGGCCGCGCCGGCGTCGCCGCACCGCAGATCGGCGTCAGCGCCCAGGTGTTCGTCTACGACGCCGACGGCCACCGCGGCCACCTGATCAACCCCACCCTCGAACTGTCCGACGAACTCCAGGACGACGAGGAGGGCTGCCTGTCCATCCCCGGGCTGTACTTCCCGACCGCGCGGGCCCTGCACGCCACCGCACACGGCGTCGACCAGAACGGCGAACCGCTGACCATCTCCGGCAGCGGCTTCCTCGCCCGCGCCCTGCAACACGAAACCGACCACCTGCGCGGCACGCTCTACGTCGACACCCTGCGCGGAGACATCCGCCGCCGGGCCCTGCGCGAGATCCGCGCCGGCCGCTTCGACTCACCGAGCCGCCGCAGCTGATCGGCACCACCCCAGACGAGCCGCGAGGCGTCACCGGGCCGTGAGCGTCCACTCCTCGTACTCGGCGACCCGGGTGAACCCCACCCGCTCGTAGAGCCGCACCGCCGGCCTGTTGTCCACCTTCACGTTCAGCGTGACGTGCTCCACGGTCTCGCGCAGCCGGACACACAGCGCCGCCACCACCGCCGCGCCCAGCCCCCGTCCACGCCACCGCGGATGGGTCGTGACGTTGCCCAACGCCGCCACCCGGTAGACCGGGGACCACACATGCACCCCGGCCACCGCCACCAGCTCACCACCCTCGCGTACGCCCAGGTACTGCCCGGTGTCCACCATCCGCGGGTCGAACCAGTTCCCCGGGTACGCCCGCGCGTACAGGCGGCGTAGCCCCGGTAGGTCCGCCGTCCCGAGCACCACACCCTCCGGACGCACCGCCGACAACCGGGCCGGATCGGTCAACGCCATCCGGTGGTGCGCGCCACCGGAATCCAACCGGAACGACCCGGCCAGGACATCGGACAGCCCGGGGGAGAGGTGGGCGTACAACCGGGCGGGCAGCGCCGGCGCCAGGTCGGCCAGCAACGCCGCCAGCGCCGCGGTGTCCGCCGGCGCCGCGAACGCCAGCAGCGTCGGTGGATCCACCCCGTGATAAAGCAGCGCGACCTGCTCACCCCGGCGAAACCACGAGGTGTACGGCCAGAAGAAGTCGTCCAGGTCACCCAACTGGTAGGCGTGCAGCACCGGATCACGCCCCAGCAACCGCGCCAGGACCGCACGGTCATGCTCGGCCCGCACCGGCATCAGCGCGGCCACCACTGGTCGTACCCGAGCTTGGCCACCAACGCCACCACCACCACCAGCAGGACCACCCGCACGAACCCCGACCCACGGCGCAACGCCATCCGCGCCCCCAGCACCGCACCGGCGATGTTGCACACCGCCATCCCCGCGCCCAGCAACCACCACACGTGCCCGGTCACCCCGAACACCACCAACGCACCCAGGTTCGTGCCCGCGTTGACGACCTTCGCCATCGCCGAACCGTGCACGAAGTCCGCGCCCACCAGCGCGGTGAACGCCAACACCAGGAACGTGCCGGTCCCCGGACCGATCAACCCGTCGTACAGGGCGATCCCCACCCCGGCCATCGCGACCACCACGCCCACCCGCACCGGGGTCCGCTTCGCCGGCACCGCCACCACCCCCATCCGGGGACGCAGCAACACGAACACCGCCACCGCCACCAGCACCACCAGCACGACCGGCCGGTACGCCGACGCCGGCACCGCCCCGGCCAACGCCGCACCCACACCCGCGCTGAGCACCGCCAACCCGGCCGCCGGCCCCGCCACCCGCCAGTCGACCTTCGTCCTCCGGGCGTACGTCGCCGCCGCCGTGGCCGTACCGAAGATCGCAGCCAGCTTGTTCGTGCCCAACGCGGTAGCCACCGGCAACCCCGGGGCAGCCACCAACAACGCCGGCAGCAACAACAACCCACCACCACCGACCACGGCGTCGACCCACCCGGCCATCGCGGCTGCGGCCAGCAGAGTACTCAGCGTCACGGCGTCCATGGGCGGCAATTCTGCCCAGCCGACGCGCCCGACCGGCCCGCCGAGTGGGAGAACTCACCGGTCACCGGCCCCGCGTACGCCGCAACCACACCCCCAACGCGCCCACCGCCACGAACACCACCATCGAACACAGCAACACCTTCACCACCCGGCAACCATGCCACGGACACGTAAGGTGCAGGAGTGCGCCTGGCCACCTTCAACCTGCTGCACGGACGATCCCTCACCGACGGGCTCGTCGACTCCGACCGACTCGCCGCCGCCGTCGGCGCCCTCGACGCCGACGTGCTCGCCCTGCAGGAGGTCGACCGCGACCAACACCGCAGCGGCAACCTCGACCTCACCGCCATCGCCGCCCGCGCCCTGGACGCACCACACCACCGCTTCGCCGCCGCCGTCGTCGGCACCCCCGGCGAACACTTCCGCCCCCTGCGCCACGACGACGACGGGCACGGCGAACCCTGTTACGGCATCGGGCTCATCAGCCGACACCCCGTCCGCAGCTGGCACGTCACCCGACTCAAACCCGCCCCCGTCCGCTCACCGGTCTACGTACCCGGCCCCCGCGGCGGCCTGATCCTGCTGCACGACGAACCCCGCGTCGTCCTCGCCGCGATCCTGGACACCCCACACGGCCCACTCACCGTCGCCGCGACCCACCTGTCCTTCGTGCCCGGCTGGAACGCCCGGCAACTCCGCCAGACCGTCCGCGCCCTGCGCGAGCTACCCGCCCCCCGCGTCCTGCTCGGCGACCTCAACCTGCCCGCCGGCGCGGCCCGGCTCGTCTCCGGCTGGCACCCTCTGGGCCGCCGCCCCACCTACCCCGCCGGGCAACCCCGCGTCCAACTCGACCACATCCTCGCCGACCGGCACGCCCTCGACCAGCTCCCACCGGTACGCGCCGTCACCGCGCCGCCGTCCACGATCTCCGACCACCGCCCCCTACTGGTCGATCTCAGCTGACAATCGTCGCGGAACCCCACCATCGCGACTCACGAATGTCTAGGGTGGGCTCACCGACACCACCGCCGTTGCGCCATCGCCACCCCCGACATCCACGGAGCTGACATGAGCGACACGCCGGACACGATCGTCCTCATCCACGGGTTCTGGGTCACCCCCCGCAGTTGGGAACACTGGGTCACCCACTACCAGGCCAAGGGCTTCCAGGTGCTCACCCCCACCTACCCCGGGCTGGAAGGCGAGGTCGAGGCGATCAACGCCGACCCCAGCCCCCTGGAGACGCTGACCGCGCCGCAGATCATCGCGCACCTGTCCGCGGTGGTCGCCGCGCTACCCAAGCCGCCGATCATCATGGGCCACTCCGCCGGCGGGGCGTTCACCCAGGTGCTGCTCGACCGCGGGTACGGCACCAGCGCCGTCGCCCTCAACTCGGCACCCACCGAAGGCGTCAGGAACATCCCCTTCTCCCAACTGCGCTCCACCTTCCCGGTGCTGAAGAACCCGGCCAACCGGCACCGCGCCGTCGGGTTCACCTTCGACCAGTGGAACTACGCGTTCACCAACACCTTCGACGAACCCACCGCCCGCGCCCTGTACGAGCGCTACGCCATCCCCGCCGCCGGCGGCATCCTCTGGGACAGCGTCCTGGCCAACCTGCTACCCGGCCCCCAGGACATCGCCGTCGACTACCACAACGACCAACGCGCGCCGCTGCTGTTCATCTCCGGCTCGGAGGACCACATCATGCCGCCCAGCGTGCAACGCTCCAACGCCGCGCACTACAAGGGCGACACCATCACCGAGGTCGAGCTCTTCGAGGGGTACGCCCACCTGCTGCCCGCCCAGCAAGGCTGGCAGCGCATCGCCGACGTCGCCCTCGACTGGGCCCTGCGCCACGCACGATGAACACCGCCCCGCTGCGGATCACCCACATCGGCGGCCCCACCACCCTCATCGAGGTCGGCGGGTGGCGGCTGCTCACCGACCCGACGTTCGACCCACCCGGTGCGCGCTACACGTTCGGCTGGGGCACCTCGTCGCGTAAGGTCACCGGCCCGGCCGTCCGCACCACGGACCTCGGGCCGATCCACGCGGTCCTGCTCAGCCACGACCACCACGGCGACAACCTCGACGACACCGGCCGCGCGCTGCTGACCAGCGTGGACACCGTGCTCACCACCACGTCCGGCGCGCACCGGCTCGGCAACGGCACCCACGGCCTGCACCCCGGGCAGACCACCCGACTCACACACCCCGAACGCCCGACGATCGAGGTGACCGCCACCCCCTGCCGGCACGGCCCACCGCTGAGCCGCCCCCTCGTCGGCGACGTCATCGGCTTCACCCTGCGCTGGGCCGGGCAACAACACGGCGCGCTCTGGATCACCGGCGACACCGTGCTCACCCGCCGCGTACGCGCCGCCGCCACCCGCATCCCGATCGGCACCGTGCTCCTGCACCTAGGCGGCGTACGGTTCCCCGTCACCGGACCACTGCGCTACTCGATGACCGCCCGCCAGGCCGCACAACTGTGCGCCGCACTCCGACCCCACACCGCGATCCCCGTGCACTACGAGGGCTGGCAGCACTTCCAGGAACCCCGCGAGGCCGTCGAACGGGCATTTCACGACGCGCCACCCGCCGTACGCGACAGCATCCGCTGGCTGACCCCCGGCGAACCCACCACCGTCACCGCCTGACGAGGCCGGGGGAGCGCACCACCGAGTCGCAAGATTCCCTCAAGATCATTGCATCGACGGATCTCGACGATCATGTTGGTCGACACGCGCCACGATCACCTCGTCGGAGGCCACATGAGACGTCAGCGACCCACCCTCATCGCCGTGTCAACCCTCATCGCCCTCACCCTCACCCTCACCACCGCACCCACCCCCGCCAACGCCCAACGCGCCGCCGCGGAACCCCACCAGGTCACCACCCTCACCGTCCGCCAAGCCGACGGATACGCCACCCTCGCCTGGCAACCCGTCCAGGACGCCACCGACTACCAGATCGAACGCACCGCCGTCGACGCCAACGGCACCCCCACCGGCGCACCCACCATCGTCGGCGTCTGGCGACCCAACCGCCAGATCAACCAACAGGCACCCACCTTCGCCGACGCAGGCTTCAACCCCGGCGACACCTTCCAATGGCGCGTGCGCGCCCGCGTCGGCACCACCGAACAGCCCTACTCCGACCCGGTCGTCGCCACCACCACCGCACCCTGGGGCAACCCCACGACCCCCGGCCAACAACTGCGCACCGGCTGGGAAACCACCCAGGCCGCGCAATACACCAGCGACACCGACGAGTACGCCTACACCGCCGCCATCGACGCCCTCAGCGACCGCGTCCGCGTCGTCGAACTCGGCCGCACCGTCCAGAACCGACCCATCAACATGATGGTCATCGGCCACCCCACCCCGGCCGCCACCCCCGCAGCCGTCGCCGCCACCGCACCCGTGGCCATCAACTGCAACGTGCACGGCAACGAACCCGGCGACCGCGAAGCCTGCCTCATCATGGCCCGGCAACTCGCCTTCAGCACCGACCCCCGGATCACCGACCTGCTCAGCCACACCACCGTCCTGATCGTCCCCACCATCAACGGCGACGGCCGGGCCAACAACACCCGCGGCAACTCCACCGGCCAGGACCTCAACCGCGACTACTCGCTCATCCGCCAGCCCGAGACCGCCGCGTACATCAAAATGGTCCGCGACTACCGACC
The DNA here is from genome assembly GCF_039871815.1 of Micromonospora sp. B9E7. NCBI lineage: Bacteria > Bacillati > Actinomycetota > Actinomycetes > Micromonosporales > Micromonosporaceae > Micromonospora > Micromonospora sp. B9E7. Next base: position 75,254 of record NZ_JBDPLX010000006.1, read on the forward strand.
CGTCGCCGGCTACGACGGCCACGAGTACGGCAACTCCCGCGCCGGAGACCTGCCGATGCTGCCACCACGGCACCAGAACGTCGCCCAACCCATCTTCGACCAGTCCCAGGACATGATCGAAGACCACATGTACGCCAACGGCGCCGAAGCCGGCTGGTGGGCCTGCCCCTACGGCTGCGAAGGCGGCGGCAACGTCGGCCTCAGCGAGGAAACCATCCTGCGCAACACCCTCGGCCTCAAGAACGTCACCAACTCCCTCCTGGAACTGCGCAGCTCCGGCGGCCAGACCCGACCCGACGAGGGCAACACCGCCAACAACCGGCGCCGCAAGACCTACTCCGCGCTGTGGACCTTCCACCAGTTCCTCGACTACCACCGCGCCGACCGCGGCGACATCCTCAACTCCCGCGCCCAGTCCATCCAGATCCAGGCCGCCAACACCGGCCGCCTCGTCTTCCGCGGCTCCCGACCCATCCCGGCCCACCCCGCCCCGCACCCCGGTGACAACCCGCCACCGCTGGACGCGCCCCACGCCGACCTCATCCTCGACAACGCCCCATGCGCCTACAAACTCACCGACGAGCAGTACAACGGCACCCGCACCGACGGACCCGGCGGCGTGGGCACCACCGTCGCACAGCGCATCGCCGCACACGGCTGGAAGGTCATCAAGACCGCGGACGGCTACTACGTCCCCCTCAACCAACCCGAACGCGGCCTCATCCCGCTCCTGCTCGACACCAAGGGCGTGGAGAAGCTGACCGACGGCGAACGCGTCTACCCAACCCTCACCGGCCGACGCAACGGCCCACTGACCGTCTCCGGCCTCACCTGCGCCGCCGACGCCACCATCAACGGCCCGGTCACCGTCCGGGCCGGCGCGGCACTCGTCGCGACCGGAACGACCATCAGCGGCCCGGTCACCGCCACCGGCGCCGCCGGCATCCTCCTCGCCGACAGCACCATCAACGGCCCGGTCCAGATCGCGAACACCACCAACGCGGTCTCCGTCATCGACGTCACCATCGCCGGCCCGGTCAGCCTGACCGGCAACACCACCGGCACCGACGTACCCCTGCTGGCCGGCAACACCATCCGCGGCCCGCTCAACTGCACGGCCAACAGCCCCGCCCCGACCAACCTGGGCGTCGCCAACACCGTGCACGGCCCCCGCACCACCCAGTGCGCGGCACTGTGACGGCCACCTGACCGAACCGAACTGCCGGCGGCGCGGGTTCGAGACCCGCGCCGCCGGCACATCCCCACCCACCAACCCGAAACCGTGGAGGCCGCCGTGTCGCAACCCGCCACCCCACCACGACGCCCCCGACTGCGTACCCTCGGGCTCCTCGCGCCGACACTGCTGCTCGCCGCCTGCACCAGCAGCCCCGCGACACCCCACACCGACGCCGCAGCACCGGCCGACACACCCCAGGTCACCGGGCCGCTCTGCGCCGCCCTACCGACCGGCACCGACCCCGGAAACCCCACCTTCCTCGCCAGCCAACCCGCCGACCAGGCGCTGCGGTGGATCCCCACCCTCACCACCTTCGAAGCGGCCCTGCGCATCAGCGGAGTCCTCACCGACCTGCCCGCCGGCACCGGCGTCACCATCCTCGCCCCCTCCGACGACGCCTTCGCCGCCAAGTTCTCCGAGGACAACTGGGACGACCTGATGGCCCGCCACACCGACCAGGTGCGCACCCTGCTGAAGGCACACCTGATCGAGGGAACGCACGCAATCGGCGAACTGGCGAACACCGGCACCGCCACCACCGTCGACGGCACCACCGTCACCATCACCCGCAACGGCCCCACCGTCCGTCTGGCCGACCGCGCCGACGCCGTCTGCGCCGACTACCAGGCCACCGACACGCGCATCCACATCATCAACGCGGTCCTCGGCCCACTGCCCACCACCGCCAACGACAGCGACCACCCAGCACACTGACCGCGCTCACTCCTGGTTCACCGGCACCAGAGCCGCCAGCGCGCGGTTGGTCCGGTTCGCGCGCACCGCGTCGCGCTGCTGCCCGGCCGTCACCTCGATGTACGTCTGCGACGACGCCAACGACGCATGCCCCAACAACCGCATGATCTCCGCCGCGCTCGCCCCGTCCTCGGCCAACCGCGTCGCGAACGTGTGCCGCAACGCGTGCAACCGCGCGCCCCGCGGCACCCGGTCACCGATACCCGCCCGCCGAAAACACGACTCGACGAGATACTGCAGCCCACCCCGACGCAACGGCTCACCACGCCGATCCACCAGCAACGCCGAGTCGGGGCGTACCGACCGCGAACCGAAGCGCCGCGCCCGACTGTCCAGGTAGTCCACGAGCACCCGGTCCAGATCCGCCTCGATCGGCACCACCCGGGGCCGGCCACCCTTCCCGAGCACCTCGATCCGCCGCTCACCAGGCCGACCACCCAGCGAGCCGACCCGCAACGCCAGCAACTCCGACAGGCGCAGCCCCGCGCAGAGCGCCACCGCCAACACCGCGACGTCCCGCTCCGGCCACGGGTCGCGCTGCCGACCCTCGTCGCGCGCGGCGGACGCGAGCAGCACCTCGGGGGTGTCCGCGCCCCGCAGCGGCTTCGGCTGGGGGAGTAGCGCCCGAGGTCGCCCGACCGCCGGCATCGGGTTACCGGCCACGACCCCGTCGGCCACCAGGAACGTGAAGAAACTGTTCCAGGTGGACCAGGCCCGGTGCACCGACGCGGGCGCCCGGGGCGCGGCGAACCGGGCGAAGGCCGCCCGCATCACCCTGGGGGAGAGCTCGGTGATCGACAGCGCGCCCAGGGGGAGGGGAGTGGCGGCATCCTCGGCGACCAGGGCCGCCACCGCGAGCAGGTCCCGCCGGTACGCCGCCAGGGTGTGGGGGGAGGGCTTGCGAGTGGCCCGGGCGGTCAGGAACTCCTCGATCAACACCACGAGCGATTCGTCCTGTTTGTCATGCATAAGGGATATTATGCAGCATTTTCAGGTTTCCGGAAGGCGCCGGTGGCAGGCGTCAGGCGAGGGGGAGCAGACCCACCTGACGAGGGAGGCATCGACCCTGCCCGTGGGCACCTGTAGACCTGCCCCGGATGTGGGGCAGACGTTGACCACCTGAACGTATCGGCGTACCCGACGACGATTCTGGCCCCGACGCTGTCGACGTCCTCCAGCGGTGGCCTTTCCGCACCGCACCGAAAGTGTCGTCCGCACCGCAGCTGGGTTGTCGTCGGCACCGCACCTGGGTTGTCGCCCGCGCACTGCGTCGAAGGTGTCGAGCTGGCGATCCCGCACCGGACGTTCGCGTGCCCCATCCATGGGGCACCTTTACAGGCGCAAGGCGCCCAGATGCCGGCCGACACGCACCGCCGCTCGGGTGTCCGCGACAACGGTCAACACGACGGACCGTCGGCGTCCACCAGCCTCGACGTGTCGGCCGGTTCGCGTGACAACGGCTGGCGTCGATCGGGAACACGTATCCTGCGCGGCATGACGTCGCCCGTCACGACCTGCCCGCGCTGTGGTCGGCCCGGCACGGCCACCGTCTACCGGGAGCCGGGCGGCCCGACGGATCTGATCTGCCCCGAAGGGCACCAGTGGCGGGCCGCCGGACGACCCGGGTGGGCTCGCTACGCGTCGCCGGGCCTCATCAGGCAGCCCGGCGCGGACGCATCGACCGTGACGCCACTCAAAGAGGTCGACAAGGACGGGCGCAGTTGGCGGATCGGCACCGCCGGCGACGTCGCCTGGTTCGCCGGGCAGACCACACCGGGCCTCTCGATCACCGCCGCGATCCCGCCGGTGTTCGACGCGTACGCCACCTTCTATCCGCCCGACGGCGTCGGTTTCGCCGCCCACGAACGTGCCGTGGTGGACGAGTTGGTCGCGTGCACCCCGGACCAGCCCTGGTGGCTGGGCTATCTCGACACCGGCGCTCACGACGTCGTCTTTCCACACGCGCCGAGGGTCTCGCTCTACTGGGACTATCCCTACGTCCTGGTCGAGGCCGGCCCCGAGCAGGCCCTGGCCTGGCGGACCGGTCACATGCGCGGCGACGGTCCGCTGCCGGATCTGTTCTTCCCGACGGATCGCACCTGGCTCGTCTCCGCGCTGTGGGACGACACCTGGACCGACGTCGGTGGCAGCGCCGCTGTGGTCGCACGTCTGCGGCGCAATCCGCTGGTCAACGCCCGCCTCGTCGGCCCGGACGAGGACGCGCTCCCGCCCGGACTGACACGCGAATGACCGCGGTCGAGGGGACCACCAGATCGCGTTACTTTACATAATGTGCATTATCGAATCGCGCTCCACGTCGGATTGGGCCTGATCGGACGGCGTGGTTGCGGAGCAAGCGTGTGGGCCAACCGGCCACCGGAGACGGACGGTGATCGAAGGATCGCGGGATGCGTTCCTGCGTCCATCTCGCTACGATGAGTCAGCAATCCGATGCGAAGGGGTCGTGTCCGCGTGCGATGTCCCGCCAGTGGAACCGCGTCCACGCCCGCGCCGAGGCACATCGTCCTGCTCGCAACCAACCGCGTTCGCATGCTCGCCCGACGGTGGGCACTGGTCCTGGCTGCCGTCGGGGCCGGCTTCGTGGTGGCCCTCCTGTTGCAGGAGCCGGCCGCCGCCGACGGGCGTCGCGACGCTGCCGGCGGCGAGCGTCATCAGCAGGCCGGCGTCCTGGTCGAGCGCGTCGTCCGATTCGCGCAGGGTGAGGCTCCCGAGCGCCGCCGTCAGCAGGTCGTGACCGTCGGCGACGTTCGCCTCGACGCGCCAACCCGCATCAGCAAGGTCGTCTCCCCTGCCGGCGTCCGCCCACCGACACCGTCGGCGGGGTCGGTGGGCGTCGGGCGCTCGTCCCGGTCGGCGGCGCTCCCCCGGGTCGACCCGGACGTGGCGCGCGGCGTCGACCCGGACGTGGCGCAGCGTCGAGAACGCCTGCCGCGTTCCCGATCGGAGACGGCCGCTGGCACCCGTCACCGTCCGGCCACCATCCCGGCACCACCGTCGACCGGTGCATTGCCCCCCGCGGCTGGAAGCCCCGACCACACTGCGGTGGGCGTGGGTTCCGTCCGGCATTTGCTGTCGGCTGCGCTTCCCGTCGTGTCCTCGACGGTGGGGATGGTCGTCGATCGGTCGTCGCACGCCGTCCGCGTCGTGCTCAGGGCGACCGTCGGGCCTGTCGTCGCCGTGCTCGGCCGGGTCGTCGATGCCGGTCTCGGCGACGTGGTCGTTCCGGCGTCACCGCGGCGGCCCGCGCCGGTGCCGCTGACGCCGGGGTGGGCTCCGGTCACGGTGTCCGACGCGCCGGGTGGGGTCGTGCCGGCCCTGGTGGGGATGATGCCGGTGCATCCGACGTTCGTCCCGGTACGCGCCGTGGTGCCGCCGGCCACGCCGATGTCGGTGTCCGCTGTGGAGGCGGTGAGCGGCGTGGTGTCGGTCGGGCGCGGTGCCGGGTGGTCAGGTTCGGTGCCCGCCCCGGCGGGCACTCCGGTGTGGCCGGTCGCGCCGCCCGACCAGGATGCCGCCGGCGCGAGCGACAGGTCGGCGCCTGGGTCGGGAGCGGTGTTGCCGACGGCCCGGCCGTCGGCCACGTGCTCTGAACAGGTCTTCGATGTGGCGCCTCTCGTGGTGGGGGTCGGTTTCTCGTCGGTGAATGCGCGCCCTGGGTGACGTGGGCTGGATCGGTCGTGGGGTTTGTCTGCTTCGGTAGGCCGACCGTTGGGCCGATTGGTGCCCGTGCCCGTCGGTAGGTGACGGCGCTTCGGGTCGATGCCTGTCCGTCCGTCGCGCGTGGCCGGCTGCGCTGTGCCCTGTGGGTTGTCCGGGGTGGGTGGCCGTCTGACGCGCACCTGAGATCGGAGAGACGTGGTGATCCACGTTGTTGTCGCCGAGGACATGGGTTTGCTGCGCGGGGCGCTGAGCGCCGCGCTGTCGGGTGAGGAGGACATGAGGGTTGTCGCCGATGTCGAGGGTGTCGGCGATGTGGTGAAGGTGGTGCTGCGGTGCCGTCCGCAGGTGGTGGTGCTCGCGTTGACGCCGGATCTGCCCGATCCGGTGGAGGTGGTGACCCGCATCGGTGTGGAGGCGCCGGAGGTTGCTGTGTTGGCGATGAGCCCTCGGTGGAGTCCGACGCTGGTGGAGGCGGCGTTGGCGGCCGGTGCTCGGGGTCTGGTCGGCAAGGATGGTTCGCTGCCGGAGTTGGTGCGGGCGATCCGGACGGTCGCCGCCGGGGAGCGGGCGCTCGACCCGAGCGCGGCGGCGGCGGTGTTGTGGCCCGCGGAGAGTCCGTTGACGCCCCGGGAGTTGGACGTGCTGCGGCTGGCCGCCGAGGGTCTGCCTTCGAAGGAGATCGCCGTCCGCCTGCATCTGGCGCATGGGACGGTGCGTAACCATCTGTCGGCGATTCTCGCCAAGACCGGTGCGCGTAACCGGTTGGAGGCGGTGTGGCGGGCACGGCGTGACGGTTGGTTGTAGCTGTTGACGGGGTGGGTCCGGTGGTTCGACCGGGCCCGCTCCCCCGCCGTGCGGGTACGCCGGATGCGTGTTTGAATGCTGACGATGAGTGATTGCCATGGGGTGCACGGAAAGGTTCGTGATGATCCGTACCCTGCTCGCGTTGGAGAGTGCCCTGGTGTTGGGCGCGCTGTCGTTTGTCCTTGCCGCCGAGGACGACATCCGGGTGGTGGCGGAGGTGGACCGGGGTGACGCGGTTCCCGAGGCCGTGCGGGACGAACGTCCCGACGTGGTGGTGGCTGACCTGGATTTCGTCGAGGCGGTCGATGCCAGCCGTCTTGGCCGCTGCCCGATGCTGGTGTTGGCTCATCCGCGCCGGGCGGGGCGGCTGCGCGCGATGCGCTGCGGGACACGGATGGTCGGGTTCCTGCGCAGTGATGTCGCTCCGCAGCAGGTGGTCGAGGGGATTCGCCGGCTCGCTCGACGGGAGCCGGTGCTCGACGCGGACCTTGTCGTCGCGGCGCTGCGCGCGCATGGTCCGTTGACCGGTCGTGAGGCGCAGGTGCTGGCGTTGACCGCGGAGGGGGCGCCGGTGTCGGAGGTTGCGGTGTCGCTGGGGTTGACCAGTGGGACGGTCCGCAATCATCTTGGTCGGATCGTGCGCAAGGTTGGTGCGCGTACCCGGGTGGAGGCGGTGCGGGTGGCGCGTGAGGCGGGCTGGATCTGACCGGTGTGGGTGGGCGGTTCAGCCGGGTGGTGTCGGTGTGGGCAGGGGTGGCGTGGTGTGCTCCTGCCAGTGGTTGACGAGCAGCCGGTAGGCCGTGGAGTGTTCCAGCAGGTGCTCGTGGGTGCCGGCGACGGGTTCGGTGCCGTCGAGGACCAGCAGTCGGTGGGCGCGGATCGCGGAGCTGATCCGGTGGGCGATGACGACGAGGCTGCCGGGTCGCTGGGTGAAGGCGTCTTCGACGGTTGCCTCCAGTGCCGGGTCCAGGTGGCAGGTGGCTTCGTCGAGGATGACCAGTGGGGCGGGTGCGAGCCAGGCTCGGACCGCTGCGATGAGTTGTCGCTCGCCGCTGGAGAGCAGGGCTGGCGTGATCGGCGCGGCGAGGCCGCCGAGGCGGGTCGCCAGGGGGCGTGCGCCGAGCGCGTCGAGGGCGGTTTCCAGGGTGTGGTCGTCGGCGTCGGGCCGTAGGTAGCGCAGGTTGTCGGCGAGTGGGCCGGTGAAGACGTACGCCTCCTGCGGCACGAGTACCCGCTTGCGGGCGAGGACGGCGGGGTCGGTACCGGTGACCGGGTCGCCGGCCAGGTGGACTGTGCCGGTCTGTGGTGGTAGCAGGCCGGCGAGCAGGGCGGCCAGGGTGGATTTTCCGGCGCCGCTGGGGCCTACCACGGCGAGGTGGTCCCCGTGGTTCAGGGTCAGTGAGAGGTTTTCCAGGACGGGTCGGGCGTGTGGGCCGTAGCGGAAGGTCAGGTTACGGATCTCGACGGCTGGGGTGGGGTCGGTGGCCGACCGGGGTTGGGGGTGGGATCTGGTCGGGCGGGGGGCGTCGGGTTCCGGGTAGGTGCGCAGGATGTTCTCCAGGGTGACCAGGTAGCGCAGTCCTCCGCCGCCGATGCCTTGCAGCAGGGTGTGCAGGGCTGGTTGCAGGCCGGTGGAGATGTAGATCAGCGCGCCGAGCACCGCGCCGGCGGTCAGGCCCTGCTCGACCAGCCACGGTGTGGCGATCAGGAGGACGATCAGTGGGAGCCAGCCGCCGATGCCGAGGCTGAGGCTGCGGATCGCGGCCATCCGGGCGAGGGTGCGTTCCGCGGTGGCCTGGGCGGACACCTGATGTTCGACGTCGGTTGTCACGCGTGTCTGGGCGCCGCAGGCCAGCACGTCGCGGTGCGCGGTCAGTGCGGTGGCGGCCGAGTGGCTGAGGTGTTCGCCGGTGCGGACGTAGGCGCGTTGGTGCGCGATCATGGCTGGTAGTGCGGCGAGGAACACGGCCAGGCCGGCGGCCAGTGGTGCGGCGGCCAGTGCTGCCATGACGGGTGCCAGGGCGAGGAGGCCGAGGAGGGCTGCGCCGGCGGAGAAGAGGAAGCCGCGGGTGACCATGAGCAGGCCGGCGAAGGTGTCGCGGACGATCTCCAGTTGGTGGGTGAGGCGGGCCAGGGCGGCGTTGTCCGGGTGTGCGCCGGTTCGGGTGGCGTCGGTGAGCGCCCCCTGGACCATGCGGGTGGCCAGGTGGTCGCGGAACGGCTCGACCACGGCGCCGAGGCACCGGTATGTCCGGCCGGTGGCCGCCGCGCCGATCAGCACGGCGACGGCGAGGGCTCCGAGCCAGGTCAGACCGGTTTCGGGATGCCCGGCCAGGAATCCGTCGTCCACGGCGCGGGCGACCAGGTAGCCGGAGAGCAGTGCGGGTATCGACTCGACGAGTGACCAGCCGCCGAGGTGGGTCAGGTCCCGTCGGCGGGCCAGTACGGCTCGCCAGGTCACCTGGCGTACGCCGGGGTGGGTCACGGCGCGCTGCCTGCCGGTTGGAAGACGGCCCGGTAGTCCGGGTCGGTCCAGAGTTGGTGGTGTGGTGCGAGGCCGCGCAGCCTGCCGGTGTGTAGCCAGGCGACCAGGTCGGCTGCTGCTGCGGTCGAGGCCCGGTGGGTGATCAGGAGTCGGGTGCGGTGGTCGGTCTGTGTGGTCGTCGCCTGGGTGATGCGGTGTTCGGTGGCGGTGTCCAGGTTGGAGGTGGCGTCGTCCAGGATGAGTAGTCGTTCGGCGGTGAAGGCGCGGGCCAGGCCGAGTCGTTGGGTTTCGCCGCCGGACAGTGGTGTGTGGGCCAGCGGGGTGTGGTAGCCGTCGGGGAGTCGTTCGACGACGTCGTCGACGGCTGCGGCGCGGGTGGCGGCGAGGACCGCCGGGGTCGGGGCGGTTGGTGGTGTCGCTGACTCGGTTGGTAGCGCCAACCCGATGGCGTCGTGGATGGTTGCGCCGATCAGTACGGGTTGGTCGAAGGCGTAGCCCACGGCGCGGCGTAGCGCCGCCGGGTCGAGGTGGCGCAGGGGCACTCCGTCGAGGCGTACGTCGCCGGCGTCGGGGTCGTGTAGTCGTCCGGCGACCGCGGCGAGGGTCGACTTGCCGGCGCCGGACGTGCCGACGACGGCGACGGTGCAGCCGGCGGGTACGTCGAGGTCGATTCGGTCCAGGATGGGTTGGCCGTCGTCGGTGTGCACGCTGACCGCGCGGAGTCGTAGCGTGCCGCCGCCAGGTGGTAGGGGTCGGGTGCCGGTCGGTGCGGCGGGCTGGGTGAGGACTTCGGCGATGCGGTGCGCGCCGGCGCGGCTGCGGACCAGGTGGTTCAGTGTGGCGAGTACGCCGCCGAGTCCGGTGCCGAGGGCCGCGTAGCGGATGGCGGCGACCAGTTGTCCCGGCGTGAGCCAGCCGGCGGTCAGGGCGTATCCGCCGACGGCGACGACGCTGAGGTTCAGCAGCGGCGCGACGGCGGCGGTGCGGGTGCTTGCCTGGGCGAGCAGGGTCCATCCGCGTTGGCCGTACTGGTTCAGTGTCGGCAGGGTGGCGAGGACACGTTCCTGTTCGCGGTGCGTGGTGGCGGCCGCGGCGATGGTGCGGGCGCCGTTGAGTGATTCCAGTAGCCGGCCGGCGATGGCGCCCAGTTCCCGTTGGTAGCTGGCGGTCGCGGTTGAGGCGTCGGTGACGAAGGCTCGCATGAGGACGGTGAGGACGGCGAGACCGGCGAGGAGGGTGATCCCGAGGGCCGGGTGGATGATGGTGAGCGCGACGACGCTGCCCAGTGGTGGGAGGATCGCCACCGTCGCCAGTACGAGGGCGTTGCCGGCCTGGCCGGCGTCGGCGGCTTGGCTGACCAGCCGGCTGACGAGGTCGCCCACCGGGTGGCGGCGGGTGGCGCGGACGTCGAGGGCGAAGAGGTGGCGCAGCAGGTGGCGGCGTAGCCCTGCGGTGGCGCGTGCCGCGCCGAGTCCGGTGGCGAGGTCGCTGAGGGTGTCGACGCAGATGAGGACGAGCACGAGTGCGCAGGCGCGGGCTGTCCACCAGCCGGAGCCGCCGGTGAGGGCGGTGTCGACGGCGTGGCCGAGGGCTGCGGGGAGCAGGAGTTCGGCGGTCGCGCCGAGCAGGGCGACGGCCGCGAGTGTGGCGGTCCAGCCGCCGCCGGCCAGGCAGGTGCGCCGGAGCAACCGGTCGCCTGTGGCGAACGCCGACATCGGTCCCTCCCGGTGGTGCGCGGTTGCCCTGGGCGGGTACGTCTACCCGCCCAGGGCCCCGTGTGCGGTTGGATCAGTTGCAGGTCGTGACGGAGAGCGAGCTGTCGCCGCAGAGCAGCAGGCTCGCCCGGCTACCGCCACCCGTGCGGTCGGCCGGAGCCATCTCCAGGCCCTGGAGGTCGAGAAGCGCCATGTCGTGTCACCTCCCTTCGTTTCGTCGGTGGTGTAGGTCTCCCTCGTGTGGCGAGGGGGTCTGTGTGCCCGGGAGGGGCGTGAGGAACGGCAGCGTCGGTGGCGTGTCGTGCTGGGCGCAGGCCAGCGCGAAGAGCACGCCGGCGGTGCCGGTGCCGAGGTCCATGGACAGGCGCAGCAGCTGCTCGCCGGGGAAGGCGGTGCCGTCGGAGTACGGCAGCGCGTGCCAGGCCAGCCGGTCCAGCTGCGCGGTGAGTTGGCGGCGGTCGGTGTCGTCGGTGGAGGCGGCGAGGTAGGTGATGATGCCGGCGCGGCCGGCGAAGAGCCCGGACTGGGCGTAGAACGGTGAGCGTGTCGCGCGGCGGATTCCCGCGCTCGCCTCGGTGAACTGGTCGTCGGCGCGGTGGCGTAGGTACTGGTCGATGACCAGTCCGATACCGACGCTGCCGTTGGCCAGGTAGGGCATGGTCCGCCAGCCTTCGTTGACCTCCAGTGCGCCGTCCGGGCGTAGTACGCAGCGGCGCAGGTCCTGCCGTAGGGCCGTGGCGGCGTGTCGGAGCAGGGTGTCGTCGTTGGTGAGTTCGTGTAGTCGCAGGGCCATCAGCGCGGCGCCGGTGCGGCCGCGCAGCAGCCCGGCGTACGGGTGGCGTCCGCCGCTGATGTCCGGGCCCGGGTCGTCGTCGAGTTGGTCGATGACGCGTTCGGCGGCCTGCCAGGCGGCGTCGCGGAGTGTCGTCTCGCCGGTGCGGGCGGCGAGTTCGGCCAGGTTGAGGGCGATTCCGGACAGTCCGCTGGCGAGGCTGTGGTCGAGGCCGTCGAGGGGTTGGCGCAGGCAGATGTCGAGGACGTCGAGGGCGTCCTGTCGGCGGCCGAGGTGTTCCAGGGCGTAGGCCACGCCGTGCAGCCCGTCGTAGAAGCCGCAGCGGGTGCCGGAGGGGGGTGCCGTTGCTCGCCGTACCAGCCACTGTTCGTGTTCGGGTTGGCGGTCGGCGCCGCTGGTGTGCAGGGCGTACAGGACGCCTGCGGCGCCGTGGGCGAGGTTGAGGCCGCCGGTGCGGAACTGTTCGATGTCACCGGGATAGAGCCGGTCGTCGCGTTCGGGGGTGGCGCTGGCCAGGATCGCTGTGGTGAGCCGGTTCCGGGGGGTCGGCCAGTGGCCGAGGTGCGCGTCGAGGCCGGTGGTGGGCGGGGCCTCCCCGGTGATCTCTCGGACGGCCGGGTCGAGGAAGGACCGGGGCACCGGGAGGTTCGTGGCGATGATGTCGGCGAGATGTGCCACTTTGGCGGGGGCGAGGCGGACCAGTTGGGTCAGTGGCAGGAACAGCGCCAGTCGCAGGCAGGCCAGGGCGTAGCGGTCGACCGCCGGTCCGGTGCGGTCGCGTGGTGCGGCGAAGCCCTGGTTGCGCAGCCCGGGTCGGCGGTGTCCGGCGATCGGGGCGGCGACCTCGAAGTCGACCAGGGCGACCTGGTCGTCGGGGCGGATCATGATGTTGAACAGGTGCAGGTCACCGTAGACCAGGCCGCGTTCGTGGATCGCCGTGATGAGGGAGTCGACCTGTTCGTAGACGTGTCGGGCCCAGCGGGTGTACGCCTCGCGGTCGTCGTGCGTCGCGTCGGCGTCGATCAGTGGGTACCGGTCGACAAGGGCCTTGTTCAGCGGTCGACCCTCGATGAATTCGAGCGCGAGGAAGTGGTGCTCGCCGAGGGTGAACTCGTCGTGCACGTGCGGGACCTGCGGTAGGTCGGCGAGTTGCCGCAGGGCCGTGGCCTCGCGGGCCAGCCGGGCGACCGCGTCGGTGCCATCGGCGTCCAGGCCGGCGTGCGGTCGGGCCTCCTTGAGTACCACCTGGGTGTCGGTACGCAGGTCCCGGCCCACGTACAGTCCGCCGCCGTTGGAGAAGTGGATGACCCGCTCGATGCGGTAGGGCACCTCGTTGGTGTTGGTCTCGTTGCGGGCGGCCAGGTGTGGGCCGAGGAAGTCGGGCAGGGTGATCCAGGACGGCAGGTGGAAGACGGGTTCGCGGCGGTCGGGCACGAGGGTGCCGGAGTCGTCCTCGATCGCCGGGACCACCTGGCCGTCCGGGGAGTGGCAGTAGCGGGCGGCGAAGCCCCCGTAGCGCACGTGGACCGGCCCGGTTCCGTAGCGCAGGTCGCTGAGGACGTACGGTCCGGGCTCTCCGGCCAGCAGTTCGTCGAGTTCCTTGCAGGTCAGCTCCAGCTCCGCGTCGTCGCGTGGGTAGACCGTGACGAACTTGCCGCTGGCGGCTCGGGCGGCGTACTTGGAGTTGCGCAGCAGCAGGGTGCGGGGTCCGCGGAGGAACTTGAAGGACAGGCCACGGGGTACGCAGTAGTCCCAGACGGTGTCCAGTATCCGGTCGGCGTTCGTCAGCGTGGCCGAGATGTGGATCTTCCAGCCCTGCTGGGGTAGCGAGCCGCCGTCCGGGCCGTAGATCAACCAGTCGTCGAGCGGCTCGCGGCGCCATCCGGGTGGCACCGGCCGGTCGGCGGCCGGGAAGAGGGGCTGTGCGACGGCGGTGCCGAGCGAGTCGTAGAACAGTCGATCCGCGGCGCAGTAGCTGTCGTAGCGCTCGTCCACTGTCCTGCCTCCCGTCTCGAACCCGGCCGGCTGTCGTGCCGGCGCGCTGGATCGAGTCTCGTGGACGGGACGGGACGCGCCACAGTGCAGTTAGTCATGAGCTTCGATGTGTGGTGCACAGGGTGCTCATGACAAAAGTCAGGGTGTGCTGCCGGATCGGTCGGTCAGGCGCGGGTTCGCCGCAGCCAGTCCTGGGTCTGCGCGCGCAGCAGGGCCGGTTGTTCGAAGGGCAGGTAGTGGCCGGCCTCGTCGATGCTCGTGTAGGTGCCACGGGGGTAGCGGCGCATGGCGTGGAACTGGTCGGTGTAGCCGACGACGCCGTCCTGCCGGCCGGTGAGCACGCTGACCGGGCCGTGGAAGGGGGTGTCGACGTCCTCGTCGGGCAGCGCGTATCCGGGGCCGGTCCGAAGGGCCCGTTGGAAGGTCTCGTCGCCGGGGCCACCGGCGGCGAGGGCGGCGAGCACCGTGCCGACGACGGCCGGGGTGCGGTGGCCCAGGGCGGCGTCGAGGTGCGCGCGAAGGTCGGTGGGGGCCTCGTCGAGCCAGCCGGTGGGTCCCGGCGGCGGGCGGTGCTCGGGCAGGGTGCGGCTGCTCGGCGCGATGGTGACGCCCGGGCAGACGAGGAGCAGCCCGCGGGTCAGGTCCGGTCGTTGGCGGGCGACCCCCGCGGCGAGGTACGCGCCGTAGGAGACGCCGGCCAGCAGGACGGGCGCGTCGACGTGCTGGTCGAGCCACGCGCACACGCTGTCCAGCACCGCCTGGGACGTGGCCGGGCAGTTCGCCGGGGTGTCTCCGTGCCCGGGCAGGTCGAGGTACGTCTCGCGCAGGTCGGCGCCGGAGAGGGCGGGTGCCAGGGCGGCGGCCGTGGCGACGCGGGTCGTGCTGAACATGGGCAGGCAGACGACCTCCGGCCCGGTTCCGGGTGATCGGTCGAAGGTGAGGCGCATGGTCGAATTCTGCACCGGGTGGTGCAGCGCGGGGGTGCCCATACACCCCTGCGCACGGTGAGCGCCGTCGCTGTCGCTGACCTCACGTGCGTCGCCTGCCAGGGAATTCCCGAGGTGGGTCGCGCCGTTCTCCGTTCGGAAGATCAGAATCAGATGATCGAATGGAAGTGCCATGCACATGCGCTCAGACGCGGTGGTGCTGTTCGGCGTCACCGGCGACCTCGTCTCGAAGAAGCTGTTCCCGGCGCTGTACGAGTTGACCCGGCGCGACCGCCTCGGCGTCCCGGTGATCGGCGTGGCCCGCTCCCCCTGGGACGACCAGCAGCTCGTCACCATGGCCCGCAAGTCGGTGCTGGAGGCCAGCGACCAGATCGACGACGAGACCTTCGACGGGCTGGCGGCCAACCTTTCGATGATCTCCGGCGACTACGCCGACCCGACGACGTACCAGCGGCTGGCCGAGCGCCTGGGCGACGCCGAACGGCCGGTCTTCTACCTGGCGATTCCTCCGGCGGTGTTCGGGTCCGTCGTCGAGGGCCTCGCGGCGGTCGGGCTGGCCGACCGGGGCCGGGTGATCGTGGAGAAGCCGTTCGGGCGTGACCTGGCGTCGTCCCGTGAGCTGGATCGCACCCTGCGCGCCGCGTTCGACCCCGAGCGGGTGTTCCGCATCGACCATTATCTGGGCAAGGAGGCCGTCGAGGGTCTCTACGCCTTCCGGTTCGCCAACCGGTTGTTCGAGCCGCTGTGGAACAACGAGCACATCGACAACGTCCAGGTGACCCTCGCGGAGGGTTTCGGCACGCAGGGTCGGGCCGGGTTCTACGACACGGTGGGCGCCACCCGGGACGTGCTGCAGAACCACATCCTGCAGGTCGTCGCGTTGATCGCGATGGAGGCGCCCGCCAGTGAGGACACGGAGGCGTTCCGGGAGGCGGAGGCCGCGGTGTTGCGGCAGATCGCCCCGTTGTCGCCGGAGTCCACGGTGCGGGGGCAGTACGCCGGCTACCGCGACGAGCCGGGCGTCGCCGCCGATTCCAACACGGAGACGTTCGTGGCGACCCGGTTGACGGTCGACTCCCCCCGTTGGGCGGGCGTGCCGTTCCACCTGCGTACCGGTAAGTCTCTGCCGGGGACGGCGACGGAGGTCGTGGTCGAGTTCAAGCAGCCGCAGCGCTCGCTGATCCCGGCGGAGCGGGGCACGGCGACCGCCGCGAACCTGTTGCGGTTCCGCCTCGGGCGCGGTGATGGCATCACGATGTCGATCCAGGCGAAGAGCCCGGGCGCCGAGGTGGCGAGCCGTCCGGTGGATCTGTCCGTCGACTTCGGGTCGGTTTTCGGTCGTCGCCAGGAGGCGTACGAGCGGTTGCTCGACGACGCGATGGACGGGCAGCACCTGCGGTTTGCCCGTGCGGAGACGATCGAGCAGGAGTGGCGCATCGTCGAGCCGATCCTGGACCTGCCGGCGCCGGTGCGGTCGTACGACAAGGGCAGTTGGGGTCCGGCGGACGCCGAGGCCCTCGCCGGCGGCTGGCACGCCCCGGACCTGCGGTAGTGGCGCTGCTCACGGCGCCGGCGTCGCCGGCGCCGGAGCGCGTCGCACCCTGGCAGGCTGTGCCGAATGGCACCTGTTGAGACGGTAGGCGCGCTCGCCGAGCTGGTCGAGGCCGAGTTCATGTTCCGGTACGAGTCGGGTGCGCCGGCCGACGTGCGGGACGCGCTCGGGATTCGGACCGCCAGGATGGGCGGCGGGGTGGTGCTGTCGATGCGCCACGACCCGACCGGCTACTGGTCCAAGGCGCTCGGGTTCGGCGTCGACGAGCCGGTGACGGGCGAGTTGATCGCCCAGGTGTGCGACTTCTACCGCGCCGAGGGCACGCCGGGTGCGGTCATCCAGATCGCGCCGGACCGGTTGCCGGCGGACTGGGACGAGATCTGCGTGCGGGAGAACATCACGGCGGGCGGTGTGTGGGTCAAGCTCGCCGGTGAGATCGACGCCCTGCACCCGGGTGGCACCGACCTGCGGGTGGGTCCGGTCCCGGACGAGTCGGTGCGCGAGTGGGCGTCGGTGGTGCTGCGCTGCTTCGGGATGCCCGAGGAACACCTGGGGCCGATGCTGGCCGCGAGCGTGCGTGATCCCGGTTTCCGCCCGTTCGCCGCGTGGGACGGTGCGCAGATGGTGGCGGCCGCGAACCTGTTCGTGCACGGCGAGGTCGGCTCGCTCAACACGGGTGCCACCCTGCCGACACATCGGGGTCGGGGCGCGCAGTCGGGCCTGTTGGCGGCCCGGGTGGCCGCCGCCGGGGCGGCCGGTTGCCGGTGGGTCGCCGCCGAGACGGGCCGACCCGCGCCGGGTTCGTCGAATCCGTCGCTGGACAACATGCGTCGGTTGGGTATGAGCCCGCTGTACGAGCGGCGTAACTGGGTGTGGCAGGCGCAGCCGGCCGCCCGGTAGCCGCCGCCCGGGTTGCTGAGTGACCGCTCAGCTCACGGTATCGACCACCCGGCGCTGCCGAGGTTTGCCGCTTGTGTGTGCGGGGGGCACGTTGTGGGGACGTCTCGTCCTCACCGGAGAGGAAGCAGCGCATGCTTTCCGCACTCGATCGTCGGCACACTGTCGCGCCGCCCGGCTACAGCCGGTGGCTCATTCCCCCGGCGGCGTTGGCCATCCACCTCTGCATCGGCCAGGTCTACGCGACAAGCGTCTACAAGAACTCGCTGATCGCCCACTTCGACACCAGTCAGACCGCGATCGGGGTGATCTTCAGTATCGCGATCGTGATGCTGGGGTTGTCCGCCGCGGTCGCCGGGACCTGGGTGGAGGCGAACGGGCCGCGTAAGGCGATGTTCGTCTCGGCCTGCTTCTGGGCGGCGGGTTTCCTGGTGGGGTCGTTGGGCATCGCCACGAAGCAACTGTGGTTGCTGTATCTGGGCTACGGGTTGCTCGGCGGTATCGGTCTGGGCATCGGCTACATCTCCCCCGTCTCCACCTTGATCAAGTGGTTCCCGGACCGGCCGGGGCTGGCCACCGGTTTGGCGATCATGGGGTTCGGTGGTGGGGCGATGGTCGCCTCTCCCCTGTCCCGGCAGCTCCTGTCGTTCTACGACCCCGGCTACGACCCGGCCAACGCGGGCTCGACGGCGTCGGGTAGCGCCCTGGTGTGGTTGTTCGTGACGCTGGGCCTGGGCTACTTCGTGGTCATGATGTTCGGAGTGGCGAACGTGCGGGTGCCGGCCGAGGGTTGGCGGCCGGCCGGTTTCGACCCCGCGAGTGTGGCGGCGAAACCGCTTGTCACCACGGCGAACGTGTCGGCGGCCAACGCGCTGAAGACCCGCTCGTTCTGGCTGCTGTGGGTGGTGCTGTTCTGCAACGTGACCGCTGGTATCGGCATCCTGGAGCAGGCCAGCCCGATGATCCAGGACTTCTTCCGGGACAACGGCACCTCGGCGGTGACCGTCGCGGCGGCCGGTGGGTTCGTGGGACTGCTGTCGCTGTTCAACATGGCGGGCCGGTTCGTCTGGTCGTCCACGTCGGACGTCATCGGCCGTAAGCCGATCTACCTGGTGTACCTGGGTGTCGGCATGGTGCTGTACGCGCTGCTGGCCCTCGTGGGGCAGACCGCGACGGGTGTGTTCGTGTTGTTGGCCTGCGTGATCCTGTCGTTCTACGGCGGTGGGTTCGCGACCGTGCCGGCGTACCTGCGGGACCTGTTCGGCACGTTCCAGGTCGGTGCGATCCACGGCCGGTTGCTGACCGCGTGGTCGGCGGCGGGGATCGCGGGTCCGCTGATCGTCAACGGGTTCCTCGACGCGCAGGGCAAGCCGGGCACGTTGACGGCGGCGGCGTACCGGCCGGCGCTGTTCACCATGGTGGGGGTCCTCGCGGTGGGCTTCGTGGCGAACCTGTTGGTGCGGCCGGTGCCGCAGCGTTACCACGAGCCGTCGGCACCACAGGACGTGGACGAGGACACGACGGCGCAGAGGAGTGGGACGCGATGAGTGACGACAGCCGTAACGGGCAGCAGGCCCGGTTGTGGATCTCCTGGTTGGTGGTGGCGGTGCTGCTCGGCTACGGGGTGGCGCAGACCGTCATCACGGCGGCGAAGCTGTTCACCCACTGAGCGGTGAGCCGGGGCGCGCTGCGCGCCCCGGCTCACAGGCCACCGGACACCCGTAGGACCGTGCCGGTGGCGTAGGAGGCGTCCGGGCCGAGCAGCCAGGCGATCGCGGCGGCGATCTCGTCGGGTTCGCCGGCGCGGCCCAGCGGGATGCGGCCGACGGCGGAGTCGGCGCGGTCGGGCACCCCGGAGTCGGCGTGGATGTCGGTGCGCACGATGCCGGGGGCGACGGCGTTGACCCGGACGCCCTGCGGGGCGAGTTCCTTGGCCAGGCCCACGGTGAGGGTGTCGGTGGCGGCCTTCACCGCGGCGTAGTGCACGTACTCCCCCGGGCTGCCGAGGGTCGCGGCGGCCGAGGACACGTTGACGATCGCGCCGCCCTCGGTGAGCCGGCGAGCGGCCTGCTGGGCGCAGAGGACGTAACCGACGAGGTTGACGTCGACGACCCGGCGCAGGTCCTCGACGCGCAGCTCGGTGAAGGGCCCGATGGGGCTGGTGACGCCGGCGTTGTTGACCAGGCCGGTGAGCGGACCGAGGCGGGCGGCGGCGTCGAACAGTTCGGCGACCTGGTCGGGGTCGGTGGTGTCGGCGCGTACCGCGATGGCCTGTGCGCCGGTCGCGTGCAGGTCGGCCAGGACGGTGGCGGCGGCGGCCTCGTCGCGGCGGTAGCACAGCGCGATGTGGTGACCGGCGGAGGCGAGGCGGCGGGCGGTGGCCGCGCCGATGCCGCGACCGCCGCCGGTGATGACGGTGACCGGTGCCACGGTGCCTCCAGGGCTGTCGGATCAGGACGCGCCGACGCTACCGTGACCGGCGCGGTTCGGTCGTCGAGGGTGGTGGTGACGCCGGACGCGGCGACGCGGACGGCGATCGGTCGTAACGTGCTGGACCCCGGCGCGGCGGGCGGGTGCGGCGCGCCGATGCGGTGGCCGACGAGGTGGCGGCGCTCTGGGAGTGATCGCTTACGCTCACCGCGCGTTCGGTCGATCGGACAACGGAGGTGCGCGGTGGCGGGTGTGGGTGTCGGGGACGTGGTGCAGGATTTCGAGCTGCCCGATGAGACGGGCACGCCGCGGCGGCTGTCGGAGTTCCTGGCAACCGGGCCGGTGGTGCTGTTCTTCTACCCGGGTGCGATGACGCGGGGCTGCACCGCGGAGAGCTGCCACTTCCGGGACCTCGCGGCGGAGTTCACGGCGCTGGGCGCGTCGCGGGTGGGCATCAGCCGGGACCCGGTGGCGAAGCAGGCGGAGTTCTCGAAGCTGCACGGGTTCGACTACCCGTTGTTGTCCGATGCGGACGGCACGGTGGCGCAGCAGTTCGGGGTGAAGCGGCGGGTGCCGTTGGGGCCGTTGAGCACGAAGCGGATGACCTTCGTGATCGGCGCCGATCGGCGGATCATCGAGGTGATCCACAGCGAGGTCAGCATGAACGACCACGCGGATCGGGCGCTGCGGGCGTTGGGCGGCTGAGTGGGCGTGGGCCCTGTGCGGCGGGTGTCGCAGCCGGCTGGTATCAAGACAGAAATCAAACAGGTGTACGGAAGAGGGTTGTGATGGATGCCGGCCAGGGTTTGTCCACTGACGAGGTGCAGAGCATCCGGGAGGCGTTGGCGGCGGGGCGTAAACCGCGGGTGGTGTTCACCGCGTCGGCGGGGCAGATCGCCGGGCAGGTCGGTCAGGTGATCGAGCTGACCGACCCGGAGGTGTCCGACGAGTTCGTGGTGGTGCGTTTCGGCCGCGACGAGTTGCCGTTCTCCCCCGCCGACCTGGCGGTGGCGCCCAAGGGCGTCACTCGTCGGGTGGTGGAGCCGAAGCCGGAGCCCGAGCCGGAGTCGCCGGTGGTGGCGCCGGAGTTCGTGTTGGACACGCCGCGGGTGCCCGCGCAGCGACAGGAGGAGCCGAAGGTGGAGCAGACGGAGAAGCCGCCGGCGCGGCGGGCGGTCAAGGCCGTCAAGCCGAAGGGCCCCGCGGGCCTCACGGTGACCTTGGCGTACGCCGACGGTGAGTGGACCGTCGCCGCGCAGCAGGGCACCAAGGCCCTGGCCAAGCCGTACGTGGTGAAGCCGGCGGAGGCGTTGAAGATGGTGGCCCTGGTCGACGTGCCCGGGGTGCAGGAGGCGGTGGAGCAGATCCTCGGCACCGAGCGGGCCGAGGCGGAGCAGCAGGCCGAGAAGCTGCGCGCCGAGTTGGCCGAGATCGAGGCCCGCCTGGCGGAGCTGCGCGAGGCGCGCTGAGGGTGCTCAGCGCCGCGCGTGGTGGTCCAGCAGCCGGGTGAGCAGGCGGGTCAGCTGCTCGCGTTCGGCGGTGGACAGCGGGGCGAGCAGGTCGTCCTGGACCCGGCCGACGGTGTCGGTCATCCGGCGGGCCTCGTCGGCGCCGGTGTCGGTGAGGCTGATGACGTTGCGGCGGCGGTCGGCCGGGTCGGGGGCGCGTACGACGAGTCCCCGACCGGCCAGGTCGTTGACGGCCGCGACGACGTCGCTGCGGTCGATGCCGCATCGTCGGCCCAGGTCGGCCTGGCTGGCGGGGCCGTCCTCGGTGAGCGCGGCGAGCAGCCGGTAGTGGTAGCCGCGCAGATCGTGCGCGGCGAAGCCCTCGCTGATGAGCCGGGCGGCGTGGGCAGCGGTCTGGTTGAGCAGCCAGGTCGGGGTGGTGCGGAGCCCGGCGGGTGACTGTGGGGCGGTGGACTCCATGGCAGCAGCCTAACAGGAATTGTTGGCGCGACCCACGATCCGTGTTACGTTGGCAGAACCAACGTTGGCGCGGCCAATGTTTTGAA
Organism: Micromonospora sp. B9E7; assembly: GCF_039871815.1. NCBI lineage: Bacteria > Bacillati > Actinomycetota > Actinomycetes > Micromonosporales > Micromonosporaceae > Micromonospora > Micromonospora sp. B9E7. The sequence continues at coordinate 96,557 of NZ_JBDPLX010000006.1, forward strand.
GGAGGCGTCATGTCCACCGCTCCCACCCTCAACGGTCAGGTCATCGGCCAGGCCCACTACGCCACCCGGGCCCTGCTGGAGCGCGCCGTCGCCCCGCTCGGGCTCAGCTTCGGCCAGGTGCTCACGCTCAACGTCCTCGCCGACGGCCCCGTCGAACGCGCACACCTCACGCACCGGATCACCACCACCCTCAAGGTCGACGAGTCGGCCGTGCACGAGGTGATCGCCGCCCTCGTCGACGCCGACCTCGCGCAGCTCGACGAGCCGCATCTGCGTCTCACCGACACCGGTCGCGCCACCCAGCGCGCCATCGCCGACGCCGTCGCGGGCATCACCGCCCGGCTGTACGGGGACATCCCGGCCGACGACGCGAACGCCGCCGCCCGGGTGCTCACCCTGATCACCCAGCGCGCGAACGCCGAACTGGCGACGACACCGACCTGACCGGCGCGGTACCCGGCCCGACGGCCGGCTCGCCGTAGCCGCTCAGCCGAGCCGGTTCATGCCAGCCCGGATCCGCAGCCAGGACGGGTCGCCTGTGGAGTGTTCGGTGACCGTTTCCAGATCGCCCGCCTGCCAGGTCCGTGTCCCGTCGGTGAGGTCAAGGTGGTCCATGTCCAGGTCGGCGGCCTCGGAGGTACCGGCAAGGAACTCGGTCACCGCGGCCGTGGCCGCCTCGCTCGCGGCGGCACTGCCCACCGACAGCAGCACAAGCACACCGTCGCGGCCCGCGACGAGGAGTTCACCGGTGGCGGTGGCCGTCAGCGCGGTCACCGCGGACCCTGGCAGCACCTCATGCTCGGTCAACTGCTCCCCGTCAATCTTCAGCTCGACAACGACACCCTCGGGCGTCCCGATCCAGAGGACACCGGGCAACGGCCCGAACACCACGTTGTGGCGGGACCAGGAGTACATCTCGTCCAGCCACTCCTGCGGGTACGGGTACTCCGGACACGGCCGCCCGAGGGTCACGCCGAGGACGCGGCGCAGCGAGGGGAATTCGAACACCTCCAACGAGTTGTCGTAGGCGTTGCCTCGTACCGCGAAGTGCCGCCCATCCGGGCTGAAGGTCGGAGTCTCGTAGCCGTCGCAGTCGAGGACCAGCGCTCGGCGCAGCGGCCGCAGCGCCGCCCCGGAATCTCGGGAGAAGAGCACAAGCGTGGCACCTTGATCGCTTTGGAGGGTGGCCAGGAGACCACCCGCCGGATGCGCCACGACTCCGGTGTCCCAACGGGCTTCGATGGAAGTCGCACCGGAGACGTTGTCGAGCGTCATGGAACACTCCGCGCCCTCCTCCGCGTCGGCGGGCGACAACCAGAGCGTCCGGCCGTCCGGACTGAACGCCACGTCCCGGTTGTATTCGATCGGTGGAACGCCGTCGATCGCGGAAATGCCGGAGAGTGTCCAGCGGGCCAGCCCGAAACCGTCCGCCACCACCAGCAGCGGCTCATTCGGATGCCAGGCGGCGGAGGGTGTCCGCAGGTACCGGTCGTCGCCGTAGTCGGCAGAATCCGCGCCGACGGTCCCGACCTCGCGCACCTGCCCGTCGCCGTACTCCCAGATCCGGATTGCCGGACGGTCGGCGTCCCAACCGGCCACCAGCGGCAGGCGGGGGTGGCAGAGCAGCCGCTCCACGGTTGCCCCGGAGCGGATCTGCGCCAGAATTTCCATCGGCACACCGTACCGGGCAGTCGGCATCCCGCCGCCGGTCAGAAGTAGTCGAGCAGTTGCGCCGGGCCACCCGCGCCCAGCAGGTCGAGAGTGACCGGGTCGACACCGGCCGGATGGTGCAGCAGCCCGGCCTGCGCGACCGACCGGGCGTGCGCGGCGCCAGCGTAGAGCAGGGCGAACCCGCGTACGTCCAGCCGCAGATCCGCCTCGCCGTCGACGCGGGTCAGCTCGGCGGCGCCGTCGGAGACGGCCAATCGCCACGTTCCGGTGTTCCACTCGGCGAGCCGGTCGGTGAGGCTGAAGTCGACGACGCCCCGGGCGTGAGCGGGCCAACCGCGCGCGGCGACCGCCCGGGCCACGTCCACCGGGCGGTGCATCCACAGGTCCCGCTCGTGGTCGCGGGCCGACTCCAGCGGCAGGACGGTGCTGACGGCGTCACCGTCGAGCGGGCACAGCCGCACCGTCGGCGCGACGCTGGCCCAACTGCCGAGCACACCGACGAGTTCCCGGGCGGCCTCGGCCGTGACGGCCAGGGCCTCGTCGACGGTGAGCACCGAGTCGGCGCCGTAGCCGCGGCCCCGCTGCCAGGTGGCGTAGCCCACCAGGTCGCCGTCGGCTTCGACGAGGGTGAGCCCGTCGCCGGGCATGCCCTGGTCGGCGGCGAAGAAGTCGAACAGCTCACCCCGACGGGTCAACATGCCGTTGCGGTGCCCGGCGACGCGCTCGTAGAGGTCGGCGACGGCGGGCAGGTCGGCCGGTGTACCGGCCCGCACGGTCAGGTCCGGGGAGGGCCGGTGCCGGGGCAGCACGGCGGTGGCCAGGTCGACGGTGCGCAGCACACCGGCGGCCTCCCACCCGCAGGCGCGGTACGGCGCGGCGACGGTCGGGTACAGGGCGCTGACCGCCGCACCGCGCTCGTAGGCCCCGCGCAGCAGGGCGGTGAGCATGGCGCGGGCCACACCCCGGCCACGGGCCTCGGGGGCGACCGCCACACCGGCCACGTCGGCAGCGGGCACCGCCCGGCCCGACCACCACTGGTCGTGGTGCAGGTCGACGGCCTTGCCGACGAGTCGGCCGGCGTCGTCGAACGCGCCGTAGCGGGTCATGCCGGGCACCGCGACGGTGGTGGGAGCGGGACGCTCCGGGCCGGAGCCGAACGCGAACCGGCCCAACTCCCAGGCGGCGTCGAGGTCGTCAGCGGTGAGTTCGCGTACGTGCACGGTGGCGGGCATCGGCACACCGTAGCGAGACGCGTCGGAACCGACCGCCGATTTTCGGCCCGCATGCCGCCGGGCATCAGGTGGGAAGGTCGCCCCTCAGGCCGAGCGCGCCCAGCACCTCGCCGAGCACCTGCTGGTCGTGCTCGACCTGCGGAACGTACTCGGTGATCCCCACTCCGACTACCCGGTGTCGTGTGCGCAGCGCCGTCAGCGATCGCGTCAGCGCGGCGGGTGTCAGGCCGCCGGGGGTGGGCACGGCCACGGCCGGCAACGCGGACGGGTCCAGCACGTCCAGGTCGAGGTGCACGTACACCGCGGCGCCGGGTGGGGGCAGTTCGGCCAGCCGGGGCGGATGCGCGCCCAGCGTGGCGGTGTCCAGCACCGTCAGGTCGTGCCGGTGCACGTACTCGACCTCGGCCGGGTCGAGATCTCGGACCCCGACCAGCGCGACCTGGCCCGGCGTCAGGCAACCGGGTGCCGGCAGCGCGGCGTCCGCGTCTCCGTCGAGCAGCAGGCGCAGGGGCATGCCGTGTGCCATCCCACTCGGCGAACTCGCGGGTGTGTTGAGGTCGCCGTGTGCGTCGATCCAGAGCACGAACAGCCGTTGCGCGTAGTGCCCCGCGAGGTGGGCCACCGACGCGACCTCGACCGCGCAGTCTCCGCCCAACGTGAGCAGCCGCCTCGGGTGGTGCCGCGCGAGCACGTCCCGGTGGGCGCGGTAGGCGTCGACGACGGCGGCCCGGTGGCGGACACCCTTCTCCCGCTCCGACCCGCCGGCCACGACCGGCACGGTGATCCGCCGCGTCCCCGGCGCGGTCAGGGCGCCCAGCGCGGCCGCTCCGTCGCGCACCCGGATGTCGTCCGCGCCCTGCCACATCGGTACCAGCACGTCGAGATCCCGGTTCCACATGGCGACGATCCTCCCAGCCGGCCGGGAGCGCACCCTGTCGGTCAGTGTTGCGGGATGTTGGCCACGCCGATGCGCTTGCGGAACACCCAGTACGTCCAGCCCTGGTAGGCCAGCACCACCGGAGTGAAGATCACCGCCACCCAGGTCATGATCTTCAGCGTGTACGGGGTGGACGCGGCGTTGGTGGCCGTCAGCGTGCCGGCCGCGTCCAGGGTGGAGGGCAGCACGTTCGGGAACAGCGCCGCGAACAGGGTCGCCACGGCCAGGCCGATCGCCACGGCGGTGCCGGTGAACGCCCAGCCCTCCCGGCGTACCCGGGCGGCGGCCAGGCCACCGAGCAGGGCGACGGCGGCGCCGACGGCGAGCACGACGGCGGCCGTGCTGGAACGGATGCTCAACGTCCAGCTCAGGAAGCCGACCGCGAGCACCGCCGCGCCGACGCCCAGGCGCACCGCGAGGGCACCCGCGCGCTCGCGGATGTCACCGGTGGTCTTCAGGGCGATGAACACCGCGCCGTGGGTGAGGAACAGCGCGAGGGTGGTCGCGCCACCCAGCAGGGCGTACGGGTGCAGCAGGTCGACCAGGCCACCGACGTACTCGTGGTCGGCGTCCAGCGGCACACCGCGCAGGATGTTGGCGAAGGCGACGCCCCACAGGATCGCCGGCAGCAGCGAGCCGACCACGATCGCGGTGTCCCACCGGCGTTTCCAGGACGCCTCGGGGCGCTTGTGCCGGTACTCGAACGCGACGCCCCGGGCGATCAGGGCCAGCAGGATCAGCAGCAGCGGCAGGTAGAAGCCGGAGAAGAGGGTGGCGTACCACTCGGGAAACGCGGCGAACATGGCGCCACCGGCGGTGATCAACCACACCTCGTTGCCGTCCCAGACCGGCCCGATGGTGTTGATCAGGACGCGGCGTTCCCGGTCGTCGCGGCCCAGGACGGGCAGCAACATGCCGACGCCGAAGTCGAAGCCCTCCAGGATGAAGTACCCGGTGAACAGCACGGCGACGAGGAGAAACCAGATGGTGGTCAGTTCCACGATGGGCTCCGGGATCAGTAGGCGAAGGCGAGCGGGCGCTCGGCGTCGTCGGTGTCGTCGGTGGGGGGTTGTTCGCTGACGTCGGGTACGCCGGCCTTGGCGTAGCGCAGCAGCAACTTGACCTCGATGACGGCGAGGGTGGCGTAGATCAGCGTGAACGCGGTGAACGAGGTGAGCACCTCGGCCAGCGAGACGCTGCGCGACACCCCGTTACGGGTGAGCATCTCGCCGAAGACGATCCACGGCTGGCGACCCATCTCGGTGAAGATCCAGCCGAACGAGTTGGCCAGCAGCGGCAGCACCGGCATGGCCAGCCCGGCGCGCAGCAGCCACCTGCTGCTCGGTGTACGGCCCTTGCGCTGGCTCCAGAGCACCAGCAGGGCGATGGCCCCGGCGGCCATCCCGAAGGCGATCATGAAGCGGAAGCTCCAGTAGGTGACCGGGATGATCGGGGTGTAGCTGCCCGCGCCGTACTGGGTGGCGTACTGGGCCTGTAGGTCGTTGATGCCGTGCACGGTGCCGTTCGGGTCGCCGGTGCCCAGGTACGACAGCAGGTACGGGATCTTGAGGGCGAACACCTCGCGGCTGCCGTCGAGGCTGCCGATGGTGAGCACGGAGAACGAGGCGGGGCTCTCGGTGGTGTAGAGGCCCTCGGCGGCGGCCATCTTCATCGGCTGCACCTCGGTCATGATCTTGCCCTGGATGTCGCCGGTGAACAGCACGGCGGCGGAGGCGACCAGGACCACCCAGGAGCCGAACTTCGTGGCGAAGCGGTACGCGCCGGTGTCGGCGGAGTCGCGGTTGCGGATCACGTGCCACAGGCCGACCGCGACGATCAGCGAACCGGCGACCAGGAACGAGCCGGCCAGGGTGTGCGGGAACGTGATCAGGGCGACCTTGTTGGTCAGCACGGCCGGGAAGTCGGTCAGCTCGGCGCGTCCGCTGTCGGGGTTGATGCGGTAGCCGACCGGGTTCTGCATGAACGAGTTCGCGGCGAGGATGAAGTACGCGGACAGGTTGGTGCCGATCGCGGCGGCCCAGATGCTGGCCAGGTGCGCCCGCTTGGGCAGCCGGTCCCAGCCGAAGATCCACAGGCCGATGAAGGTGGATTCGAGGAAGAACGCGACAAGCGCCTCGATGGCCAGCGGCGCGCCGAAGATGTCGCCGACGAAGCGGGAGTAGTCGCTCCAGTTCATGCCGAACTGGAACTCCTGCACGATGCCGGTGACCACACCCATGGCAAAGTTGATCAGGAACAGCTTGCCGTAGAACTTGGTGAGTTTGAGGTAGCGCTCGTTGCCGGTGCGGTGCCACATCGTCTGCAGGATGGCCACCAGCACGGACAGGCCGATGGTCAGCGGCACGAAGAGAAAGTGGTAGACGGTGGTGACACCGAACTGCCAGCGGGCAACGTCCAACGCGTCCACCTGAAAACCCCCAACCAGCCGTACTACGGGACGTAGTAAATACTACTGCTTGTCGTAGAGAGATGGGCAGGGCCGGGCGGCCCGGAACGGCCCGGGACCAATGACCCTGATCACCCGGGGCATCCGGCCGACCCGCCCGCACGGCCGGGCCGAAGCGTGCGACGATGTCGCGCTGATGGACACCACGTACGCCACCTGGCAGCCGCCGCTGATCTGGCGCGGCGCACTGCTCCTGATCCGGGCCCTGGTCGGCCTGCTGGCCCGCCTCGAGGTCACCGGCGACGTCCCCGCGCACCTGCGCCGAGGGCCGCTGGTGCTGGCCGCCAACCACATCAGCCCGTTCGACCCGGTGGTGCTGGCCGCCGCCTGCCAGACCCGGGGCATCGCCCCCCGGATCATGGCGACCGCCGGACTGTTCCGTGCCCCGGTGCTCGGTGCCGCCATGCGCCACGCCGGGCACATCCGCGTCGACCGGGGCACCGGTGCCGTCCACCGGGCTCTCGACGACGCCGCCACCGCTGTCGCCCGCGGCTCGGTGATCCTCATCTACCCCGAGGGGCGCATCGGCCTGGACCCCGGCATGTGGCCCGAACGCGGTAAGACCGGCGCCGCCCGCCTCGCCCTGGCCTGCGGCGCTCCGGTCGTCCCGGTCGCCCAGTGGGGCGCCCACGAGGTACTCCCCTATCAGGCTCCCCGGGGAATGCTGCGCGGCGTCGCCCGCTCACTGTGGCGTCGCCCGGTGGTCCGGGTGCACTTCGGCGCCCCCGTCGACCTCGGCGAGTCGACCGCCGCGAGCCCCGGCGCGGCGCGCCGGGCCACCGACCGGATCATCGACGCTCTCACCGACACCCTCGCCCCGCTGCGCCCCGACGAACCCGACCTGCCCCGGCACGTCGACCCCGGTCGCCCGAGCGACCTCAGCCGCGCCCACCGCCGCCGTTCGGCCTGAGGCCGCGACGTCGGGTCGCACCTGTGCCCAGATTGCCGGCGGGGCCTGCAGCGCCGAGTTCAGCCAGGCGCCGCCGGCGGCCAACCCCCCACCCGCGCGTCCTTTGCTCTGCACCCACGGGCGCACCAGCTACAGACGGTGACTGTCGCCTCGGCGGGTGCAGAGCAAAGGCCGTGAGACAGGCGTCCGGGGTCCGGTGGTCGTGAGCGGGTCCGGGCACGAGCGTGTGGCCGCCGGCCGCCGGGAAGAGCGCCGCGGCCACCCGTGCCGCGTCCCCGGCATCCCGGGCCTGATCTTCGCCGGTAGGTCACCCGCGCTCCACCAGCGGCGGGCATACTGCGTCGCGTGCTGACCCGACCCGGCTACCTCGACGCGCCCGCGCCGCTGGCGTTCGCCCACCGGGGCGGTGCCGCCGACGGCGACGAGAACACCACCGAGGCGTTCGCCCGGGCCATCGGGCTCGGCTACCGGTACGTGGAGACCGACGTGCACGCCACCACGGACGGCGTCGCGGTGATCTTCCACGACCCGACGCTGCGCCGGGTCACCGGTGAACCGGGGCGCATCGCCGAGATGAGCTGGGCCGACCTCGCCTCGGTACGCGTCGGCGGCGCCGCCGTCGTACCCCGACTCGACGAGGTGCTCGCCGCCTGGCCGCGGGTCCGCTTCAACATCGACGTCAAGGCCGACGGCGGCGTCGAGCCGACGGTCGCGACCGTGACCCGGGCCGGCGCCGCCGACCGGGTGCTGCTCGCCTCGTTCAGCGACGCCCGCCTGACCCGGCTACGCGCGCTCACCGAGGGGCGGGTCGCCACCAGCCTCGGCATGCGCGGCGTCGCCCGGCTACGCCTCGCCTCCCTGCACGGACGCCCACTGCGGCTCCCCCCGTCGGTGGTCGCCGCGCAGGTGCCGCCCCACTACGGTCGGGTGCCGGTGGTGGACCGTCGGTTCCTCGACTACTGCCACCGGATCGGCCTTCAGGTGCACGTCTGGACGATCGACGAACCCGCCCAGATGCACGACTTACTGGATCGTGGCGTGGATGGCATCATGACCGATCACGTCGGCGTGCTGCGCGACGTCTACCGCAGCCGCGGCCACTGGGCCGCCTGAGCCATTCCGAGGACCCCCGATGGCCGAGACCGTGACCCCCACGGTGGGCGACACCCTGCCTCCCGCGAGCACCCGCCGGGAGCGCCGGGGCTGGTACATCTACGACTGGGCCAACTCCGCGTTCCAGACCACGGTCATCACCGTCTTCCTCGGCCCGTTCCTGACCACCGTCGCCGAGGTGGCGGCCGGCTGCGAGTTGGGCGCGGACTCCTGCGACGGCTTCGTGTACCCGCTCGGCATCAAGGTCGCCGCCGGGTCCTACTACCCGTACCTGATCTCACTGTCGGTGTTCCTCACCGTGTTCGTGCTGCCGGTCATCGGAGCGATCGCGGACCGGTCGGCGCACAAGAAGCGGCTGCTCGGTGGCGCCGCGTTCACCGGTGCAGGCGCCACCATCGCGATGGCCTTCGTCACCGGCGACCGCTACCTGCTCGGCGGGGCACTCTTCCTGGTCGCCAACATCTCGTTCGGCGCCGCGATCGTGGTCTACAACTCGTTCCTGCCACAGCTCGGCGGTCCCGACGAACGCGACGGCATCTCCAGCCGCGGCTGGGCGCTGGGCTACCTCGGCGGCGGTCTGCTGCTGGCGCTCAACCTGGTCGCGATCACCCTGCTCGACAAGGGTGACAACCCGCAACGCACTCTGGACCTGGCCCGCTGGTCGATCGTGTCCGCCGGAGTCTGGTGGGCGCTGTTCACGCTGGTCCCGCTGCGCTGGCTGCGCGAGCGCCCCCCGGCGGTGGCACTGGCCGGTGGCGGCAACGTGCTCACCGACGGGTTCCGCCAACTCGGCCGCACCATCCGCGAGATCAAGGCGTACCCGCTGACGCTGTACTTCCTGCTCGCCTTCCTGGTCTACAACGACGGCATCCAGACCGTCATCACCCTGGCCAGCCAGTACGGCACCGAGGAGCTGCGCCTGGAACAGAGCACCCTGATCATCACGATCCTGCTGGTGCAGTTCCTCGCCTTCGGTGGCGCGTTGAGCCTGGGCGCGCTGGCCAGACGCATCGGCGCGTGGAAGACCGTACTGCTCAGCCTGGTGCTCTGGACCGGTGTGATCATCGCCGCGTTCCGGCTGCCCGCCGAGGCGCCGGTGCCGTTCATGGTCCTCGGCGCGGCCATCGGCCTGGTCCTCGGTGGCAGTCAGGCGCTGAGCCGATCCCTGTTCAGCCAGCTCATCCCCGCCGGGAAGGAAGGCGAGTACTACGGCTTCTACGAGATCAGCGACAAGGGCACCAGCTGGCTCGGCCCGCTCGCGTTCGGCCTGGTGTTCCAGCTCACCTCCTCCTACCGGGTGGGCCTGGTCTCACTGCTGATCTTCTTCGTGGTCGGTTTCCTGCTCCTCGCCGCCGTACCGATGCGCCGTGCCATCATCGCCGCAGGCAACACGCCCCCGCGGGTGCTCTGAGCACGCATCCCGCACCCGGCAGATCAGGGGCGGTCGATCGGCTAGGCTGCCCGACCGTGACTGACGCCGCCACCGCCGCCCCGACCTGCCTCGCCCACCCGTTCCCCGGCCAGCCGCACGCGCCGGCCGGGTGCGCGGCGGCGCGTGGGCTGGACGGGCGGCCGGTGCACGCGGCGGCGTTGAAGTTCTTCTGGGGGCCGATGGACTGCGGCAAGTCCACGATGGCGCTGCAGATGAACTACAACCACGCCCGGCAGGGCCGTCGGGGGTTGGTCACCACCCGCATCGACCGGTCGCTGGGCCCGCAGGTCACCACCCGCATCGGGCTGGCCCACGAGGCCATCGAGGTCACCGACGACCTGGACCTGCGGGCGCTCGTGCGCGGCCGGTGGGCCGACGGGGTACGCGTGGACTACCTGATCTGTGACGAGGCGTGTTTCTACACCGTCGAACACGTCGAGCAGATGGCCGAGCTGGTCGACAGCTACGACGTCGACGTGTTCGCGTTCGGGCTGGCCACCGACTTCCGGTCCAGCCTGTTCCCCGCCGCGCAACGTCTGTTCGAGTTGGCCGACGAGGTGGCCCGCATCCAGGTCGAGGTGCTCTGCTGGTGCGGCCGGGAAGGGCTGCTCAACGCCCGCGTCGTCGACGGGCGGGTCGTCCGCGAGGGCGCGCAGGTCGTCATCGGCGACACCGTGGACACCGCCGAGGTGCGCTACCAGGTGCTGTGCCGCCGGCACTACCGCAGCGGCGACCTCGGCCCCCGCGACTGAGCCACGTGCCGGCCCGTTATCCAGTCGGCCACGATCACCGCGCCGGTGATCAGCAGCGCGGCCGAGGCAGCCACCGCGAGTGGCACCCGCAGCGCGACGGCCGCCGGTGTCAGCGCGAGCAGCAGCAGCGTCGCCACGGCCCGGCTGGTCACCCCGGCGTGGCCGAGCGCCATCTGGTACGCGGCGTGCCCGGCCAGGAACAGCGCCGGACCGCCCAGCAGCACCAGCGCGGTGGCCCAGTCGACCGGTTGACCGGGGTGGCTGAGTAGCCGTTCGTCACCGACGGCGGTGACGACGATCCCGCCCACCATCACCGGGTGCAGGTAGTTGAACAGCAGCCGGGAGAGCCGGCCGGATCGCTCTCCCGCGGCGGCCAACGCGGCTGTTCCGGCGTGCGCCCGGTCGAAGTACACCCACCACAGGGCCACCGAACCGGCGAAGGCGAGCAGGAAGGCGGCGATCGTGACCCGGTCGAGTCTCTGCGTGAGTGTCCCCCCGGTGATCAGGATCGACTCACCCAGGGCGATGAGGATGAAGGCCTGACACCGTTCGGCCAGGTGCCCACCCTCGACCTCCCAGTGCTCCGGGGTGCTTCGCCCCAGCCCCGGCACCGGAAAGCCGGTCGCCAGACCCACCGCGTCGACCACGATCACCGCGATCCAGATCACCTCCCGGGCCGGGGCGTCCACCAGCCCGCCGACCACCGCCAGCGTGCCCGTCCCGGTGATCCAGACCAGGCACTGGACGAAGCTCTCACCGAGCCAACGCTGACCCCGGATGGCCCACATGGCGAAGATCGTTCGCCCGATCTGCACCGCCGCGTACGCCCCGGCGAAGAGCAGACCGTTCGCGCCGAACGCGGTGGGCAGCGCTGCGGCGAGCAGCAGGCTGCCCAGCGTCACCACCAACAGCGTGGCCCGCACCGGCGCCCGGTCCGGACGCAGCCAATTGCCCATCCAGACGGTGTAGATCCAGACCAGCCAGACCAGGCCGAGCAGCACGGCGGCCCGGCGGACGCCGCGCCAGCTCAGGTCCTCGCTGAGGTAGTGCGAAAGCTGGATGATCGTGAAGACGTAGACCAGGTCGAAGAACAGCTCGGTGGACGTGGTTCGTTCCACGCCGCGACGCGGTCGCAGCAACTGCGGGTGAAGCGGCCCGTCGCCCGGCCCGGAGCGGGTCATTGCACACCCCGCCGCGCCTGGGAGCGGTCGGCCATGATCACCGCGACCGTCACCGCCAAGCCCGCCGCGGCGCACGCCGCGGCGGGGGCCTTCAGCCCCACGCAGACCGGCACCAACGCCAGCAGTACCAGCACCGCCGCGATCCGGCTGGTCGGAAAGGTCCGCCACAGTACCGCCATGTAGGCGGCGTGCCCGGCGAGGAACAGCGCCGGGCCGCCCAGGGTGAACAGCGCGGTGACCGTGGTGGTGGGCGCGCCGGGCTCGCGCAGCAGCCGCTCGTCGCCCGCCGACGTGACGATGACGCCGGCGACGATCACCGGGTGCAGGTAGTTGAACGCGACTCGGCTCAACGCGCCGGTGCGCTCACCGGCCTGGGCGATGACCTGCGTCGCGGCCGGGGCGGTGCGGGCGAAGTACACCCACCACAGCGCCACCGAACCGGCGAACGCCATGAGGAACGCCCCGGACATCACCACGTCGACGTGGGACGTGAAGGTGGTGCCGGTGACCAGGATCGACTCGCCCAGCGCGATCAGGACGAACGCCGAGGAGCGTTCGGCCAGATGCCCACCCTCGACCATCCACCGCTCGGGACGACTACGCCCCCGCCTGGGCACCGGGTAGCCGATCAGCAGGCCGACCACCTCGAGCACGATCACCGTTGCCCACAACGCCTCCCGGGCGGCCCCGTCGACCAGGCCGCCGACCACCATGAGCAGCGACGTCCCGAGTATCCACGGCAGCGACTTCTGAAAGCCGTCGACCAGCCACGGGGTGCCCTGCACCGCCCACAACGCGAACATCGTCCGGCCCACCTGCACGGTCACGTAGACAACCGCGAAGAGCAGGCCGGTCCGGGTGAACGCCTGCGGGATCGCCGCCGACAGCAACAGGCTGCCCAGGGCCACCCCGATCAACATCGCCCGCACCGGACCCCGGTCCGGGTGCAGCCAGTTGGTCAGCCAGGTGGTGTAGACCCAGACGAACCAGACCAGCGCCAGCAGCAGCGCGGTACGGCCGGCGCCACGCCAGTTCGGGTGTTCGATCAGGTAGTGCGACAGCTGGGTGACGGTGAAGATGAAGACCAGGTCGAAGAAGAGTTCGGTCGAGGTGGTCGGCTGCACCCCCCGACGCCCCCGCAGCAACCCGGGACGCGCCGGGGCACCGGCCGGCGACTCAGAAGGGGTCACCACAGACCCGCCAGTCGCCGCCCTCGCGGACCACCGGTAGGCGGCGTTCCTCGCTGAGCCCACCGGCGCGGGTCACCTTCACCGTCACTGTGCCCTGCGGTCGGCCGCTGCGGGTGGCGACCGACACGTCGGTGATCTCGTAGTCGGTGACCATCGGCGGAGTACGTACCCAACTGGTGAAGCCGATCGCGCTCCACCGGCTGCGGGCATCCTCGCAGAGCCGCTCGTACGCGCGGTCGCTGTCGCCGAGGGTCACCTCGTTGAGGAACCCGTCGGCGGTCTCCCGGATCGGGCCGGCGGCCTGCCGGACGGTCTGCAGATTCCAGGCGGCCAGGCCGCCCACCCCGACACAGCACAGCGCCACACCGAACCCGGCGAACGCCAACCCGGTGCGCATCGGGCGGCTGCGCCGGGCCGGTCGGCTCCACGACTGGCCGGCACCCACGACTACCGACCGTAGAGAACACCGTCGCACCGGGGTACGACAAGCGGAAAATCGGATCCGGGGACTCACCCTGTTCGAGGCGGCCATGGATCGTCTACCGTCGGCGCACACCCCCGAGCAGTGCCAGGAGCCGATCGATGAGCCGCTTCGTGCAGCCGGTACCACCCCCCGTCGACCCGTACGCCGGTGATGGCCTGCTGCGCTCCTGGCTGGAGCGTCACCTCGGCCCGGCCGGGCACGCCGCCGCGAAGGGCCGCCTCGCCGACCTGGCCGCCGACGTCGCCGGGCCGCTGCGCGCGGCGCACGCCGACGCGGAGGCGCACCCGCCGACGCTGGTCCGCTACGACCCGTGGGGCGCTCGGGTCGACCGGATCGACACCTCCGCCGGCTGGCAGGCGCAGAGGGCCGCCGCCGCCCGGCACGCGGTGGTCGCGCTGCCCTACCTGCCGGATGCGCGCGGCACCTGGGGTGCCACCGCGCGGGTGGTGCAGCACGCCCTGCTGCACCTGTACGGGCCGGAGTCGGCGACGTTCTCCTGCCCGGTGGCGATGGCCGACGGGGCTGCGGCGCTGCTCAGCCTGCCGGAGGTGGACACCGGGATCCGGGACGCGTGGCTGCCCCGGCTGATTTCCACCGACCCGGCGGTGGCGATCACCAGCGGGCAGTGGATGACCGAGGCGCAGGGCGGCTCCGACCTGGGCCGTTCCAGCACGGTCGGCCGACCCGCGGCGGATGGTTCCTGGCGGCTGACCGGGGAGAAGTGGTTCTGCTCGGCCGCCGACGCGGCGATGGCGGTGGCGCTGGCCCGACCCGAGGGTGCCGGGCGCGGCAGTCGGGTGCTCGCGCCGTTCCTCGTTCCCCGGTACGCGGTCGACTCCCCGCTGGCCGACGGCATGGCCCCGGGGGCACCCGCGCCGGGCGTCACCGTGCACCGTCTCAAGGACAAGCTCGGCACGCGGGCGCTGCCCACCGCCGAGATCGGTCTGCACGACGCGTACGCCGTACCGCTGGGCGATCCGGCGGTTCCCGGCCTGGTCCGGGCGATGACCCTGGTGGTGGTGACCCGGGTGCACAACGCCGCCGCCGCGGCGGGCGGGATGCGACGAGGTCTCGCCTACGCCCGGGCGTACGCCGACGTGCGGCACGTCGCGGGCGGCGCGTTGGTGTCCTCGCCGCTGCACCGGGCCACCCTGGGCACCCTCGCGGTCGACGCGGCCGGTGCGTTCGCCCTGGCCGGGCACGCGTTCGCGCTACTCGGGCGGGTCGAGGTCGACGCCGACCCGGTGGCTGCGGCGGAGCTGCGGATCGTGGCACCGTTGGCGAAGCTGGCCACCGGCCGGCTGGCGGTCAGCTCCGCCAGCGAGTACGTGGAGAGCTTCGGTGGGGCCGGCTACGTGGAGGACACCGGCGTGCCCCGCCTGCTGCGCGACGCCCAGGTGTTGCCGATCTGGGAGGGCACCACGAACGTGCTGGCCCTGGACGTGCTGCGTGCGCTGACCCGGGAGGACGCCGGGGCGCCGCTGTTGACCCGGCTCGCCGCCGCCGTCGACCTGGCCCGACCGTTGTCGCCGGTGCTGGCCGACACGTTGGCCACCACCGCCGCGCAGTTGGGCGACACCATCACCTCGGTGACCGTCGACCCGGGCTCGCCGGCGGTGCTCGCCGGTGCCCGTGGTCTGGCGCTGCGCCTGGCGTACGCGCTGAGCACCGCGTTGCTCGTCGAGCACGCCGCCTGGGGTGACGAGCAGGCGGCACTGGCCGCCCGGCTGTGGGCGCGCCGCTGGCTGCGGCACGAGGAGATCGCCGAGGACGCCCACCAGCACCTCGATCTGCTCTGCTGAGCGACCGGCGCGAGCGGACGGGTGGGATGTGCCCATGTCGGTGCTGATCGAGTTGGACGACGACCGGGGCGTGCCCCCGGACGACCGTGGGCCGCCGCCGAAGGTGTCCCGCCGGGGTCGGGTGGCGTTGTTGCTGGCGGCGTGCGCCCTGCTCGGCGGCGCGGCCCCACCCGTGCACCTGAGGCCGCAGGTCGGGCCGGCGGTGCCCGCCCGGGCGACGGTGCTCGGTGCGGGGCCGCTGCTGCTGGTCGTCGACCCCGACACGAACCCTCCGACGTTGAGCGCCTACGACGTGGCCGCGCCGCAGCGCCCGGCGCGTTGGCGGGTCACCGTGCCGCCCGCCGCCGGGTGGTCCGCCGAGATCGCCGGTGACCTGCTGCTGCTCGTCGAACGCGACCAGATCCGGGGTGCGAGGGTGACCAGCGCGCGGTCACTGCGCACCGGCCAGCCGCTCTGGCAACGACCCGGGCGGGTGTACGCGGCCGGGGACGCGATGGTGGCGGTGAGCGAGGTTCGCAGTGCCTCCGAGCCGGCGCGGCGGGTCGAGGGCACGGTGCACGGCGTCGACCCGGCCACCGGCGCGACCCGGTGGTCGGTTCCGGTGCCCTCCACGGCCGTGCTGAGGCCGCTGCCCGGGCGGGTGCTGCTGGTGCAGGACGACGGGCTGGCCCGGCTGCTCGACGCCCACGACGGCACCGAGCACGGGCGGGGACAACTCCCACCGGCCGACTACGGCCCGGACAATCCCCAGGTCGTCGGCGCGCACCTGGTGCTGCGCCACCCGGACGGCGCTCGGGTCGCGCTGACCGGGTACGACCTGCCGGGGCTGGCACCGCGCTGGAAGATGCCGGTCGAGGCGGGTGAGTTGACCCTGCGGCCCTGCCAGGGCCTGATCTGCGGGCAGGACGAGCGTGGACGCTGGGCGCTCGACGCCGGCACCGGCGTGCGGGTGTGGACGTGGCCGGCGGGGGCGCGCTGGCGGACGGTGGCGGGATCACGGGCCACCACGGAACCGCTGGTGGTGCTCGGGACGGCGTCGGGTGACGAGCGCACCCTGGTCGCGACGGTAGGTCGCGACGGCCTCCGGGTGACCGCGGTACTCCCGGCGGGCCTGACCGACTGTCGGCGGGTCACCACCGGGCTGATCTGCCGCGACGGCACCGCGCGGGTCGCGGTCTGGCCGTTCGACACGCCCTGACCAGGCTGGGGGTCGGCCGCTGGACCGGTTTTGTCGGGCCCCGGGGGCATACTGCCGGCGTGACAGTCTCTGCCGACCTCGCCATGGTCAACCTCGACAGTTCCGACCCCGCCGGCCACGCCGCGTTCTACCACGAGGCGCTCGGTTGGGAGATCACCCACAGCGAAGCCGAGTACGCCATGATCAGCGCCGGTGGTGTCTCCATCGGCTTCGGCCTGGTCGAGGGCTACCGTCCACCGTCCTGGCCGGACGCGACCGGCGGCAAGCGCTACCACCTCGATCTTTATGTCGACGACCTGTCGGCGGCGGAGGAGAAGTTCGTCGCGGCGGGCGCGTCCAAGCCCGAGTTCCAGCCCGGTGGCGACAAGTGGGTGGTGCTCCTCGACCCGATCGGGCAGCCGTTCTGCATCTGCCCCCGCCCACAGAGCTGAGACGGCCCGGCGCAGCGACAGAAGGAGTCAGCATGGCCATCACTCTCGTCAACCCGGACGGGTTACCGAAGCCGGACGTCTACCGTCAGTTGTCGATCGCAACCGGGTCCAAGTTGGTCTTCCTCTCCGGTCAGGTGGCCCGCGACGCCGAAGGGCGCAAAGTCGGCGAGGGAGATTTCGCCGCCCAGGTCGAGCAGTGCTATCTCAACATCGGCACCGCCCTGGCCGAGATCGGTGGGTCCTTCGACGACGTGGCGAAACTGACCGTCTACGTCGTCGACTGGTCGCCCGACAAGATGCCCCTGTTGGGCGAAGGCGTCGCTCGGGCGAGTGCGAAGCTGGGAGTTGACCCGGTCAAGCCCATCACGCTGCTGGGTGTCAGTGCTCTGGGCGAGCCTGATCTCCTGGTCGAGGTCGAAGCCACCGCGGTTCTCGACTGATCGACCACCCGACGTCGGGCGCGAGGCACTCAACCGCGGCGACGGGACCGGGCCGCCCACACCGCGTAGGCCGGGTCGCGGTCGAGGTTGTGCCGGTCCCGGTCGTAGCGGCGGGTGGTGCGCGGGTCCGCGTGCCCCATCGCGTCCTGCACGTCCTCCAGCGGCACGCCCTCGGAGCGGGCGGTGGTGGCGAACGCATGGCGCAGTGAGTGCGGGGACAGCTTCGCCCAGGCCGGGATGCCCGCTGCTCGGGCGAGCCGGCGCACGAGCCGGAACACCGAGTGCCGGTCCAGCCGGCCGCCGGTGGCGGTGACCAGCAGCGGCCCGGTCAACTGTGCCACCGGCACACCGGCGGCGGCGGCCCGCTCGGCCAGGTAGGCGTCCACGGCGTACCCGCTGCTGGGGGTGAGGGCGCGGCGGCGTTGCTTGCCGCCCTTGCCGACGAAACGCACGCTGCGGTGTCCGCGTTCGGTGCCGAGGTCGGTCAGGTCCAGCGAGATCAGCTCGCCGACCCGTAGGCCCAGGTCGGCGAGGAGCGCGATCGCCGCCCGGTTGCGGGAGGCGGTCGCGCCGGTGTCCGCGTCGGCGGCGCTGAGCAGCGCGTCGACCTCTTCGGGGGTGAGCCCGAGTGTGGCGGAGTGGTCCCGGTCGACGCGGGGCCGGTCCGCGCCGGAGACCGGGTTGGCCGGCACGGCGCCCAGTTTGACGAGGAAGTCGTACCAACTGGACAGCGCGGAGAGTCGCCGCGCCACGGTCGCTGGCGTCAGCGGTCGGCCGCTGCGCGCGCCGATGGTGGCTTCCAACGCCCGCGCGTACTCGTTGACGTGCAGGAAGGTGGCCCGTAGCGGGTCCAGGTCACGACCGGCGCACCAGGTGAGCCAGCCGGTGACGTCGCGTCGGTACGCGTCGCGGGTGTGCTCGGACAACCGCCGGTTGCGCAGCCACGCCTCGGTGACCTCGACCGGCCCGCTCGGCAGAGCGGGTGGCGCGGACGGGCGGGCGAGCGCCGGAGCGTCGGAGAACACCATGTGAAAAAGGCTCTCAGCCTCGGGTGGGATCGGCGTGCAGGCGCGCCGATCCCACCCGAGGCCGTGATCACGCGTTGATCTGTCGGCGTCCGCCGCCGTTGGCGCTGATGGTGACCCGGCGGGGCTTGGCCCGCTCCGCGACGGGGATGCGAAGCGTCAGCACCCCGTGCTCGTAGCCGGCCTCGAGCTTGTCGGTGTCCAGGGTGTCGCCCAGGAACAGTCGCCGGGTGAAGGTGCCCATCGGGCGTTCGGCGGCCACCAGCTCGACGCCGTCGCCGGAGGGCCGGCGACGCTCGGCCCGGACGGTGAGCACGTTGCGCTCGACGGTGCAGTCGATGGTGTCGGGGTCGACGCCGGGCAGGTCGAACGCCGCGTAGAAGTGGTCCCCGTCGCGGTACGCGTCCAAGGGCATCGTCGCGGGACGGGCTGCCGTACCGAAGAACTGCTCGGCGAGCCGGTCGATCTCGCGGAACGGGTCGGTACGCATCAACATGGTCATGCCTCCTCGGTTCTCCTGGCCGAAGGTGATGAGTTGAGCCGGGGCGACTCAACTTCCTCTACTTATTTAGCGCCTCCGGCGGCGTTCGTCAACTGCTTCTCGAACCAGTGCTCGGCGTAGGGGCCCTGCGAGTACGCCGGGATCTCCACGTAACCGTGCCGGGCGTACAGGGCGCGGGCCTCGACCAGGTCGTGACGGGTGTCGAGCCGGATCCGGTCCACCCCGGCGGTACGGGCCGCCCGCTCGACGGCGGCCAACAACGCGGCACCACCTCCGGCGCCTCGATGCGCGGTTCGGACGAACACCCGGGTCAGCTCCGCCCAGCCGGGATGCCAGCGCAGTCCGGCGCACCCGGCCAGGTCGGGGCCGTGGTGAGCGAGCAGCAGCACCCCGCCCGGGTGGGTCAGGTCGTCGCTGGGCATCTCGGCCAGCGCCGCGTCGACCTCGCCGGGCAGGGCGGGTCGACGGTGGTAGCGGACCACCATCTCGGTCATGTACTCGCGCAGCAGTTGCACCGCGTCGGGCTGGTCGGGTCGGGTGGCACTGGTCGACCAGGTCGGTCGGGCGGTGACGGTCACCTGTCGATCATCACCGCCCGGTCAACGGCTTTACCCGGGCTCTCGACAGGTCGCACGGGTTCGCCCTCCAGGGCGGCCGTCTCGCCCGCTGATCGACTCGGCTTCCTGGAAACCGGGGCGTCGCGGCAGCTCGGACACCGCGGTTTCCAGGAACCCGAGTTGACCAGATCGGTGATCAAGCAGCTGACCGCGACGACTACCGGCGGGCTCGGGGCAGCAGGGCGATCAGCGCGACCGCCACCGCCACGTGCGTCGCGCCGAGGGCCAGCTTGGCGCCGCCGGTGGCGTCGACGGTGAGCAGGGGGGCGAAGGACAGCAGCGTCACCACGACGGCCAAGGAGATCCAGATCGGACGAGCGACACGTGGGGCGAACCGCTCCAGCAGGGCCAGCGTCGCCCAGCCGAGCAGGGCGGCGCCCAGGGCGACCATGACGATCGCGCCAGCCCCGATGACCGTGGCGGGCTGACCCGGGCTTTCGACTGTGTAGTCGACGCCGGCCAGCGCGCCGATCGACCAGATCGCCAGGCAGGCCAGGACCGCTGCGCCGACGCCGAGGGCGCGGCGGCGCAGCGGTGAGGTGGTGGGGCTCGTGACGGCGGCAGCACTCATGACGGCTCCTCGTTCAGGGGAAACGAACGAGTAAGACCGTAGCAGATAGTCTTGTTCGGAACTATCTTTCTCGGGATCAACAGCCGGAGCGGGCCCCCGGCGCGTACGGGGAGGTGTTGGCCAGCGGGCCGTTCATCAGCGCCAGGAGGGCGCGCAGGAACACCTCCCGGTCCTGCTCGGGCAGGGTCGCGAGGAGGTCGTCCTGGATGCGCCGCACCACCTGCTGCGCCTGCCGCAGGACCTGCTCCCCCGCCGGCGTCACCGCGACCAGCCGGGCCCGCCGATCCGTCGGCACCGGGCGACGCTCGGCGAACCCGGCCTGTTCCAACTGGTCGAGCGTCACGACCATCGTGGTCTTGTCCACGCCGCACCGCTCGCCGATCTCGCGCTGGGTCAGGTCACCGGTGCGGGCCTGCGCCAGCACGTAGTGCGCCCGCGGCGAGATGCCCAACTCGGCCAGCCCCGCGGCGTGCTCGGCCTGCAGTGCATGGCTCGCCCAGGAGAGGAGGAACAACAGGTCCGGTGGGCCGTCGGCGGGCGTGCAGGAGGTCATGCGCCGAGGCTAGCAAGATGCTCCGTGACCAGACGATTTGTGCGGCGGGCGATCAGAGCCGCTGGTAGACACCGTGCTCGCGGGTGAGCAACTGCTCGTCGATCAGGTACCGGCGCAGCGTCGCGTGGTCCGATCCTCCGGCGGCGCACCACGGCTTCAGCGCGTCGTCGACGGCTCGCTCCGGATAGCGGGTGCCCGGCTCGAACGACTGCTCGGCGATGTGCGCCAGCAGCACCCGCCGCCGGCCTCGCTGCGCCGGCAGGCCCACCAGGACACCCGCGCGCACGAAGGTCCGCAGCACCGGGTCGGCGCCGGGTTCGGCGTCGTCGGCCGGACGGCTGGTGCGCGCGGACGCCCGCAGCGACTCGTGGTCGGCCGCGAGCGTGCCGTCCGCGCCGGTGACCAGACCCGCGTCGGTGAGCCGGCGGACCCCGGTGAGCACCGCCCGCGCCGGCAGCCCGGTCCGCTCGGCGACGTCGGTCGCGCTGGTCGCACCCAACACGATCGCCGCGAAGATCCGTCGCCGTCCGTCGTCGGCCAGGGCCCCGGCCAGAGCATGCGCAGTCACGCCGGTCACCCTTCCATCGGCGGTACGCGCACCGCCAGGCAATTTCCGGCCTGCTCAGGTCTCCGGCGTGCTCTGTGGCTGCTCGGCGACGAGCAGCACCCGGCGCAGCAGGTCGGAGAGGCGCCGCCGCTCGCTTGCGGTGAGCGCACCGAACAGCCGGTGCTCCTCGGCGCCCTGGACCTCCATCGCCCCACGCCACGCGGCCTGGCCAGCCTCGGTGAGCTCCACGTCGACCCGTCGACGGTCGACTGTCGACGGAATCCGGCGTACGAAACCCCGCCGCAGCAACGTGTCCACCCGCGCCGTGATCGAGGCGGGGGCCATCGCCAGGTCCGCGGCGAGGTCCGAGGGCGCCGCCCGACCCCGGCGGCCGGCCAGGGCGTGCAGGGTGTCGTACTCGTGTGCCGACAGGTCGAGATCGACCAGGACCCGTTCCTTGACCGCCCGCAGGTGCCGGGTCAGTCGGATCATCCTGGTCACCGCCCCCTCGACGTCCGGGTCGAGGTCCGGCACCACGGGCAGCCACCGCTCGATGTGTCGGTCGGCGGCGTCCGGGGCGCTGGTCACCGCACCAGCTTACCTCAACGCCGAAATATTCATTGGCGAAATATTCGGCGTCGAAGTATGTTCTGGGTCATGGCTCACCCTCTCCGCAACCCCTCCTTCCGGCTGCTGTTCCTGGGTCGCACCGTCTCCGCCCTCGGCGACGCGGTGGTGCCGGCCGCGCTGGCGCTGGCCGTGCTGCGGGCCACCGGTTCCACCGGCGCACTGGCCGCCGTGCTCGCCGCTGCGGTCGTCCCCCGGCTGCTTCTGCTGCCCCTTGGCGGTGTCGTCGCCGACCGCTTCGACGCCCGCCGGGTCGCCCTGCTGGCCGACCTGGTCCGCTGCGCGGCCCAACTCGCGGTCGGCGTGGAGTTGCTCGGCGGCGACCCGTCGCTGAGCACCGTCGTCGTGGCGTCCGCGCTCGGCGGCGTCGCCTCGGCGTTCGCCATTCCGACCGCGTCGCCGCTGGTCGCCGGCGCCGTCGAGCCGGCCGACCGGCAGCAGGCCAACGCCCTGATGGGCATCACCGCCAACACCAGCCGCCTCGCCGGCCCGGCGCTGGCCGGCGCGCTGATCTGGGCCGCCGGGCCCGGCTGGGCGTTCATCCTGGACGGTGCGTCGTTCGCGCTCAGCGCCGCGTTGCTCGTGCTGGTGCGGGTCCGCCACGTGCCGGTGCCCCGCCGATCCGTCCTCGCCGACCTGCGGCAGGGCTTCGGTGAGGTCCGCGCCCGCGACTGGTTCTGGACCAGTCTGATCGGGCACGGCGTGTGGAACGGTGCCGCCGCCGTGCTGATGACCCTCGGGCCGGCCGTCGCCATCGACCGGCTGGGCGGTGAGACGACCTGGGTGGTGCTGTTGCAGGCCGGTGCGATCGGGATGCTCACCGGATCGCTGCTGGCCGGGCGGGTCCGGCTACACCGGCCGGTGCTGCTGGCCAACCTCGGCCTGGCCTGCTACGCGGCACCGCTGTTCCTGCTGGCCGTCGCCGCGCCCGCCGCCGCGGTGATCGCCGCCTACGCCGTGGCGCTGACCGCCCTCGGCTACCTCAACCCGGTCTGGGAGACCGTCGTGCAGCACCACTTTCCGCCCGAGGTCCTGGCCCGCGTCACCTCGTACGACTGGCTGGTGTCGCTGGGCGCCATGCCGCTGGGGTACGCGCTGGCGCCGTTGGCCGCCGACGCGTTCGGCGCACCGGTGCCGTTGGCCGTCGCCGGGCTGCTGGTCCTCGCCTCCTGCGCGGGCACCGCGCTGGTCCCCGGCGTACGCCGCCTCACCTGGCCGGCAACCCCACAACCGCAACCGGCCGAACCCGCCGCCGTCCGCTGATCAGATCGGCACGCCGGCCGAGAGGCCGGGCCGGTGTGCGATGTGGCCGGTCAGCCGGTGTGTCGTGCCAACGCGACGAAGCACCGCCACGACCCGGGGCTGAAGGCCAGCGTGCCGCCGTCGCGATCCTTCGTGTCCCGTACGAGCACCACACCCGGCAGGTTGTCGGCGACCTCGACACAGTCGCCGCCGTTGCCACCGCTCCTCGTGCTCTTCCGCCACCGCGCGCCGGTCATGTCCATGCTGCTGCCGCTTCTCTGAGGAGTGCCAGGGAGCGCCCTCGGGGCAGTGCCTCTCCGCGAATGCGCTCCCACCGTCGCTCCAGATTAACAAGGTCCGATGGCTGGTCCAGGATCTGCGCCTGGGCCGCGCTGTCGACGTGCGCGACCCGGGAACCGTCCGGCATGTCCGCGATGGTGAACGGCCCGTCGA
Source organism: Micromonospora sp. B9E7 (assembly GCF_039871815.1). Classification (NCBI taxonomy): domain Bacteria; kingdom Bacillati; phylum Actinomycetota; class Actinomycetes; order Micromonosporales; family Micromonosporaceae; genus Micromonospora; species Micromonospora sp. B9E7. Next base: position 119,934 of record NZ_JBDPLX010000006.1, read on the forward strand.
GGCCGGGATAGCTGGGCGCGTCGGCCGGGACGATGTGCAACTGCACGGTGCCCGCCTCGGCGTGACCGACCAGGCGCGCGAGTTGCGCGGCCATCAGGGCGCGGTCGTCGCCGACGCGCCGTCGCAGCACCCCCTCGTCCAGCACGACCACCAGCAGGGGCCCGTCACCTCCCCGGGCGAGGATCGCCTGCCGGCCGAGGCGCGCCTCGGTGAACTCGTCGACCTCCTCCGCCGTCAGCATCCCGCCGGCCAGGGTCGCCCGCGCGTACGCCTCGGTCTGCAACAGCCCGGGCACCCACGCGAGTTGAAAGGACCGCAGCGTCACCGCCTCGCGTTCCAGGTCGACCCACGGCCGGAACCACACCGGCTCACGGCGACGGCCGGCGTCCGGCCACAGCGCGTCGACCTCCTTGGCCAGGAGGCCCGCGATGGTCGCCCGATGCCGACTCTGTGGAATGTGCCCCGGGTTCGCCCACCGGGCGACGGTCTTCGGATGCACGCCGATCCGATCGGCGAGGCTTTCGGCGGTGTGACCCGCGGCGGCGAGCGCTGCGACAAAGGCGTGGTTCATGCCGTCCTCTCCTGGTGCAAACCGGCTGCGATGAAGACATAACGTAACGCTGTGTGCTTGTCCAGCGACTACCGGCAAAGTGCGGTGTAGACGGCGCGACCGGCAGGGTTCACGACCCGGCGGGCGCGTTCGGAGCGGGGCCGCTTCCGGGGGGCGAGCGCTCCCGGGAGCGGCCCCTTCCCAGACGCCGAGCAGAGGGAAGACCGGTGCCGGAAAGCACAGAGAACGCTGGCCGGCTCAGGGCCGGGGACGTGGTCCTCCTGACCGCCGCCGCGAGCGTGCAGTTCCGGACACCGATCGTCGTCCGCGTCATCCGTGAGATACCCGACCGGCACACGTACGACGGGTGGCTCTGGCTCGACGCCTACCAACTGGACACGAAGGGCGAAGCGGTGGCACGGCGTGAGCTGTTCGTGATGCGCGCGGGCGTACGGCGACCAGCGCCCGACGAGACGCGGCGGCCCGCACCCGTGCGGCGTCGGACCACCGCGCGGGCCCTTTGATGCCCGAGCGCCGGACACACTCCCCGTCGCGGCCGTCGTGGCGGTGCCCAGTCTGCGGCATCCTGTGGCCCTGCTCGGCCGCGAAGCTTCGCCTGCTCGCCGAGTACCGCGAGGATCGGCCCGGTCTGCTGGCGCATCTGGCGAAGGTTCAGGAGGCGGCCACCGCCGACCTCACCACGCTCCACCCGGGCGTCGCGCTTCCCGACCTGACCCCGCGTTTCGTCGGCTGGGCGAAGGCCCGCTGATCAGATCGGCTCGTCGGTACGCAGCCGTGCGTGCAGGTGCATGTCGTGCCAGCCGTCAGCGTGACGCACCGACCCCCGGGCCACGCCCTCCACAGTGAAACCGGCCCGCGTGGCCACCCGGCACGACGCCGCGTTGGCCGTCGAATGCTCCAACGCCAGCCGATACAACCCGGCCAGCGTGAAACTCCACCGGGTCAGTGCGAGCAGCGCCTCGGTCGCGATCCCCCGACCGCGCGCGGTGGGCACTGTCCAATACGACACGTGCGCCGATGCCTCGGCCAGCAGCACGCCCCGCAGTCCCACCTGACCCACTGGTCGGTCGTCGGCGTCGACGATCGCCCAACTGGCGGCGCTCTCATCGCGCCAACGGCCGGCCCACTGCGCCGTCCACGCCCGCGCCTCGTTATCGTCGTCCAGGCGCAGGACGTGCCACCGCTGGATCGTCGGACAGTCGAAGGCAGCCCGGACGGCCGTGGCGTCGTCGTCACGCCACGGCCGCAGCGCCAGCCCGGGGCGTACCGGAAGGTGGGGTTGCTCCTGGGCGGCGAGGCTCCCGGCGGGCAGGGCGGGTGCGACGAGCAGCGGCATTGCCCCATTATCGAGCCGGCGCCTCACTCTCCGGTCGCGCCCCCGGCGAGTTCGGCGACGACGTCGAGGTGGCCGAGGTGGCGGGCGTACTCCTGGACGAGGTGGAACAGCACCCGCTCCAGCGACGCCGGGTCCGCGCCTTTCCAGCGCGGGCCCGGCGCGCCGATCTCGGCCAGGTCGTGGGCCGTCACCACCTCGGCGGTGTGTGCGCCCTGCGCCCGTAGCGCCGCCACCAGGTCCTCCCGGGTCTCGTCCGGGGCGACGTACCAGCGGTCCTCGCGACGGTCACCCCAGGGCTCGGCGACGTCCCGACCCTGGAAACCCCACTCGATCCAGCGCAACTCGACGTGGCACAGGTGTGTGAGCAGCTCCAACGGGGTCCACCCCGACGGCAGCCGGCTCCGCCGCAGGTCCGCCTCGTCCAGCCCGGACACCTTGGCCACCATGGACTCGCGGAAGTAGTCCAGGTAGCGCAGGAAGACCTCGGTGCGGCTGCCGGCCGGGGTGGTGGGCTCGGGGAACGACGTCATGAGGCGGTCGGCAGGTCACGTGCGCGCTGACGCACACCGGCCCCGCCGTACGGGTAGTCGCCCACGAGCGGCGCGCTCGCCTCGTCCAGCAACCGCATCTGCTCGGCGTCGAGATCCAGGTCGGCGGCGGTCAGGTTGTCGTCGAGTTGCTCGGTGGTACGCGCACCGAGGATCACCGAGGTGACCGCCGGTCGGGCCGCCAACCAGGCCAGCGCCACCGCCGACATGGACACACCCCGGTCGCCGGCGATCTGGCGCACCGTGTCGAGCACCCGCCAGGTGCGTTCCTCGGCGTTGCGACCCGCGTACGCCTCGACGCCCCGCTCCGGGTTCTCGCCGAGCCGGGTCGCCCCGGTGGGTGCGCTGTCGCGCTGGTACTTGCCGGTCAGCCAACCACCGCCCAGCGGTGACCACGGCAGGATGCCGATGCCCTCGTTCTCGCAGACCGGCACCACCTCGAACTCGATCTCCCGGGCCAGCAGGTTGTACTGCGGTTGCAGGGTCACGATCGGGGTGAGGTTGAGGTGCTGGGTGAGCAGGGCCGCCTTCTGCAACTGCCACCCGGTGAAGTTGCTGACGCCCGCGTAGCGGATCTTGCCGGCGCTGACGGCGTCGTCGAAGAACCGCAGCGTCTCCGGCAGTGGGGTGAGCGGGTCCCAGGCGTGCGCCTGGTACAGGTCGACGGCCTCGACGCCGAGGCGCCGCAGACTGGCGTCGAGAGCGCGGGTGAGGTGCACCCGGGACAGCCCCGCGTCGTTGGCCCCCGGGCCCATCGGGAAGCGTCCCTTGGTGGCGATGACGAGGCGGTCCCGCATGTCGGGCCGTGCCCGCAGCCAGCGTCCGACGATCTCCTCCGAGACGCCGGCGGAGTAGACGTCGGCGGTGTCGATGAAGGTGCCGCCCGCTTCGACGAACCGGTCCAGTTGGGCGAAGCTGCCGGCCTCGTCGGTCTCCGCGCCGAAGGTCATCGTGCCGAGGCACAGGGTCGACACGACCGTGCCGGTGGCGCCCAGATTGCGATAGCGCATATCGTCCTTTCGGTCCGAGTGACAAGCTGATCTTCGCACTCGGCCCGACCGCCCGCACACGGCACAGTGCCGAACGCCGGCACGGGCACCCACGTGCCGACGGAGCCGGTCATCATGAGTCCGTGAGCGATCCCGCGATCGACATCGACCGACCGCACCAGCCCACCCAGTCGCCGCCGTCGGCGACGCCACCCGCGCCCACGCGCGGCCCGTGGCTGGTGGCCGCCGCCACCGCCGTGACACTGCTGCTGCTCGCGGGCCGTTACGGCTACCACCGCGACGAACTGTATTTCCTGCTCGCCGGCCGACACCTCGACTGGGGCTACGTCGACCAGGGGCCGCTGGTCCCGGCGCTGGCCCGGCTGCTCGACACGATCGCGCCGGGCAACCTGGTCGTGCTACGTACCCCGTCGGCGTTGCTCGCCGGTGGCGCGGTGCTGCTGGTCGCCGCCATCGCCCGGGAGTTGGGCGCCGGCCGGGGCGCGCAGACCTTCGCGGCGGTGCTCGCGGCGCTGTCCGGCATCGTGCTCGCCAGCGGGCACCTGCTCAGCACCACCACCGTCGACCTGCTGGTCTGGCTGGTCGCGGCGTGGTGTGCGGTGCGTCTGCTGCGCACCGGTGACAGCCGTTGGGCGCTGGGCATCGGGCTGGCGCTCGGCGTGGGCATGCTCAGCAAGGTGCTGCCGGCGTTGCTGGCCGTGGGTCTGATCGCCGGGGTGCTCATCGCCGGGCCGCGTCGGCTGTTGCGGGACCGGTGGGTGCTCGCCGCCGCCGGGATCGCGGTGCTGCTGGCCGCCCCGAACCTGATCTGGCAGGCGGCGCACGGCTTTCCGCAACTCGGGGTGGCTGCCTCCATCTCCGGCGGGGACAGCTCCTACAGTGGCCGCCTAGAGGCGTTCACGCTTCAGTTCGTCATCATCAGCCCGTACGCCGTGCCGATCTGGATCGCGGGTTTCGTCGCCCTGCTGCGGCGACCGGCGTGGCGGTCGTACCGGGCGGTGGGTTGGGCCTGGTTGGTGGTGGTCGGCATCGTGCTGGTCGCCGGCGGCAAGGGTTACTACGACGCCCCGCTGCTGCTGGTCCTCACCGCGGCCGGCGCGGTGGTCACCGCCGCGTGGGCGTCGCGCGGGTCGGTCCGGTTGCGTCGGGGGTTGCTCGGGCTGGCTGTGGTGCCGTTCCTGCTACCCAACATCGTGCTGCTGCTGCCGGTGTTGCCGGCCGACCGGTTGCCCGGTTTCGTGGTCGACGTCAACTACGACGCGGGCGAGACGATCGGCTGGCCGGCGTTCGCCGACTCGGTCGCCGCGGTCCATCGTGGATTGCCACCGGAGGAGCGCTCGCGGGCGGTGATCCTGACCGGCAACTACGGCGAGGCCGGCGCCGTGGCTCGTTACGGCCCGGCCCGTGACCTTCCCAGGGCGTACTCCGGGCACAACAGCATGGTCGACTTCGGTCGGCCACCCGCCGACGCGGACGTGGTGATCGCCGTCGGGTGGGACGGTCCCGGTCGGTTGACCTCCTGGTTCGAGTCGTGCACGCAGGCCGGGTGGGTGGACCAGCGCGTCGAGGTGGAGAACGACGAGAACGGCGGCCCGATCCACGTGTGCCGGGGGCTGCGGCGTCCGTGGGCGCAGATCTGGGACACCGAGGTACGCCACACCGGGTGACCGCGCTCAGCTTGCTCCGCTGGTGAGCCAGGTCTGGATGCCGACCAGTGCCTCGGGCCCGGAGTTGGCGTCGACGTCGCGGGCGAGATCGGCGATCGTGACCGCGGCGAGCGCCTGCCGCCACGCGTCCTCGGCTGCCCACATGGCACGCGCGACCGGGCACGGGGTGGTGCAGGCGTCGGCCGGGGTCGCGAACGGGCCACGCTGACGGATCTCGGTGCAGACGAAGGTGGGCCCGGGCCCGTCGACGGCACGCACCACGTCGAGCAGGGTGACGCTCTCCGGGGCGCGGGTGAGGACGTAACCGCCGGACTTGCCCTGGACCGAGTGGATCAGCCCGGCGCGGGCGAGGGACTGAAGCTGCTTGGCGAGGTAGCTGCTGGAGACGTCGTGCAGCTCCGCCAGCTTGGCCGCCGGGACGGGCGTGTTGCTGGCGGTGAGGACCACACAGCAGTGCAGCGCCCACTCGACCCCGCCGGACATCTTCATGACGTCACCCTAGTCACCCCGCTACTCGGACTCATTGTGTCCGAGTATAGTTCTCGGACAGAAGAGGTCCGAGTTTGGCGGCGCGAAGCCCGACAGAGGACCACACAGTCACAGGAAGGTGCATGACCATGAAGATCGCCGTACTGGGTGGGACCGGCCTCATCGGGTCACAGGTCGTCAAGATCCTGCAGACCGCCGGACACGAGGCGGTGCCGCTCTCGCCGTCCACCGGGGTGGACCTGCTCACCGGGCAGGGCCTGACCGAGGCGCTCACCGGCGCCGAGGTCGTCGTCAACCTGACGAACTCTCCGACCTTCGACGACGCCTCGCCCGCCTTCTTCCAGACGACCATGGACAACCTCCTGGCCGCCGCCGGGCGCGCGGGTGTCGGGCACGCGGTGGTGCTCTCCATCGTCGGCGTCGACCAGGTGCCCGACCTGGCCTACTACCGCGCCAAGGTCCTCCAGGAGGACATCCTCAAGGCCGGTCCCGTGCCGTACTCGATCGTGCGCGCCACCCAGTTCTTCGAGTTCGTCGAGGCGATCCTGTCCTGGACCGCCGACGACACCACCGTCCGTCTGCCCAGCACCCCGGTGCAGCCCATGGCCGCCGCGGACGTGGCGCAGGCCGTCGCCGACGTCAGCATGGGCGCGCCGCTGCAGGGCATCCGCGACGTCGCCGGCCCTGACGTCTTCGCCCTCGACGAGCTGGGCCGGATCACCCTCGCCGCCCGCGGCGACCAGCGCACCGTCACCACCGACGACACCGCCGGCATGTTCGCCGCCGTTCCCGGTGACGTCCTGATCGCCTCCGACGGCGCGGTCATCGCACCCACCGCCTACCGGGAGTGGCTCGGCCGCCAGAGCTGAGGTGCCGACCGGCACGCACGTCGCCGTGGTGGTCGACCACCACGGCGACGTGCGGTACGGGGCGCTGGGTCACGAGGACGTCGGGGCGGTCGTCACCAGTTCACGATCCGGCGCCGGGGCGACCGTCGGGCGGCCGGGAAGCAGCAACGGGCTGGCGAGGATCAGCAGTCCCGCGACCGTGATGGCCGTGCGAGGGCTGGTGGCGTCGGCGAGCAGTCCGCCGAGGGCGCTGAGGACCGCGATGGCGGCGCTGGTGCCGATCGACCAGGCCGCGAGCGTACGGACGGTGCGATCTCGGGGAGTCTGCTCCAGGCGATAGGTGGCGAGAACCGGGTTGTACAGGCTCATGCTCAGGATGATCGCGAACTCGACCGCGATCACCGTCGCGAGACCGGCGACGCCGGGTTGGACGAAGGCCAGCCCGATCAGCCAGACCGCGCGCACCGTCCCGACGGTACGCAGGATCCGATACTGGCCGTACCGTGTCACGACCCGGTGGGCCAGGCGTGAGCCGACCAGTCCAGCGACGCAGGGCACGGCGAAGGCGAGGCCCGTACTGCCAGGGCGGGAATCCGAGGTCGCCGAGCAGGAGCACGGCCAGCAGGGGCTCGGTGGCCATGATCAGTCCGCTGACGAGCAACTGGTTGAGGTAGAGCGCCCGCAGACCTCGGTGGGTCAGGAGGTGCCGCCAACCGTCCAGCACCTCACCGGCCCGGCCCTGGCGTCCGCCGCCGCGCCGGGGGCGTTCCTCCCGACCGCGAATCGCGGTGATCCCCAGCGCGGACAGCAGGTAACTGACCGCATCGGCCCCGATGCTGGCGACCGGCCCGAACACGCCGACCGCCGCGCCGCCCAGCGGCGGCCCGAGCGCGATGGCGCTCCACGTCGTCGACTCGAACCGCGCGTTGGCCACCAGCAGGTCGTCCGGCCGGACCAGGGCCTTGAGGTAGGCGCCGCTGGCCGCCCCGAAAGCGATCTTGGCGGTGGCCACGACGGCCGAGACGACCAGCAACTGCGCGAAGGTGACCCGGCCGAGGGCGTACCCGACGGGAATCGTCAGCAGGGCAGCGAACCGGACCAGGTCCATCGCGATCATCACCGGCCGTTTGCGGTGGAACTCCACCCACGGACCGAGCGGCAACGCGACCAACGCGCCCACCGCCGGGCCCACCGCGGACAGCGCGGACACCTGGGCGGGGCTGGCATCCACCACCAGCACGGCGATCAACGGCAGAGCCCCGAAACCGAAACCGGAGCCGTACGCGCTGACCGCGTACGACGCCCACAACCAGCCGAACCGCCGGCCCAGGGACCGTCTCGCGACCACGCCTCACCCCGTCTCCGGACAACTCACCGTTGACCGATGCGAGCAAAGCAAAGGCAGGACCACGGATCAAACAACCGAACGAGCCGGCAGCCACAACCAGACGTTGTGTGGGTAGGGTCCACGCCGTGGATCTCGACGCCGTGCGTACCTTCGTCGCCGCCGCCGACGCCGGCCAGTTCCAGGACGCCGCCGCCGCGCTGTCGATCACCCAGCAGGCCGTGTCCAAGCGGATCGCGGCGCTGGAGAAGGACCTGGAGGTACGCCTGTTCAACCGCACGCCTCGCGGCGCCCAACTCACCATCGACGGTCAGACGTTCCTCCCGCACGCCCGTGAACTGATCCGCGTCGCGGCGCGCGCCGACGCGTCCGTACGACCGGGTCGGCGCGCCCTGCGCGTCGACGTGCACAGCCGACGCACCGCCCCGGCGGTGGTCCTGCACGACTTCCACCGCGCGTACCCACGCATCGACCTGGACGTCGTCACCCTCGACGCCGACGTCCACGCCGCGATCGCCGCCGTCGAGGCCGGGGCGGTCGACGCGTCCTTCCACGCCGTGCCCGTCCGCGCCCGGCACCTGCCCGCCGCGATCAGAGTCGTTCGCGTGATCGACGAGCACCACGACCTTCTCGTCGGGCCGCGCCACCCGCTCGCCAACGCCCGCGCGGTCACGCCCGCCCAACTCGCCGCGCACCGGATCTGGATGCCCGGCATGGCTCCCGGCACCGAGTGGGCCGACTACTACGACGAACTCGCCGCCGCGTTCGGCCTCACCATCGACGTTGTCGGCCCGGTCTTCGGGAACGAGGCGCTGTTGGCCGAGATCGCCGACTCCGCGCACCTGGCGACGTTGGCCGGTGAACGCACGCGGTACCTGTGGCCGGACAGCTACGACCTGCGGCGGGTGCCGGTACGCGATCCGGCGCCGATCTATCCCATGTCCCTGATCTGGCGCGACGACAACCCGCATCCCGCGCTCGTCGCGCTTCGCGAGCACCTCGACTCCCGGCACACGCGGACCCGGATACCCGACGCCGAGGTCTGGTTACCGAGATGGGGAAACACGACGGTCCCGCCGCGCCCTCCAATGGAGCGCGGCGGGACCACGTGACCTACTTCTTGACGACCCACCGCACCCGGCGGGTGTGCCACAGGGCCACCACGCCGATCAGGACCAGCAGGATGCCAGCCGCCGCGATGGTGAAGATGGACGCACCGGTGACCGGCAGGCCACCACCTCCGCCATCCCCGCCACCCGGCCGCGGAGTCGCCGCTTTCAGAACGACGAATTCGGGGATCTCGTCGGTGCCACCCAGGTAGGCCTGCTTCTCGTCCGGGGTCTTGGTGACCGCCGTGAGCGACTTGTCGACGGTGGTCGGCAGAGTCGCGTGCTCTTCCTTGAACCTGGTGTCACTGAGTTTGGTCGTCTTCACCGGCTGGGTGAAGTCGACGCCGCCCGCGGTCACCTTCACGCCGTTCGGCAGTTCGTACGTGGTGGCGGAGATCTCCTTCACGTACTGGTTGAAGACGTCCGTCGGGCTCCAGTCGTCCTCCCGCTCCAGGGTGCTGACGTCGTTGCTGTCGATGCCGGCCTCGGCCGCCCGGCCGTCGGCCGCCATCCGGGCCCGGTACCACTCGGCGGCCACCCGGCTGATGTAGACCCGGCGCAGGTCCTTGAACCCGGCCGCTTCGTTGACGGCCTTGTTCAACTCGGGCAGGAGCAGATCCCGGTAGACGGCCATCGACGGCTCCGGGTTGGCCGGGCAGGTGAAGTCCGGGTTGCCGGGGATCGTGAAGTCGAACGCCTCGGCCTTCACCTCGAGCGGCGCGTCGAGGATGTAGAGGCGGTCGCCCTCCTCGCGGATCGTCGCCGTCTTCGGGACGATCCACTGCCGGATGCAGGCCCCGTCCAGGCCGGTCATCCGGTTCCAGTACTCCAGGCCGACCGCCGTCTTCGGGTCCTGGAACCGCGTCCAGGCCCGCTTCAACTCCAGGTCGGCGTCGAGCATGATGCGACCGACCGCGGTACGGCCGAGGTACTCGTCGATCACCTTGTCCGGCTGGCTCGGGTTCAGGTTCACCCAGAACCGCGCCGACTCCACGGTCATCCAGGTGTTCAGCGCCTCGTCGGCGTCGTAGATCTGGACGGTGCCGTCCTTCGACTCCTGGCCCGGGGTGGTCGCCGTCTCGAACGAGTACGTGTCACCCGTCGATCCGCCACCGTCGGTGACGTACCGCAGTTGGACCGACGAGAAGTCGATGCCACCCGGCCGGATCGGTCCCAACTGCTTCCCGACCGCCTTGCTCACCGCGCTGCCCTTGGCCAACTCCTCCGGCGTCTTGGGCAGGATCGGGCCGGTCTGCCTCGTCTTGAGCAGCGTCTGGACCGCGACCTGCTTCGCGCCCGTGTTGCGGTTATTGGTCCGGTCCCGCAGGGCCTTTTCGTCCTCACCCGGCTTGGCGTTCCAGCGGTGACTGTAGGTGAACTTGTCGCGGACCTTGGCGTTCTTCAGGTCCCGGTCACAGGAGTTCTTGCAGGGCTCGATCTCGGAGTAACCCTCCTTGATCGGCGATGCCTTGGCCGGCTGGTACGACACCTTGCCGGTCTTCGGGTCGAACTCGATGCGCGGTGCCTTGCCCTGCATCTGGTCGATCAGCCGGGCCTCGGCGTGCTTCAGACCATCGCTGTAACCGATGATGTACTTGCCGTCCTGCAGTTGGGCGATCGCGTAGTTGCCCCGGACGTTCGTGTACAGCTTGTCGGTGGTCTTCGGCGGCCGGTTGTACCGAAGATCGATCCGCGCCTCCTGCAGGTAGACGCTCAGCTTGTGGCACCCGTAGCCGACCAGGCCTTCCGGCGTGATCGGCGCACACCGGGCATCGATGATCGGCCATGGTGCGGCGGCCTGCGGTCTGGCGTGTCCGGCGGCCGGCGCGATGCCGATCACCGACCAGATCAGGACCAGGACCGCCGCGAGTCGCGTCAGCACCGCGATCCGCGAGCGCTCCTTGATGACGTTGCCCATCAGATTCGCTGTCCCCCTTCGCACCCGTGACACAAATGGCCCCCCAACGCGCGACGACGATCGCGCGGCGGCACGAGTGATGTTTTTGTTGACCCGCCTGTCACAGGCGAGCCCGGACATGTCCGTACGTCTATGTCATACGAACCCGAGGGATGCTAGGCGGTCAATGTTAACGAAGTAGCCCCGACTGACATTTCGGAAAAGAGCTAAAGGTCCGATTGGTCGGCGTAGTTGCCGGTAGCGATGTCCCACGAGAGGGCGTCCCAGTAGTTGTCCGAGGTCATCGCCTGCTCGTCCCACTCCGCGATGACACGCTGCATCTCGTCCTTGGCGTCTTCCCACTCATCCGGGTCACCACCGACGATCGCGGGCGCGAGACCGGCGACCAGGCGAAGCGAGCGCGCGTACAACTCGATCGAAGAGTTCACGAACGTCAGCGACCCGTGGTGGCCCAGGACGTACACCGCGCCGGATTCCAGATCGAGACAGAATTCGCCGCCCCACGCGTCCGTGCCGTACCCGAATCGCAGCATCCCGTCGCGCTGGACCAGATCCGGGCCGAGCAGGAACAGGTCGTACTCGTCGAGGCGCAGGGTGTCCGGCAGGTCGGCCGCGGCCAGCCGCTTCCGCAACTCCGGCGACAGCGACTCCCAACCGTCGAGCGTGTCCACTGATGACATGGCGGTCAATCTATCGAGCGCCGCCGGCCCACGCGGGGATCAACCCGGGTCCCGGGACCGCCATTCGTGGTCTAGGACCGCGAAGACCAACTGGTCGGCCCACTCCCCCTCGAACAGGTAACTCGCCACGTGACGGGCCTCCTGACGCATGCCGAGGCGGAGCATCAACCGAGCGGAAGCGTCGTTGCGCGCGTGGCACCGACCGTAGACGCGATGCAGCCCGAACTCGGCGAAACCCCAGTCCACCAACGCCGCGGCGGCCTCCGTGGCCAACCCGCGACCGCCGTGGTCAGGGTGGAAGACGAACCCGACCTCGGCCGTCCGGTCGACCTCGCTGCGCCACACCAACTCGACGGCCCCGATCACCCCGGTGCGTTCGACCACGGCCAGCGTCAGGCAGTCGCCCTCCGCGCGGAGCGCGTCCTCGCCTGTCATGGCGAGGACCGACGCGCGCGACTGCTCCCGGGTACGCGGCCCGGCACCGCGCATCCACCGCGTGACGTCGGGCCTGCGCTGGTACGCGTACACGTCGTCGAGGTCATCCGACCTGACCGGACGCAGGGTGAGCCGCGCGGTACGGATCGGGTACGTCGGCCGGAACACCAGCCGATCCTAGGGCGTGGGTGCCGCGACCGACCGGAGGAGCGGATCGGCTGGATCCCTTCGACGGGCAGCCGCGCACACGTCTGAGGTACCAAACGTCCCGACGTGCTGGCCTGGCCGTCGATGCGCGTGTGCAACGGTCTACTCTCGCCGGTATGTCCGACTCCCGCCTGCTACGCATCGGCACCCGCAACTCTCCGATGGCGCTGGCGCAGGTCGAGCGGGTCCGCGCGATGCTCGCCGACCGGCATCCCGACGTCACCGTGGAGGTGATGTCGATGTCGACCAGCGGGGACCGGTGGCTCGGCGACCTGGCCGCGCTGGGCGGCAAGGGGGCGTTCACCAAGGAGGTGGACGCCGCCCTGCTGACCGGAGACGTCGACCTGGCGGTGCACTGCGTCAAGGACGTACCCGGGGACCGGCCGGCACCGGCGGGCACGGTGCTGGCCGCCTACGTCGCCCGCGACGACGTCCGGGACTGCCTCGTACACCCGGGCGGGATCCGCATCGAGCAACTGCCCGCCGGCACCCGGATCGGCACCTCCGCCGTACGGCGGGTCGCGCAGATGGCCCTGCACTGGCCCGACCTGGTTCCGGTGCCCATCCGCGGCAACGCGAACACCCGACTGGCCAAGCTGGACGCCGGCGAGGCGTACGACGCGCTCCTGCTCGCGGTCTCCGGTCTGCAACGGATCGGGCAGACCGACCGGATCACCCACCCGATCGACGTCGACTCGATGATCCCGGCGGTCGGCTCCGGCACCCTGGTCCTGCAGTGCCGCGACGACGACACCCGCACCCGCGACCTGGCCACGAGCCTCAACGACCCGCGAACCTGGCAGGAGACCATGGCCGAGCGGACCATGCTGCACATCCTCCAGGGCAACTGTCACTCGCCGATCGCCGCGCTCGCGCGCACCGAACCCGACGGTCGTCTCGGCCTACGCGCGAGGGTGATCAGCCTCGACGGCAAGACCGTCCTCGACGTACACGAGTGGGCGGCGGATCCGATCACCCTCGGGACGTCCGTCGCTGCGGCCCTGTTGCGTCAGGGCGCCCGTGATCTCCTCGACCTGCCCGCCCACGGGTCGGCCTGACCCGGATCGGGCTTCGCGCGGGCCAGCCGATCGGGCCTGTCGGGGCTTTGATCTAGCCTGGTGCGATGCTGTCGCAGGTGAAGGGCTTGTCCCGGCATTTCACGGAGGAAACCCTTCGCGCGTACCTCGCCGAACGTTCGGTTCGTCGAGACGACGGCTGTCTGATCGTGCGCGGCTACGGCAGCCAGCGAGGCGGGTACCAGAAGGTCGCCGGCCGGGCCTGGGCGCACATCACGGCGTACGTCGTCTTCGTCGGTGGCTACGACCCCGACCTGAAGGTGCACCACCTGTGTGGCGTGCCGGACTGCATCGAGCCCACCCATCTGCGGCAGGTGACCCACGCCGACAGTTGCCGCAACCGCACCCAGCAGCCGCAGTGCCGCAACGGGCACGAGCGGGAGATCGACCCCACGAGTGGTCGGTACCGCAAGGTCTGTCGTGAGTGCAACAACGAGGCGCAGAAGCGGTGGCGCGCGCGTCAGTCCGCAGAGGTCGCCGCAGCCCGTGCCGCGTACGGGCGGCAGGCGGACTGAGGTTCGGCACCACGGTCTCGACCACGACCTGGCGTGACGTTCGCACCCGGTTCTGCTCGCACCACACCAGCCTGAGTCGTTACGCCCAAGAACTGTCATTATGATGCACGTCCGTTGCGCACCTTTTGCGTTAGTTATTTACTGGATTATCGTTAACGACAATCCAGTAATTGAGATCCGCAGGCTCGGTCAATTCCTGGACCGGATCGTCGCTGGGCGAGCGCCAGAATGCGGTTGGTTCCCTTGCCCGCTTCCTGGAGGTCTGCACCTTGACCGAGCTGCATCCGCCAATCGAGCCGTACGAGACCGGCATGCTCGACGTCGGCGACGGGAACGTCGTGTACTGGGAGGTGTGCGGCAACCCGGGCGGTAAGCCGGCGCTGGTCGTCCACGGCGGGCCCGGTTCCGGGTGTGGGGCCGGCGCGCGCCGGTACTTCGATCCAGACCGGTACCGGATCGTCCTGTTCGACCAGCGTGGTTGCGGCCGCAGTACGCCACACGCGAGCGACCCGTCGACCGACATGCGGCACAACACCACCTGGCACCTGATCGCCGACATGGAGCGGCTACGCGAACGCCTCGGCATCGACCGCTGGCTGTTGCACGGCGGTTCCTGGGGCTCCACGCTCATCCTGGCCTACGCGCAGCAACACCCCCGGCGGGTGTCCGAGATCGTCATCGCCGCCGTCACCATGACCCGACGCGCCGACATCGACTGGCTCTACCGAGGCGTCGGCCGGTTCTTCCCCGAGCAGTGGCAACGATTCCTCGAAGGAGCCCCGGGCACACCCCGCGACGGGGATGTCGTCGCCGCGTACGCCCGCCTCATGGAACACCCTGACGCCGCCGTGCGGGACAGGGCCGCGATCGACTGGTGTGCCTGGGAAGACGCGGTCCTGTCCGGAGAGACCGGCGGCGCATCCAATCCGTACGGCGACCGCCCTCCCGCGGCTCGGTTGGCCTTCGTGCGAATCTGCGCGCACTACTTTTCCCACGGCGCGTGGCTGGAGGAAGGCGCACTGCTGCGCGATGCCGATCAACTGGCCGGCATCCCCGGTGTCCTCGTCCATGGCCGGCTCGACCTGGGCGGGCCGCTGCAAACAGCGTGGGACCTGCACCGCGCCTGGCCCGACTCGACGTTGACCGTGATCGAGAGCGCAGGACATCTCGGCAGCACCGAGACGCGCGAGCAGGTTCTTCGTGCCCTCGATCGGTTCGCAGTCGGCGATGCCCCTGGCGGGTGAAGCCTCCCTGGTTGACCCTCAGGTCAGCGCCGCCGCAGGGAAATCGATGATCCGTCAGGTGACCACGGCCTCAGTGAGTCAGCGACCGGTGGAGCCACTCGGCCATCAGCGCGCGTTCGGCGTCGGTGAGCCCCGGGAGGTCGGGCAGCACCGTCGCGAATGTCACCGCGACCGCGTTCGTGGTCGTGTCGGGCGTCGCCGGAGTTGTCGCCAGGATGCTGTTGAGTACCGCATCCAGCATGGCCTCGCCCAGACCGAGGTCGCGCTGTTCGCTGGGCATTCCCAGTAGGGCGAGGATGGTTCCGTTGCCCGCGGAGTGGATCATCATGAGCGCGCGCTGTTCGTCGACCCGTAGGAGGCCGGCTGCGGCGAGTCGCCGTACCCGGCGACGCAGTACGTCGAGGCCCGCGACCGTCGCCGGCGAGGGCGCGCCGCTCCCCCGCGTGGCGATCAGCGCGTACAGCTCGGGGTTTGTCAGGCCGAACTCCACGTGCGTGCGCCACCCGGAGCGCAGGTCCGCGACCGGGTCGCCCGTCGCGACGTCCGCTGCGGCCGATTTGCCGCTGACGTAGGTGGCCATGACGTGCTCGGCGACGGCGTCGATGAGGCCGTCCTTGTCGCCGAACAAGCGGTAGATGGTCGGCGCCTGCACACCCGCGGCCTGGGCGACGGCGCGTGTCGTCACGGCGTTCGCGCCCTTCTCCCGCAGCAGTTGGGTTGCTGCCGCGACGATGCCCGCACGGACGTCGTCGCGGGATGCCGTGTCCTGCGTCGTCACCATGAACCAATGCTAACAGCGTCTTGTTAACCTCGGAATATCGGTGATAACGTCGCCGATGTAACGCTGATAACAAGGGAGTGTTCATCATGTTCGTCGTCACCGGTGCCACTGGTCAACTCGGGTCCCAGATCGTCGACCGCCTGCTCGACCGACTGCCACCCGACGCCGTGGGCGTGAGCGTGCGTGACGTCGACAAGGCTGCGGGCCTCGCCGAGCGCGGTGTCCGGGTCCGTGCCGGAGACTTCACCGAACCGGCCACCCTGGAGCACGCCTTCGAGGGGGCCGACAAGGTACTCATCGTGTCCGCCGCCATCCGCGGCGGCGGGGCGCTCGTCGCCAACCGCGCCGCCATCGACGCCGCCCACGCCGCAGGGGCCAAACGAATCCTGTACACCAGCCACCAGGCCGCCTCCCTGGACTCGCTCTTTGCCCCTCAGGCCACGCACGCCGCGACGGAGGAGCACCTGGCCGGCCTGGGGGTTCCCTTCACCGCCCTGCGAAACGGGTTCTACGCCAGCACGCTGAGTTTCTCCATCGGCACGGCGCTGGAGACCGGTCAACTCGTGGCGCCGGCGGACGGCCCAGTGTCCTGGACCGCGCACGCCGACCTGGCCGAGGCGGCAGCCATCGCCCTGACCGAGGAGGGCCCACTCGACGGCATCACGCCGGCGCTGACCGCAGCCGAGACGCTCGACCTTGAGGCGGTGGCCGGCATCCTGACCGACATCACGGGCCGCGCTGTCACTCGCATCGTCGTCAGCGACGACCAGTGGCGGGCGACAGCCATCGAGCGCGGCATGCCGGTCGCAGCGGCCGACTTCACCCTCGGCATGTACCGCGCGGCGCGTCGAGGAGAGTTCACCGTCACCGACCCGACGTTGCAGACCCTCATCGGCCGCCGCCCGACATCGGCGCGCTCGACGCTCGAGGCCCTCGTCGCCACCCGATGAGCCGGGGTCAGCGGCCGCCCGACGACCTTGCGATCCGCAGTCCAGGAGCCGGCGCGACGCGACTTCGTCCCCGGTGACGACGCTCGCGCCGGTGGCGCGAGCGGTGGCCGTGCGCCGGGCCGACGGCCGTGTCGGTTCAGGCTGCTCGATAACGTGTGGCCAGCTCGGGGCTCTGCGCGCCGAACGCGGCGAGATCGGCCTGGAAGACCGCGTCGAGGAGGCTGGCATCCTCGACACCCGGGGCGCAGACGGTCTCGCCCAGTTCCAGGCCGCGCAGGCTGGCGGCGACGACGTCGTCGGCCGACATGCGGGGCAGCCTGCTCAGGTCCAGGCCCTGACGCTCGTGGAACTCGGTGGCCACCACACCCGGGCACACGACCTGCACGGTGACCCCGGTGCCCTCCAGCTCCGCGCTGAGGGTCTGGGAGATGGCGACGAGGTAGGCCAGGCTGCCACCGTAAACGGCGCGGCGGGGCATCTGGGAGTGCGGGGCGGGGCCACTGAACGCGATCATGCCGGCCACGTTGATGATGGCCCCTCTGCCGCGTTCCTGCATGCTCGAGACCACCGCGCGGGTGAGCATGGTGGGGGCGAGGACCTTGACGTTGACCAGTTCGGCGGCCTTGTCGGCGGGGAGCTGGGCGAGGGGCATGTAGTGGGCGACGCCTGCGTTGTTGACGAGCATGGTCAGCGGCTCGGTGGCGCAGATCTCGGCGACCGCGTCGATGCCCGCGGTGGTGGACAGGTCGGCGGCCACGGTCCTGACCGTGACCTCGGGGTGTGCGGCGGCGAACTCTGCCAGCCGGTCCTCGCGCCGGCCCACGATCACCAGGTGGTAGCCGTCGGCGGCCAGACGTTCGGCGAAGGCCCTGCCGATGCCGGAGGTGGCGCCGGTGACGAGCGCGTACTTGCTCACTGTTCTTCCCTCTTCCTGTGGTCGGCCGCCGCGGTCATCGCTTGGCGCCCTTGCGCTCGGTGCATGCCGGCACGAAGTGATTGTCGTGCGTTCTCACGCCTCAAGCCTGCGAAACGGCCGGGCGAGCAGCCAGAGGTCTGGTCTTCCTGGGAACGCCGGTACCAGGCAGACCAGAGTCGGGGCGGGCACACCGGCAGTCATGGCAAGACGGAATTCGGGTCGGTGGCGAGAGCGGGTCTCGCAGGTGGGCGCGTGTCTCGGCCTGGGACGCGCCCTCGGTCAGGCCCTAGCCAGCGATCGAACCATGCGCGAGTCCGGCGCATGACGTCGAGTTGGTGATTGCGTTCCCGGATCGAGTGACCCTCTCTCGGGTAGATCACGAACTCGTGCTCGACCTCGAAGTGGCGCAGCGCCCGGTGGAGGTACACGGCCTGTCCGAGGGGGACGTTGGTGTCCTCGGCACCGTGCAGGATGAGCACCGGAGTGTGGATCTGGCTGGCGAAGGAGACAGGACTGACCGTGTCGTGTCGGTGTGGGCCGACGCCGGACCAGCCGGTGCTCCCACCGAGCGCGGCTTCGAACTGGCCGTTCTCCCCGGTCGCGGCGAGCATGCCCCAGTCGACGATGCCAGCGCCGACCAACGCGGCGCGGAACCGGTCGGTCTGTCCGACGGCCCACGTGGACATGAAGCCGCCGTGGCTCCACCCGGCGATGCCCAACCGGTGGGGGTCGGCGATGTTCCGCGCGATGAGGAGGTCGATGCCAGCCTGGATGTCGGTCCACTCCTCCTGACCGACCCGACCGGCGACGCTGGCGGCGAACCGGTGGCCGTGGCCCTGCCCACCGCGCGGGTTGGGCAGGAACACCGCATAGCCGGCGGTGGCCAACCACTGGGCGCTAGGGAACCAGAACAACTGACAACGGTCGGCGTAGCGATCGTACGGGCCGCCGTGCACGATCGTGACCAGCGGGAACGGTCCTTCGGTGGCGGTTTGTCCAACCGGGAGGACGAGCAGGCCGTCGAGGGCGAGTCCGTCGGCAGCCCGGTAGGCCAGCCGTTCCTGTGTGCCGAGAGCGAGCCCGTTCAGCTCTGGACGAGTGTTGGTGATCTTTCGTAGCGGCCCGGCCGAGGGCCCGACGTGAACGTCGGCGGGTTGATACCGGCTACCGGTCAGCGCGGCGATCCTCTCACCGGCACCACTGGTGGTGAGGCTGTCGAGGCGTCCCGGATGCTGCGACAGGATCGTGAGGTCAGCGGGGCCGAGCCGGGCCAGGGTCGAGTTCAGGCCGTCGGCGAACACCACCAGCGCGTCGGCATCGGTCTGGCACAGTTCGGTGGGGCACATCGAGAGATCAGCGGTGCGATTGCGCAGGACGCGGCTGCCCAGGGCGAGGTCGAACACGGCGTTACCGGCGTGTAGGCCCGGTGGGGTGAGGGCGAGGTAACCGAGGTGCCACCCGTCCTCAGCCGGCCACCAGGCCAGGGAACGCGCGTCGACCGCGACCGGTCCAAGCTCCTCAACGGTCCCGGTGATGTGGTCGAACAGGTGCAGCCGACCGGTGCGGGGGCCGTAGTCGCTGTCGGCGCTGGCCTGGGTGAGCACGGCAAGCGGGCCGCCGTCGGGTCGTTGCCGCAGCTCCACGACGTGTCGATCGCCAAACACATCGGGTGTGGTGACGCTGCCCGTGTCGAGGTCGAGCAGCCGCAACCGGGCCCGTGGCTCCCGCTCGCCGGCGACGATGGCGTCGTCGCGGTCCCGGGCACGGCGCTCGTCCTCCTCGGTGGGTTCGTCCTCGGCGAGCAGAGCGACGAGGCCGGGGTCGGCGAGGGGCAGATGGTCGATGATGCCGACGCGCCAACTGGTCAACGCGGTCACCGTGGCGTCGGCGACGGTGAGCCTGTGTACCTGCGGGGTGCCGCGGTGGGCGCGGTCGGACAGGAAGAACAGCGTCGCCGAGTCTGCCGACCAGCGTGGCCGAGACTCCGTTGCGGTGTCGGCGGTCGCCCGGCGCGACACGCCGACATCGATGTCGACGTACCAGACCTCGGTGTCGAGGTGGTCACCGGTCCGGCTGCTCGGGGCGAGGACGTAGCAGAGCAGACGCCCGTCCCGGGCGAGTACCGGGGTTCGCGGGTCACGACCATCAACCACGAGTTCGGCGGTCAGACCTGTCATACGAGCCAGTCTGCCAACATCAGCAGGGCGTCACGCGATCCGGCCAGTACAGGTCGTCCGTCGCCTGACGAATACGGGAACTCGGGGGCGGCTGCGGACAGGTACCGGTGTGACAGCTGAGATGCGGAGCCGAATCCGCGCGGGAGACACCGAGGCGTTCGGGGAGCTTTTCGACGGGCACGCCGACGCGGTGCGTCGCCATGCGGTGTGGAGTGGGAGCGATCCGGTGCTCGCCGACGACGTGGTGTCGCTGACCTTCCTTGAGGCGTGGCGGATTCGCGAGTCCCTGCGCCCGGACGGGGACACTCTCCGGCCGTGGCTGCTCGGCATCGCCACCAACGTGCTGCGCAACCGGCGGCGAGCGGCGCGACGGCACCGGGAGGCGTTACGGCGACTGCCGACACGCGACGAGGTCCCCGACTTCGCCGACGAGGTGGTCGGCCGGATGCACGACGCCGACCAGGTCGCCGCGGCTGTGGCGGCGCTGCGGGCGCTGCGCCGGGCGGACCGGGAGGTGTTCCTGCTGTGCGTGTGGTCGCAACTGGACTACGTGGCGGCGGCCGAGGCGCTGAGCGTACCCGTCGGGACCGTGCGCTCGCGACTGTCACGGGCCCGGTCCCGGCTCCGGGCGCTGGCCGAGCAGGAGATGGCACGTACCCGAAAGATCCCAGTCGAGCAGGGAGAGCACCGATGAGCGAGCGCACCGCCCCGCACGTGCCGGCCATGCCGGCCGCGCGCCGGCAGGCACTGCGACACCACCTGTTGAACGAGATCGGACGGCCGGTCCACCGGCCGCGACGGATGCTGGTGCTCGCGCCGGCGGCGGGCGTGCTGACCGCCGTTGTCGCGGCCGGTGCGGTTACCCAGCCGTGGGCGCCGGACAGCGCGCCACTGGTCGTGGCGGTCGCGCCGGGCGAACACGGCGGTGCCACGCTGTTGCTGAACCGGATGGCCGAGGCGGCCGGCGACGAGCCGGGACCATCGTCCGGCGAGGGCGAGTACGTCTACATCCGCAGCAAGGGCGCGTACGCCGAGGTGGGCGACGGGCCAGCCCGGCTACAACCGGTACGCGAACGGGAGCTCTGGATCCCGCGGTACGAGCCGGGCGAGGGCCTGCTGCGGGAGCCGCGCTTCGACGTACCCCTCGCGGAGGTGATCCCCCGACAGTCGAGACTCAGCGACGTGACGCCGAACGCGGCGCTCGTCGATCTACCCACCGACCCGGACGCGCTGCTGACGAAGCTCTACCGGGAGCGGGGCGAACGGGGTCGGGGTAACAGCCGCGACGGCGCGGCCTTCACCGCGATCGGTGACATCCTGCGCGAGTCGCTGGTGCCGCCCCACACGAGCGCGGCGCTCTACCGGGCGGCGGCGAAGATCCCCGGGGTCGAGGTGGTCCGTGGGGTCACCGACGCCGCCGGCCGGCGAGGGATAGCCGTCGGGCACACCGAACTCGACAGGCGCGACGAGTGGATCTTCGACGAGCGGACGTACGAGTACCTCGGCGAGCGCAGCTATCTCGTGGCGGACACCGCCGACGGGCCGGCCGGGACGGTGCTGGGTACGACGGCGGTGCTGCAACGGGCCGTCGTGTCCACCCTCGGGGAGCGCCCGGATCGGTAGTCGGTGCGGTTGTGGCTTGACCCTCGACCGGGTTGAGCCCCGACCATCGGCGGCATGGACGACCAGCCCACACCAGATCCGACCATGACGCGCATCATCGAAGCGGTGCAGCTCGGCCAGACCGGTGACCCGACCCGAGCCCGGCAACTCCTCACCGCGCTGTGGGACGAGATCGGCGCCACCGGCGACGCCCTGCACCGCTGCACCCTGGCCCACTACCTCGCCGACCTGCAGGACACCCCCGAGGTCGAGCTGGTGTGGGACGAACGCGCCCTCGCCGCCGCCACCGACCTCACCGACGAACGTGCCCGACAGCACCACCACGCGCTTCAGGTGCAGGGTTTCCTGCCGTCGCTGCACCTGAACCTCGCCGACGTGCACCGGCGACTGGGTGACACCGCCCGGGCCCGGGCACACCTGACGACCGCTCGCAGTCTCGCCGAGCACCTGCCGAGCGACCAGTACGGCGACCTGATCCGCGCGGGCATCCAGCACGTCGACCAGGCTCTCGCGGCGGGTTCGACCCAGCGCCTCGACTCGCATCCCGGTACCGCCGGCTGACAACGCCCGGTGGGAGTGGGAACCGGTCGGTGCCTACGGCGCTACCGCCGTCGGTTCGGCGAGGTCGTCGCGGGCCGGATCCTGCGGCCGGCGGGGCACCGGGCGAGAGTCCTGACCGTCCCGGTGTGGGCGGGCCGACTGGCGTTGCAGGACGACGACGGAGGACAGCACCAGGGCGCCGCCGGCGAGCTGCACC
This sequence comes from Micromonospora sp. B9E7, assembly GCF_039871815.1. Lineage (NCBI taxonomy): Bacteria > Bacillati > Actinomycetota > Actinomycetes > Micromonosporales > Micromonosporaceae > Micromonospora > Micromonospora sp. B9E7. The sequence goes on from NZ_JBDPLX010000006.1 coordinate 142,136, forward strand.
AGGGTCAGGTTCTCGCCGAGGACCAGTGTGGCCAGTGCGGCGGTGACCACCGGCTCGACGGTGGACAGGATGGCGGCGGACGACGGGCCGATGCGCCTCAGCCCGGCGAAGAAGGTCAGCATCGCCACGACTGTGGACACCACGGCGATGCAGGCCAACCAGAACCACCCTCGCCACCCGAAGTCCAGGTCGACGCCGCCGCTCAGCAGCGCGCGGGCCCCGAAGGTCCCGGCCGCGCCGGACATCACCAGCGCGGACAGCACCACCGGCGCCAGCCGGTGTACGACGGTGTCGGCGACCAGGATGTAGATCGTGTAGGTCAACGCGGCGGCGAAGGCCAGCAGCGCCCCGAGCGGATGGAAACTCATGCCACCGGCACCGAGCAGGACCAGCAGTGTTCCGCCCGACGCGGCCACCAACGCGGCACCGCGCCTCGGGGAGAGCCGGTCCCGACCGAGCAGCACCGCCCCCACGGTCACCAGGACCGGATAGGTGTAGAGGATCAGGGCCAGCAGCGAGGCGTCCATCAGTTGCAGCGCGGAGAAGAACAGACTCGCCTGGGCGGCGTACCCGACGGCACCGAGTCCGACGGCGATGGCCAGCACCCGTCGACCCGTCACCGCCGGCCGACCGGGCGTCTGCCCCGGGGAGGGATCGGGTTCGGCGCGGCGTAGACCCGGCCGCACCAGCAGGGCGACCCCGAGCAGGACTGCGGCCAGGGTGAAGCGCACCAGCAGCAACGCCCCGGGCGAGACGCCGGCGTCGTAGGCGAGCTTGCCGAAGATCGCCATGGCGCCGAAGCACGCCGCGGACAGGAGACACAGTGCTGCACCCATCCAGCAAGGATCACTGGACCTGACCCATCAGGTCCAGCGATGATTACCGCAGGTCAATCGTTAGGATTTCCACATGATCGAGTTGGACCTGCGGCGGTTGCGCTTCCTGCGTGAGTTCGAGGAACGCGGCACCCTGGCCGCGGTGGCGGCGGCTCTGGGTTACAGCCCGTCCACGGTCTCCCAACAACTCGCCCTGTTGGAGAAGGAGGTGGGAGCCCGCCTGCTCGACAAAGCCGGCCGTGGCCTGCGGCTCACCGACGCCGGTCACCTGCTCGCCCAACACGCGCGAGTCCTGCTCTCCGCCGCCGAGGCGGCGCAGGCCGACCTCGCCGCCCTCGGCGGCGACATCCGCGGCACCGTCCGCGCCGGGGGCCTGCAATCAGCGGCCCGCCGGCTGCTCATCCCCGCCGTCGCGCGCCTGAGGGCCGAGCACCCGCAGGTCCGGGTGGAAATCTTCGAACTCGAACTCGAACAGTCCCTGCCCGGCCTCCGCCTGGGCACGGTCGACCTCGTCATCGGCGACGAGTACGACAGCCATCCCCGCCCACGACCGGCCGGTCTGCGCTTCACGCTCCTGCTCGAAGAGCCCCTGAGGATCGTGCTCCCCGCCGCGCATCCACTCGCCCGGTCCGGCGGACCGGTCGCGGTGACCGACCTGCGGTCCGACATCTGGGCCGCCTCGGCCGAAGGCACCGGCCACCACGCCATGGTGGTCGGGACCTGCCGTTCCCTCGGCGGCTACGAACCCGACCTGCGGCACCGCTCCAACGACGCCGACGTCCAACTCGAACTGGTCCGCGCCGCGACCGCCGTCGCCCTCATGCCAGCCCTGACCCTGCCCCGCGACGACCCCGCGCTCGCGATCCGGGACATCGCCGAGACCACCCTCAGACGGCGGCTCGTCGCCGCCACCCGGGACACGCCACCCGCTCCCGCGCTCATCGCCCTCCTGACGGCGGTGACGGACCAGGTGCACCAACTCGGCGGGTAGGAATCAGCGCAGCATCGCCCGGGTCATCCGACGGGTGGCGACCGGTGGAGGATCTCGATTGCCACGCCCGACGGGACCTGCGAGGGTCGACGGATGTCAGAGGTGACCGGCGCCGACCTGCTCCAGGCGGCCGACGAGATGCGGCGGGCGCTGACGCCGCACCAGGAGCGCGACTGGTCGGTGCCGGCAGGCCCGCTGGAGTGGAGCTGCTGGACCACCGCCGCGCACGTCGCGCACGACCTCCTCGCGTACGCCGGTCAGGTCACCGGCCGCCCGGATGACGGCTACCTGCCGTACGACCTGCGGATCTCCCCCGATGCCAGCCCGGCGCAGACCCTCACCGTGGTGGGCGCCTGCGCCGGGCTGCTCGCCGCCGCCGTCGACGCTGCCCCGACCGACACGCGGGCCTGGCACTGGGGTCCCTGCGACCCGGCCGGCTTCGCCGCGATGGGGGTGGCCGAGACTCTCCTGCACACCCACGACATCACCCTCGGTCTCGGCGTGCCGTGGCAGCCGCCGCAGCGGCTGAGCGCGCTGGTGCTGAGGCGGCTCTTCCCGGACGCCCCGGACGGGCCCGCACCCGACGTGCTGCTGTGGGCGACCGGCCGCGGTGAGCTGCCCGGACGGGCGCGGCGCACCTCGTGGACTTGGCGCGCCGCCGTGGAGTGAGGCGCTACGCGGCGTCGAGGGTGTGCCGGTGACCGTCGAGCGGGAACGGCGGCCGGGCCGGCAGCACCTCCTGGAACACGAATCCGCACTTCTGCGCCACCCGGCAGGACGCGAGGTTGTCCACCTGGTGCAGCAGGTCGAGGCGGGTCAGTTCGGGAAACCTGTCGAACGCCCACCGACTGAGCGCGGTGACCGCGCGTGGGGCGACGCCTCGGCCCCGAGCCCACGATGCCGTCCAGTAGCCCACCTCCGGGGCGGGACGCTCCGGGGTGACCCGCTTGAGCACCACGTTCGCCACCAGCCGTGGACCGTCCGCGTGGTCCTCCAGGACGGCGAAGGTGTACCGCCGATCGTCGGCCCAGTCCTGCTGCGTCCGCGAGAGCCACCGCCGGCCCTCGTCCGGGCTGGTCACCGGCATCCGGGTCCACTGCCGCAGAACCGGGTCCCGGTACGCCGCCAGCAGCGCGTCCAGGTCGTCGTCGCGCCAGGGCCGCAGGGCAAGGTCCGACGCCCGTAACTCGATCACCATCCGCACAGTCTGCCGGTGGCGTGCGAGGCCCACCAGGCGGGTCAGCGCGACCGGCGCCGCCACGGCAGCAGCCACCAGTTCCGGCGGGACCGGCGCGGCGGGGCGACGACTGTCACCCGCTGGGTCGGCGGAGTCGAGACGCTGGGCGGGGCGTGCTCGGCACGCCAGCGGCGGAGCACCTCGTCGACGTTCACCGGACGCACCACGACCCGAGGGCCGTCGGGGTTGCGCAGCCAGGCCACGATCTGCGCGTTCAACTGCCCCACGACGTCCCGCACGGACTGCTCGGTGGGCAGGTCGCGGACCTCGTCGGGGATCTGCTCGATGCGTCGGCGCAGGTGCAGCGGTGTGGGGAGGAGAAGGTCGCTGGGCAGCGCCTCGCGCTCCAGGAAACTCTTGATCCACCATGACTCGTCGTACGGCGTCCCACGGCCGGGGATCGGCTTGCCCATGCCGGGCAGGTCGTCGAACTCGCCGCGTTGCACGGCTCCCCGGATCTGCGCCTCCACGGCCGCTTCCCACGCTTCGGTCACCCTGCGGCACCTCCCCCGGTCACGGTAACGCGCCGCCTCCGGACGGCGACACGCCTCGCAGGAGGTCAGCACACCGGGCCCGGTGACCATTCCCGTCCGGTGGCGGATCACCACGGATCCCAGGCCACGGCCTGCGAGGTGGCCCTCGGCCGGGATGTTCGTCCCGATTACGGTCGGTGTGGGGACTACCGAGTGGGGGAAGCTGATGGTGGGTTCGGGTGCGCTGCTGGGCATCGCGTTGGTCGCGCTGGGGCTGGTGCTGACCCCGGGCCCGAACATGGTCTACCTGGTGTCCCGCTCGGTGGCGCAGGGTCGACGCGCCGGGCTGGTCTCGCTGCTCGGGGTGGCCGCCGGTTTCGGGGTCTACCTGGCCACGGCGGTCGCCGGTCTGGCCGCCGTGTTCGTCCTGGTGCCGACGCTGTACGCGGTGGTGAAACTGGCCGGCGCCGGCTACCTGCTGTGGCTGGCCTGGCGAACGCTGCGCCCCGGTGGGCACTCGCCGTTCACGCCCGCGCCGCTGCCACCGGACCCACCCCGGCGGCTGTTCACCATGGGCCTGGTCACCAACCTGCTGAACCCGAAGATCGCCATCCTCTACGTGTCGCTGTTGCCCCAGTTCGTCGACCCGGCGCGCGGGCACCTGGCGGCGCAGAGTCTGCTGCTCGGCCTGACCCAGATCGCCGTCGCACTGAGCGTGAACGCGCTGATCGTGCTCACCGCCGGCTCCCTCGCCGGTTTCTTCGCCCGCCGGCCGGTCTGGCTACGGGTGCAGCGGTGGGTGACCGGGACGGCCCTCGCCGCGCTGGCCGTCCGGATCGCCACCGACCGGTCCCGCGCGGCGGTCGCCACGCCCTGACCCGACGGTCACCGCCCCCGGTGGCGGCGGACCATCCCGGCGGCCAGCGGTGCGGCGTCCAGGTCACCGGCGGCGAGCCGGGCGGCGAGGGTACGGCGTACCAGCCGGTCGGCCAGCGCGGGCGCGTGCCGGCCGACGGCCATCTCCAGACGCCCACGGGCAGTGGTCGCCACGTCCCGAGGTGCCCGACGGGCGGTGGCGGTACGCAGGATCGCAGCGACCACCCCCTCGACCGGCTCGGGGCGGGACACCCCCTGCAACGACAGCCCGGCCTCGGCGGTGCTGTCGTGGATGGGTGAGGCGACCATGCTCGGGTAGACGACGCTGACCCCGACGTGGCTGCCCACCTCGTGCCGCAGGGCGTCGGCGTAGGCCACCAGGGCCCGCTTGCTGACCCCGTACGCGGCGGCGAGCGGCAGGGGCAGCACCGCCATCCGACTGGCCACGAAGATCACCCGTCCGTGGGCGGTGAGCAGCGGTGGCAGCGCGGCGGCGGTGGTCCGCCACGCGGCGAGCAGGTTGACCTCCAGTTGCCGGCGGACCACCTCGTCGGGTGGCAGCTCGGCCGGGGCGGGTCCACCCACCCCGGCGTTGTTGACCAGCAGGTCGAGCCCGCCGAGTTGGTCGACGGCGGCCCGCACCGCAGGTGCCACGGCGTCCGGGTCGGTCAGGTCGCAGCCGAGCACCGGCACGTCACCGTCGGGGCGCGCGTGCAGGTCGAGCCCCACCACCCGTGCGCCGGCGGCGCTCAGCGCCGTCCCGAGATGTCGACCGAAGGTGCCGCTCGCCCCGGTCAGCAGCACCCGCCGGCCGGCCAGGGACCGGTTCGTCACCGCCCGGCCCCGGCCGCAGCCCGGCGGCCTCCAGCGGCCAACTCCCGGGTCAGCTCCGCCAGGTAGACGTCGAAGTCCACGCGCATCGCCGGACGGCGCTGACCCCAGCGGGCGGTCGCGGCCCGCAGTTCGGCTCGGCAGACGGTCCGCTGTCGTTGCGGGTCCGGCAGCGCGTACCGGCCGGCGAGGTGCGCGGCGATCAGTTTGGCCTGCGCCTCGACCAGGGGGAACGCCGAACCGGTGGACTGCACCAGCCCGACGAAGGTCAGGCCCGGGGCGTCCGGGTGGAACACGTGCCGGTACAGCGGCAGGCTGTCGGCGCCCTCGCCGAGCAGCGCCGGGTCGAGGAACGGGACCGCCACCCGGTAGCCGGTGCACCAGATGATCAGGTCGACGCTGTCGCTGCGGCCGTCGGTGAACTCGACCCGCTCTCCGTAGACGGAGGCGACGCCGGGTCGGGCCTCGACGTCGCCGTGGGTCAGCCGGGACAGCAACCCGTCGGAGAGCGTCGGATGGTCCTGCAGGAAGCCGTGGTTCGGCGCGGGCAGCCCGTAGCGGGTGGGGTTGCCGACGGTGGTGCTCAGCATCGTCTGGCTGATGCGTTGCCGCAGCCGCCACGGCAGGCGGCGGGCCAGCGCCCCGTTGAGGGTGTCCGAGGGGCGCCCCAGCAGGTACTTCGGCACCACCCAGACGCCCCGGCGCAGCGACAACAACGTGCGGGTCGCGGCGTACGAGGCGTCCACCGCGATGTCCATCGCGGAGTTACCACCGCCGACGACGAGGACCCGTTTGCCGACCAACTGCTCCGGACCCCGGTAGTCGTGGCTGTGCATCTGTTCGGCGGTGCAGGTGCCGGGGTACGACGGCTCGGGCAGCCGGGGCACCCGGTTGTGTCCGTTGGCGACGACCACGGCGTCGACGGTGACCTCGACCGGCCCGTCCGGCGCGCTCGCGGCCACCGTCCAGGTGTCGTCCGGATTCCGGGTGACCCGCTCGACGGTGTGGCGCAGCCGGATGTGCTCGCCCAACCCGAACCGGTCGACGTAGTCGGCCAGGTAGCCGGCGACCCGACGGTGGTCGGGGTAGTCGGGCCAGTCGGCGGGCATCGGGTGGTCGGCGAACTGGGTGCGGCCCCGGCTGGTGTTCAGGTGCAACGTCCGGTACGCGGGTGAGTCGGGTGCCCCGTACACCCAGAGGCCGCCGACCTGGTCGGTGGCCTCGAAGCAGACCACCGACGCGTCGGCGTCGCGCAGCGCCTTGACCGCGGCGAGCCCGGCCGCGCCGGCGCCGATCACCGCCACCTGAGGTGGTACGCCCATCGCCGCCCCCATCTAATCCAACGTCCGATGGATAATCGTCGCCGGGCGGCGACCCGTCAAGGGGCCGACGGCCCGTACAACCCGTCGAGCAGGCGATGCACGAACGCCCGGAACTCGCGCCGCTCCCGTGCGCCCGGCGCGCCCGCCGCCAATGCCACCACGTGACCGTGCGTCGCCCACACCAGACTGCGCACCGTGATGTGCGGGGTCGGCTCCGCGAGGGCGCCGGCCGCCGCGGCGGCGGTGAGCAGCTCGGCGACCAACCGGTACAACGGGTCGGCGTAGCGCTGGTCCAGCTCGGCGTGCCGCTGTGGTTCCAGCCAGCGACGCAACCACAGCGCGGTGGTCTCCGGGCGGTCCTGCAGGAAGTCGACGAAGACGTCGACCAGCTCGTGCAGGGCTCGCCGCGCCGAGTCCGGTCCCGCGTCGAGAGCAGCGCGGGCCTGCTCGGCGGCTTCGGTCAGGATCTCCCGCTCGGCGGCGAAGACCCGGGCGAAGCAGGCGTCGTAGAGCGCTGCCTTCGTACCCGTGTGGTGCGCGACCGTGGCGACGTCGACCCCGGCGGCGGCGGCGACCTCCCGCAGCCCGACGGCGTCGAAGCCACGCTCGGCGAACAGCGCGGTCGCGGCGGTGAGCACCACCTCGCGGGTCGGCCGGGTCTCGTCGCGTCGCGGGCGACCCGGACGGCGTCGGGGCATGGTCATGGCCGCCATTCTGCCCCTAGAATCCAGCAACCGTTGGATTGCGGAGAGGATGCGGCGATGACCGGGCTCGACCGGCGGCCCCCGGCCGGCACCGACACGACGCTCCCCCGTGGCCCCCTGGCGGGCTTCGCGGCCGGCTCGCTCGGCATGGGCGTGTGGGTGACCGTGCCCGGCCTGCTGCTGCTCTACTTCCTCACCGACGTGCTGGCCGTCGGCCCGTGGCTGGCCGGCCTCGCGCTGCTGCTGCCGAAGGTCGCCGACGTGCTGCTGCACCCCTGGGTGGGGCACCGCGCCGACGTCGAGCAGACCCGACGCGGCGACCGGCGTCGCCTGCTGCTGCTCGGCTGCGCCCTGCCGGTCGCGTTCGCCGCGTTGTTCGCGGTGCCCGGTGGTCTGACCGGCGCGCCGGCCGCCGCGTGGGTGGCGGTGTTCTTCGTCGTCGGCAACCTGCTCTTCGCCGCCTACCAGGTCCCCTACCTGGCCACCCCGGCCGACCTGCGCATCGGTTATGACGAACGCACCCGGCTGATGGCGTTCCGGATGGTCGTGCTGACCCTGGGCATCCTGGTCTCCGGTCTGCTGGCCCCGCTGCTCACCGGCGGCGACGCCGCGACCCGCGCCGGCTACCAGCGGATGGGCGTGGTCCTCGCCGTCGGGATGCTGGTGGCCATGCTGGTCGGTGTCGCCGGCATCACCCGGCTGCGCGGGTCGGCGGCGGGCTCCGCCCCGGCGGGGCACGGCGGGTGGCGGGCGCTGCGCACCGCGCTGCGCGACCGGCAGTTCCGCTGGCTCGTCGCCGCCTACCTGGCCATGTCCACCACCACCCACCTGGTGCTCGCCGGGGTGCCCTACTACGCCGAGTACGAACTGCGGGCCCCCGGCCTCACGACCGTGCTGGTGGCCGCGTTCGTCGCGCCGGCGCTACTGGTCACCCCGGCCTGGCTGGTGGTGGCCCGCCGCGTCGGCAAGCAACGGGCGTTGCTCGGCGCGCAGGGCGCGTTCGCCCTCGGGTCGCTGGTGCTGGCGGTGGGTCGACCGGCCGGCCTGCCGGTGCTGATCGGCGCGGTGACGGTGCTCGGCGTGGCGTTCGCCGGCATGCAACTGCTGCCGTTCTCGATGCTGCCCGACGTGATCCGCGCGGCCGGCACCACCAACGCCGCAGCGGACGGGACCGCCACCGGCGCCGGCACCTACACCGGGGTGTGGACGGCCACCGAGGCCACCGGCGCGGCGCTGGGCCCGTACGCCTACGCCCTGTGCCTGGCCGTCGGTGGTTTCGTGGCGTCGACGGCCGGTGAGTCGCCGGTGCAGCCGGACGCGGCGCTCGCCGCCGTCCGCTACGGGTTCGGGTTGCTGCCGGCGGTGGCGATGCTCGCGGCCCTGCTGCTGCAACGCCGCTACACCCTGGACGCGACCGCCCGGGCGACGAGGTAGGGGTCGGCACTAGACTTCGCCCTCGATGGACGCCCAGCCCAGCACCACCGAAACCCGCCCGTGTGCCCACTGTGGAGCGCCAGTGGCGCAGCGTGTCGGCGCGGGCCGGCCGTTTCGCTACTGCCGGGACAACGACGGCGCCTGCCAGCGCGCCTCCCGCAACAGCCGGATGCGCCACCGCAACGCCCCCGGCCTGCCCGGGCAGGTGGCCCGCACCTGGGAGGCGGTGGACCGCCTCGACCAGATCGTCGAGACGTTGACCGAGTCGCTGCACGCCGAGTTGTCCCCGGTGGGTGTGCAGCGGCAGCTCGCGCAGGCTCGCGCGGAGGCCGCCACCGAGGTCGCGGCGGCACAGACCGAACGCGACGAGGCCCGCGACGACGCCGAGGCCGCGGCGGCCGACGCCGCTCGCGCCCGCGAGCAGGCCCGTGGTGCCCTCGCCGAGGCCGACGACGCCCGACAGCGCGCCGAGCAGGCGGCGCGGCGGGCCGCCGAGGCCGACGAGCGGGCCCAGCACGCCGAGGCCGCCCGCGACCAGGCACGCCACGACGTCAGCGCCGCCGAGGCGTTGCGCGCCCAGGCGGAGCGCGACCGGGACCAGGCCCGCGCCGAGGTGCGCGACCTGCGGGTCGAGCGGGACACCGAGCGGCAACGGGTGACCGACCTGACCGTGGACCGGGACGCGACGCGCGCCGACGCCGAACGGGCCACCCGGGCCGCCGCCGAGGCGACCGAGCGGGCCGGGCGGTGGCAGGCCGAGGTGCAGGACGTGCGACGTCAGATCGAGCAGGCCCGCGCCGACGCCGCACGGACCCGGGCCGAGGCCGCCGACGCCGCCCGCGCCCGCGAGCAGGCCGACCGGGCCCGCGACCGGGCGTTGGTCGCGGCCCGGCAGGCCGACGACGCCCGGCAGGAGGCCGCCGAGCTCGCGGCGCGGCTGCGCGCGGAGTTGGCCGCCACCGCCGCCCACCGGGACACCCTGACCACCGAGCTGACCGCGGCCCGGCAGGCCACGGCCACCGCCGAGGGCCAGGTCACCGCCCTGACGGTACGACTCGACGCCGCCGAAACCGATCGGGATCTGGCCCAGCGGCGGGTGGCGCAGCTCGGTGACCAGGTCAGCGATCTGGCGTTGGCGTTGGCCCGGCTGGGTCCGGGGCCGACGGGCGAGGCGAACGGCTGAGCGGGCCGCCGCAACCTCCGGCGGGCCCGGGCGGTTAACATCCCCGGTGGCAGCGGACACACCGCCGCTGCGACCCGCCCGGGGATCACCTGGCCGGGTGACCGTCCCGGCCGGCTACCCTTGGTCCCGGTCCGCCCGTGGACGCCTCACGCCCTCGGGCGGGAATGGCTCGACGGGAACACACCGTTACACCCAGAAGACCAGCACCACGAACGAGGGGAAGTCGATCATGGGCGAGCGTATGCTGCGCGGAAGCCGCCTTGGCGCGGTGAGCTATGAATCCGACCGCAACACGGAGCTCGCGCCGCGTCAGACCCGCGAGTACCTCTGCGCCAAGGGCCACCAGTTCGAGGTGCCGTTCGCCGTCGACGCCGAGGTCCCGACGACCTGGGAGTGCAAGTTCGACGGCAGCGTCGCCCGACTCGTCGACGGCAGCGAGCCGGAGCAGAAGAAGGCCAAGCCGCCGCGTACCCACTGGGACATGCTGCTGGAGCGGCGTTCGATCGCCGAGCTTGAGGACATCCTCGAGGAGCGCCTGCAGGAGGTCCGAACCCGTCGCGGCCGCGCCTGAGCCGCACGACGAACGACGACGCCGCCCCCGGGGTTATCCCGGGGGCGGCGTCGTCGTTCAGTGCCCTCAGTGGCGACCGGGCTCGACGATCTCTCCCTCGATGGCGCGGCCGCCGTCGACCACCACCGGTCGCTCCGGCTGCGGGGTCGGTGACGCCGTCGGTTGCGGCGCACCTTGACGCACCCGCACCGTACGCGGGCCGAACAGGTCACCGGCGACCATCGACGACACCCGCCGCTCGGTGGCGCGGCGCACCCCGGCGCGGGCCAGCCGCCGCACCGGCGGCACCAGCAACAGCAACCCGGCCAGCCCGCTGACCAGACCGGGCACCGCGAGCAGCAACGCTCCGGCCAACCCGACGAGCCCGTCGGTCACCTGCCCGCCCGGTGGTTGCCCGGCCGCCGCGGCGGAGCGGAAACCGCGCCAGGCGCGCATCCCCTCACGGCGCAACAGCACCAACCCCAGCAGGGACGCCGCGAAGACCAGCAGCACGGCCACCCCGAACCCCAGCGCCCGCCCCACACCGACGAACACCACCAGCTCCAGCACCACCGCCAGCAACAGGGCCAACGGTACGAACCTCAGTCCTCGGCGCATCTCACCTCATCGCCATTCCCGCGACACCATGGACGTGTCCCGCTCATCCAGCATGACACGTCCGTGCTCACGGCCACCGTGCCTGACCGGTGGCCGTGCCGTGCAGGCCTCGGCGTACCGCCTGACGGCGGTCCTGCACACCCCAGGCGGTGATCCGCCACAGCGCCTCGGCCACGATCTTCGGGCTCATCTTGCTGTCCCCACGTTCCCGTTCGGCGAAGGTGATCGGCACCTCCACGATCCGCACACCGGCCTGGTGCGCCAGGCGGGACAGCTCCACCTGGAACGAGTAGCCCTGGGAGGTCACCGACTCCAGGTCGATGACGTCCAACGCGCTGATCCGGTACACCCGGTAACCGCCGGTGGCGTCGGAGACGGGCATGCCCAGCGCCAGGCGCGCGTACAGGTTCCCGCAGCGCGACAGCAGCAGCCGCCGCAACGGCCAGTTGACCACCTGCGCGCCGCTGGTCCACCGCGACCCGATCACCACGTCGGCGTCACGGGCGGCGTCCAACAGCGCGGGCAGGTCCTCCGGGGCGTGGGAGCCGTCGGCGTCCATCTCCACGACCGCCTGGTAGCCGCGCTGCCGGGCCCAACCGAACCCGGCCAGGTACGCAGCGCCGAGGCCCTCCTTGCCGTGGCGGTGCAGCACCTGGACGTGGGCGTCGCCGTCGGCGAGGGCGTCGGCGATCGCGCCGGTGCCGTCGGGGCTGTTGTCGTCGGCGATGAGGATCCTCACCGCCGGGGCGGCACGCCGGACCCGGCCCACGATCGCCGCGATGTTGTCGGCCTCGTTGTAGGTGGGGATCACCACCAGCACCCGGCCCACCCCGGGCACCTCGTCCGGGCGTCGGATCGTATCGGTCGCCTGGATCACGGTTCCTCCGCTCCCGCCGGCGAAGCCGGCTGTTGCTAACCGGGCATGATCCGTTGCCGCCGACGCAGCACTGCGGCGCCGACCAGGGCCGCCGCGGCCAGCGCGGCGAGCACCACCTCCGGCCACCAACCGAGCCGGGTGGCGAGGGTACGTCCGTCGTCGAGGCGCACCTGCCGCACCACGACCTCCCGGGTGTTGAACCCGGTGGCATCGCTTACCCGCCCGTCGGGTGCCACGAACCCGGACACACCGACCGTGGAGGCCATCAACGCCGGGCGGCCGTGCTCGACGGCCCGCAACCGGACCATGGCCAACTGCTGGCGGGCCTCCGCCACGTCGAAGGTGGCGTTGTTGGTCTGCACCACCAGCAGTTGCGCGCCGCCGATGACGGTGTCGCGGACCACCTCGTCGTAGGCGACCTCGAAGCAGATCACGTCACCCAGCACGGCCGGGCCGACACGTACCACGCCCGGGGTGCTCCCGGGCACGAAGTCGCTGCGGATCAGGTCGACCTGCTTGCTGACCATGCGGGCCACGTCGCGCAGCGGCACGTACTCGGCGAACGGGACGGGGTGGCGTTTCGTGTACAGCTGCTCGAGGTCGGCGCCGGTGCCGGGCCGCCACAGGATGCCCGCGTTGCGGACCTGCCCGACGCCCGGCCCGAGCAGCACCGCGCCGACCAGGATCGGCGCGCGGACGGTGTCGGCGGCCTGGGAGATCCGCGCCCCGGCGCTGGGGTTGCGCAGCGGGTCGATGTCGCTGGAGTTCTCCGGCCACACCACCAGGTCGGGTTGCCGCTGCTGGCCGGCGGCGACCTGCTCGGCCAGTTCGAGGGTGGCGTCGACGTGGTTGTTGAGCACCGCCTGCCGTTGGGCGTTGAAGTCCAGGCCCAGGCGGGGCACGTTGCCCTGCACGATCGCCACGGTGACCGTGGCGCCGGACCCGGCGGTGGCGACCGGCACCAGCAGACCCCCGGCGGTCAACGCGACGGCCACAACGGCCGGTACGACCACGGGCGCCCACCGGCGTCCCGCCGCACCCCCGGCGGTTGGCGGGGCGTCGAGCGGGCCGTCAGCGCCCGGCACGGCGTCGCCCTGCGCGGTGGTGGGCTCAGGTGCGCGGCGCTGGGCGGTGACCCCACCCCGCCAGACGGCGGTGACCAGCAACCCGCCGATGAGGGCCACCGCGAAGGTCACCAGCGGGGCGCCGCCCAGCGAGGCCAGGCGCAGCAGTGGGGAGGTGTCCTGGCTGAACGCCAGCCGCCCCCACGGGAACCCACCGAACGGGGTGCGGTCCCGCAGGGCCTCCTGCCCGACCCACAGCAGCCCGGTCAGCACCGGCCACGACCAGCGGACGCGGTCGACCAGCGGCGACACCCAGGCGGCGGCTGCGCCGAGCAACGCCAGGTAGCCGGCCTGCAGCAGCGACAGCAGCACCCACGGCAGGTACCCGGTGTGCAGGTTCGTCCAGGCCAGCAGGGGCGCGAAGAACGCGACCCCGGTGAGGAAGCCCAGGCCGGCGCCGGCGCGGATCCGCCGCCGGTGGGTGGCGGCGGCCAGCAACGCCACCCCGATCGGGGCTGCCGGCCACACCCCGTACGGGGGGAACGCCACCAGCAGGGCCAGGCCGGCGGCCACGGCCAGGGGCGCGGCGACCCGCAGCGGCAGCGGCCGACCGGTCAGGACCGGTCGGTTGGGCGCTGCCGGGGTGTGGGTCTCATCCCGGTCCAGGGTCGTCACGGCTTCACCTCGATCACGGGGCGAAGGTTACCTGGCCGGGGGCTGGAGCAGACGCATCGGGCCGTCGGGCACGAACCGGTCGGCGGGGATGAAATCGGGGCGCGGCTCACGCCGCGCCCCGATGCTCCCAGGCCCTTCCCGGCCGGTGTGGCGAGGATGGGGCACGACGACCTTCGGACCGACCGGACGTGGACTGGCTGCCCCCGCCGGGCCGTTGTCTACTGGCCGTGCACCTCACCCTGCCCGTACACCGGTAACCGCGGCCGGTTCGCGCCGCCCCGCCGACCCCCGCCCGCTGGACCTGGCCGCCGCGACGATGACGCTCAAAAATGTCGCTCGGCCAGCGGACGAAGGGACGAAGCGAACAACAGCCGCTTCCCGTGGTAGGACTCAAAGACGGTACGTGCCGACCCCCGTCGGTTGTCAACCCACACCCGGCCTGTCGTGTGTTGCGACACGGCGTGTCGGGTCGGCGCGTCTCAATGTGTCCGCAGATGGTGACGTAGCAGCGCCCCCGCGGCCACCCGATGCTCCTGCGCGAGGAGCCCTCCGGCGGCCAACACGTAGTCGGCGTCGACCACCGCGGCGGCGGCGCGCGGCAACGCCCACCCGCCGGCGTGGTCGGCGAGGACGGCCGCCAACACCTGCCCGGACACGGGCGTCGACGCGTGCCGCAGCACCCCACCGGAACCCACCATCAACCGCACGTCACGCAGGTCCCGCCCGGCCCGCTCGCCCGTCGCGGCGCCCCTCGCGTGTCGGCGCAACGCCACCGTCGCCGCGAGGGTGGCGATCCGGGCGTCCACGGCCCGCTCGGCGTCGTCGACGGCGAGGAACGCCGGGTCGGCCGCCCGCCGGGCCGCCGCGTCCGTCAGGTCCTCGGCGTCGCCCGGGGTGAGCAGCCGCTCCTCGACGGCGGCGCGGAGCACCCCGGGGGCGCTCCACCGCATGCCCAGGTCACCCTCGACGGTGCGCGCCCGCCACAGGCTGCCGGCGACCTCCCGCCCGGGCCCGGTGGCCCGCTCGTCGGGGGTGAGCACCGAGTAGACGTCGGTGGTGGCCCCACCCACGTCGACCACGGCGAGGTCACCGCCGATGGTGTCGGCGAGCACCTCCACACCGGTGAGGACCGCGTCGGGGGTGGCCGCGCGGACCAGCCGCGCGAACCGGGTGCCCTTCGACAGCCGTTTACCGCCGATGACGTGGCGCAGGAACACCGCGCGGATCGCCGCCCGCGCCGACGCCGGGGCGAGGACCCCGATGCGCGGCAGGACGTTCTCCGCGCCCGTCACCGGCACCCCGGCGGCCTCCAGCAGGGCGGTGAGCTCCTCGCGGACGTCGGCGTTGCCGGCGTACACCACCGGCACCCGCCACCGGGCACGGGCCAGCCGGGTCGCGTTGTGGGTGATCGTGTCGGCGTCACCGCCGTCGGTGCCACCGACCAGCAGCACCACGTCGCATCGGGCCGCCCGCAACGCCGTCAGGTCCGCCGAGCCGAGCCGACCGGCCGCCACGTGCACCACGTGCGCGCCGGCGGACAACCCGACCCGCCGACCGGCCTGCGCGGTGACCAGCGGCTCGTAGCCGATCACGGCCAGCCGCAGCCCACCGCCGGCCGACGAGCACACGTACCACGGCACGTCGCGGACGCCGAGCCCGGCGGTGGCCGCCGCGACCGCGGCGTCCAGGCCGCGCAGCACGTCGGTGCCGACAGTGGTGGGCGCCGACGCCGCTCCCACCAGCACACCGGCGGCCAGGTCCACCACGGCCGCCTTGGTGTACGTGGACCCGACGTCCGCGCAGACCGCCAGGGTCACGAGCCCTCCTGTTCGCGACCGCGGGGCTCGCAAACCCGGCTCACTCCTCGCGACTCACTGTGGCGGCGGGAACGACCACGGTGCCGGTCGCGGTGACCGCCACGATCGGCGGGTCCAGGACCTCCGCGGCGGACTCGGAGCGGTCCGGGCGACCCCGGCACACCACCGCGCAGGACAACTCCAGGGTGCGGCTTCGGGTGCCGACCCACGACACCTGCGCGGTCACCTCCACCACGTCACCGGCGCGGATCGGCGCGGTGAACCGCACATCGGAGTACCCGGCGAACAACCCCTCGTCGCCGTCGGTACGGATGCACACCTCCGTGGCGACGTCGCCGAACAACGCCAGGGCGTACGCCCCGTCGACGAGGTTGCCCGCGTAGTGCGCGTGCGAGTACGGCACATACCGCCGGTGCGTCACCGTCAACCCGAGCCGTGCGTCGGTCATGCCATCGCCTTCCGTTGCGTGATCAGGGCGTGCACGAGGTAACTGGCCACCTCGCCGGGAGTGGTGCCCCGACCGAAGATGCGGTCCACACCCAACTCGTCGGTCATCGTCTCGTCGAACCGGGGACCACCGACGATCAGCAACGGTCGCCGCCCCGCCGGCATCGCCTCCCGGAACGCCGCGGACATCTCCCGGGTGTTGTGCAGGTGCGCGTCGCGTTGCGTGACGACCTGTGACACGAGCACCGCGTCGGCCTTCTCCACCCTCGCGGTCTCCACCAACTCCGGCACGCTGACCTGCGCCCCCATGTTGGTGACCTTCAACTCCCGGTAGTACTCCAGGCCCTTCTCCCCCGCGATGCCCTTGACGTTGAGGATCGCGTCGATGCCCACGGTGTGCGCGTCGGTGCCGATGCACGCCCCGACCACGGACAGCTTGCGTCGCAGCCGCTGCTTGATCACCGTGTTGACGTCCTTCGCCGACAGCAGGGCGAAGTCCCGTTCCACCACCTGCACCGCGTTCAGGTCGACCAGGTGGTTGACCCGCCCGTACACGACGAAGAACGTGAACCCGTCGCCCATCGGCTTGGCGTGCACCACCATCGCCGGGTCGATGCCCATCTTGTTGGCCAACTGCACCGCCGCGCCCTCGGCGCGCTTGTCGTGCGACACCGGCAGGGTGAACGACACCTGCACCATCCCGTCACCGGTGGTGTCCCCGTACGGGCGCACGATCGCCTTGCTCACGCTGACGCCTCCAGGATGTCGGTGGCCGGATTGCAGTAGTCCGCCTCGTGGGCGGCGACCCCGGCGAGGCCCTTACCCCGGTCCGCCGGCCGTTTCATGATCCCGAACGTGCCCTCGGCGATCGCCGTCAGCAGCGTCTGCTCCCCGATGCGCTCCAACAGGTCCAGCGCCTCACCGAGCACCTGGTTGGCGCGACGGCGGATGAACCCACCCGGCGCCGGCACGAAGTCCTCGTGCAACCCACCGGCCGCGCCCAGCACGTACCGCACGTTCTGCAGGGCGATGTCCCGGTCGGACAACCACGGCGTCACCACCGCCTCGGTCATCATCCCCACCAGCAGGATGCCCTGACCGGTCAGCGCACCGGCCAGGTTGAAGAACCCGTCGAGCAGGTTGCCCCGGAACACGTCACCGGTCATGTGCTTCGTCGGCGGCATCCACTTCAACGGCGCGTCCGGGAACAACTCCCGGGCCAGCAGGGCGTGCGCCAACTCCAGGCGGAACGACTCCGGAACCTCCGGGTTGATCTCGAACGCGTGCCCCAGCCCCAACTGCCAGTCCGCCAGCCCCGCCTCGTGGGCGAAGAACTCGTTGAGCAGCTGCGACACCGTCACCGTGTGCGCCTCGTCGACCGCGTCGGCGGTGGTCAGGTAGTTGTCCTCACCGGTGTTGATGATGATCCCGGCGCGGGCGTGCACCTGCCGGGAGAACCGCTGGTCGACGAACGTACGCACCGGGTTGATGTCGCGGAACAGGATCCCGTACATCGAGTCGTTGAGCATCATGTCGAGCCGTTCCAGGCCGGCCAGGGTCGCCATCTCCGGCATGCACAACCCGGACGCGTAGTTGGTCAACCGCACGTAGCGGCCCACCTCCTTCGACGACTCGTCCAACGCCGCGCGCATCAACCGGAAGTTCTCCTGGGTGGCGTACGTGCCGGCGAACCCCTCCCGGGTCGCGCCCTCGGGCACGTAGTCCAGCAACGACTGCCCGGTGGAACGGATCACCGCGATCACGTCCGCGCCGGCCCGCGCCGCCGCCTGCGCCTGCGGAATGTCCTCGTAGATGTCCCCGGTCGCCACGATCAGGTAGATCCACGGCCGCTGCGCCGGGTCACCGTGACGCTTCACGAGACGGTCCCGCTCGGCGCGCCGACGGTCGATGCGCCGGATGCCCGCCCCGACCGCCTTGCGCGCCGCCGTCCGGGCCGCCGTCGCCGCCCGACCGGTGGGCTGGGCGAACCGCACCGACCCGGCCGCGGCCTTCTGCGCCAGCAACGTCACGTCGGTGATTCCCTCACGCGCGAGAGCGTCGAACACCGGCACCGCGACCCCGTGCCCCAGACCGACGTCCGCGGCGACGGCGTCGACGAGCCGGTTCACCCACGGAATACCGTCCGGGTCGGCGCCGGTCACCCCGGCCAGCCGCAGCACCGCCCGCTCCACCGACACCGTGGTGTGGCTGCGGGCCAGGTCCACCACCGGCTGCCCGGCCCGACGCGCCAACTCCCGCGCCCGCGCCACCAGCACCGGATCAAGATCAAGCTTCCCGGTCATGATGACCCTTCCTCATAGATGACCTCACCGCGCAGCACCAGGCGCCGGCACACCGGCAGCGGCGTCGGGTCGTCCGGACCCCGCAGGTCCGGGTCCTCGGCCTGCAACACCGGCAGACCCCGCTCCACCCCCGCCGGCGTCGACCACACCGCGAACGTCGCCGGCGCACCCAACGCGAGGACCCCCTCGACGTCCAGGTGCACCGCCCGCCACCCACCACGGGTGTGCGCGGCGAACGCCGCCCGCACACTCATCCGCTGCGCCGGGTTGTGGTGCGCCACCGCCGCCCGCACCGAACCCCACGGGTCCAGCGGCGTCACCGGCGAATCCGATCCGAACGCCAACGCCACACCCACCGAGTGCATCGCACCCATCGGGTTCGACTCCAACGACCGGTCCAACCCCAACCGCGCCTCGTACATCCGGCCCGCGCCACCCCACAACCGGTCGAACGCCGGCTGCATGCTCGCCACGACCCCGTACTCCACGAACCGCGCGATCAACCGCTTGTTCATGATCTCCGCGTGCTCGATGCGGTGCCGGGCCGCCCGCAACCGCTCCACACCCACCGTCGCGGCCGCCGCCGCGAACCCGTCCAGGACGGTGCCGATCGCCGCGTCGCCGATCGCGTGGAACCCGCCCTGCATGCCGTGCGCCGCGCAGTCCAACAGATGATCACGCACCTGCTCGGCCGTCAGATACCCGTGCCCGCAGCCCTCACCGTCGCCGTACGCCTGCGACACGTGCGCCGTGCGCGAACCCAACGCCCCGTCGGCGAACAGGTCCCCGCCGGCGCCCACGGCGCCCAACTCCCGGGCCCGCGCCGCGCCACCCAACTCACCCCAGTACCCGTACACCTCCGGCAACCCCGCGCCGGAGATGCCCAGCAGGCCGGTGAAGTCCTCCTCGTCGGAGATCTCCGGGCCACCGCACTCGTGCACCGCCGCGATCCCCAACGACGCCGCGTGCGACAGGGCGACCCGCTGCGCCGCGACCCGCTGCGCCCGACTCACCGACCCCTGCGCGGCCGCCCGCACCACGTGGTGCGCGTCGCGCCGCAACCAACCCGACGCGTCGTACCCGGCCGCCTGCGCCGCCTGCGGGCACGCCGCCAGCAGCGCCGACGACACCAACGCCGAGTGGATCGACGCCTGCGACAGGTACACCCGCCGCCCACCGGCCGCCCGATCCAACGCCGCCGCGTCCGGCAACGTCGGATCCGACCACCCCGACTCGTCCCAGCCGTGCCCCAGCACCACCGCGTCCGCCGGCAGACCCGCCGCGAAACCGGCCACCGCCTCCAACAACTGCGCCGCCGAGCGCACCCCGGACAACTCCAGCCCGGACAACGCCAACCCGGTGTCGGTGGCGTGCACGTGCGCGTCCACGAACGCCGGCGTCACCAACGCCCCGCCCAGGTCCACCACCCGGTCGGCCGGCGGCGCGTCACCGTCGGTCCCCAACCAGGCAATCCGCCCACCGGACACCAGCAGCGCGGTAGCGCTCGGGTCGGCGGGGCAGTGCAGCACGCCGCCGCGGTACAACGTCGAGGGGTTCGTCATGACCTCAGTCTGCCGCGACCCTCGCCGCGAACAGTTGACGCACCCCCGGCTCGGCGCGCAGCAGCCCCAACGCCAACTCCGCGTGCCCCGGCACGTACCCGTTGCCCACCAGCATCGTCACGTCCGCCGCCAATCCCTCCGCGCCCAACGCCGCCGCCGAGAAGCTCGTCGCCATCGAGAAGAAGATCACCGTGCCGCCGTCCGCCGTGGCGAGGACCGCACCGTGCTCACACCCCGGCACGTCCACGCACACCACCGTGACGTCCGCCGGCGCGCCCAACGCGGTGGTCACCGCCGTGGACAACCCCACCGGGTCCCGCGCGTCGGCCAACGCCACCACCGACGCCAGCCCCGCGGCCGTCAGCGCGTCCCGCTCCGCCGCCACCGGCACCACCCCGACGGTACGCGCGGCACCCACCCGCCGCGCCGCCGCGAGCGACAGCGACCCGCTCTTGCCCGCCCCACCGATCACCGCGACCCGCACCGGCGTCGGGTCACCGACCCGACGCCGGTCCTCGACGTAGCGCGACACCACCCGCGCGGTCAACGCGGGCGCCCCGCACACGTCCAGCACCGCCAGGGACAACTGCGGGTCCTCGTCATCAGGCAGCACCGCGGCGATGGAACGGGCGAACAGGATCGCCCACCCGTCGCAGGGCACCTGCTCACTGCGCCCGTCCCACCGCGCCAACCCGTCGGTCACGACGAGGGGGGTCAGCGTCAACGACACCAGGGTCGCCACCCGCTCGCCCACCTTCAGCCCCAGCGGGGACCGCCGACCGGCCTCCTCGACCGTGCCGATCAACATCCCACCGGACCCGGTCACCGGGTTCTGCATCTTCCCCCGGGTGGAGATGATCTCCAGCACCTCGGCGCGGACCGCGTCGCCGTCACCGCCGTGCTTCTCCGACAACTGCCGGAAACTCGCCGCGTCCAGGTTCAGCCGCTGCACCCGGATCCGCACCTCGTTCGGCGCGATCGCCGCCGACGCGTCCAGGCGCCAGGCTGCCTGCGGCAGCACCCCCGCCGGTTGCACGACGCGGTGCAGTCCCACCGGTGACGTCACGCCGACCTCCCCTGCCCAGCCGTCCGAAGCCCCGGTCAAGGCTCGCGTAACGGGAAAACTTACGGCAGACTAGTTTCTGTACCGAATATTTTCCAGTAGCCTTCGGGCCCGTCGATCAACTGCAACACCGAGGAGGGGCCGTGACCCAGACCCAACCGGTTGAGAGCATCCCTCAACCCCGTCACGCCCCGGTCGCCGTACCGACCGCCGGGCAGCCCTACGAATACCACCGCCGCCCCCTGGTCGAACCCGACTGGACCCGCTTCCCCGGCTGGCGCCACGTCACCCGCGACCAGTGGGAATCCGCCCAGTGGCAGCGCGTCAACTGCGTCAAGAACATCAAGCAGCTCCGCGCCGTCTTCGGCGACCTCATCGACGACACCTTCTACGCCGACCTCGAGGCCGACCAGAAGGCCCTGGCCACCATGTCGATGCTGGTGCCACCCCAAATGATCAACACGATGGTGCCGTTCGCGCCCCTCACCACCGAGGCGCTGCTCGCCGACCCCATCCGCCGCTACATGATCCCGGTCGCCTCCGACCGACGCACCGACTGGCCGTCACACCCCTACGCCAGCCGCGACAGCCTGCACGAACACGACATGTGGGTCGCCGAAGGGCTCACCCACCGCTACCCCACCAAGGTCCTCGCCGAGCTGCTCTCCACCTGCCCCCAGTACTGCGGGCACTGCACCCGGATGGACCTCGTCGGCAACTCCACCCCCGCCGTCGACAAACTCAAGCTCACCCTCAAGCCCGTCGACCGCTACGACGCCCACATCGCCTACCTCAAGGCCCACCCCGGCGTCCGCGACGTCGTCGTCTCCGGCGGAGACGTCGCCAACGTCCCGTGGCGCAACCTCGAGTCGTACCTCATGCGACTCCTGGAACTGGAGACGGTCCGCGACATCCGGCTCGCCACCAAGGCCCTCATGGGCCTCCCCCAGCACTGGCTGCAACCCGACGTCGTCGAAGGCCTGGAGCGCGTCGCCCGCACCGCCGCCCGCCGCGGTGTCAACCTCGCCATCCACACCCACGTCAACCACGCCCAGTCGCTCACCCCACTGGTCGCCAAGGCCGCCCAGACCGCCCTCGACGTCGGCGTCCGCGACGTCCGCAACCAGGGCGTCCTCATGCGCGGCGTCAACGCCACCACCCCGGAACTGCTCGACCTCTGCTTCGCCCTGCAAGGCGAAGCCGGGATCCTGCCGTACTACTTCTACATGTGCGACATGATCCCCAACGCCGAACACTGGCGGGTCCCCGTCTGGCACGCCCAGCAACTCCAGCACGACATCATGGGCTACCTCCCCGGCTACGCCACCCCGCGGATCGTCTGCGACGTGCCCTTCGTCGGCAAACGCTGGGTGCACATGCTCACCGACTACGACCGTGAGCGCGGCATCTCCTACTGGACGAAGAACTACCGCACCTCCATCGAATCCGCCGACCTGGAGGCGCTCAACAAGCGCTACGCCTACTACGACCCGATCGACACCCTGCCCGAGGGCGGCCAGCAGTGGTGGAACGACCACCGCGACGACTGACCCACCGACGGCGGCGCCCCCGGGGTGGTCTTCCCGGGGGCGCCGCCGTCTTCCGTCACTGGCAGCCCAGGCCCTGGACGTAGGAGGGCCGCAGGGTCCCGGCCGCGACCTCGTCGGCGTACTCCCAGAACACCTCCGGCCAGTCGCCCGTCTTGTTCATGTCCCGCAGCACCCGCCACCCGTGACTGCTCCGCAACGCGTCGACGGCCCGCCGCACCCCGGCCTCGTCCCCGCTCGCCCTCGCCCGCTGCCACTCCGCGATCCACCCACAACCCACCCGGGACGTCACCCCCACGCCGAACTGGTACGGGTCGCTCACCCCGATCTCCTCCAGCGCAGCCATATCGAACCCCGGCGGCAGCGGCACGTCGGCAAGCACCTTCGCCGCCCGCTCCCGCACCGGCATGACCATTTCCGCCGGAAGAACGGCCAACCAGGTCCGCGCGTCCACCCGAACGATGTCCGTGAGAACCCGGTCCAGGTCCTCGCGCGACCAGTTTTCGGAGGTCTTCATCTCCACGACCAGGTTGTCGCGGGGACGCAACAGCACAGTGAAATCACCGCTGAGGCTCTGGAACGCATCGGCCGGCCAATCGTCCACCCGCACCGACTTCCCCGGCCCCGCATCGCGCTGACCGGCATACCGGTCCGTGTACACGTACGCCGGATACCAGTTCATCTCCAGTTCCCGCCCACCCCGGCGAAACCTGACCACGCCAGAATTCTCGGAGAACTCGGACAGGGCCACGACCGTCCAACCGGCCTGATCGATCAGCAACCGCGGGCTCCTCTCCGCCGCCTTCATCGCCAACGGGGAAAAGACGGCCCCGGCTCCCGCACCCGCGCTGACGATCGGAGAGACCCCGTCATCCTCGCCCTGCCCCCGTAACACTATGGACGCCGGCACGATGCTCAGGAGCACGGCCGCCGCCGTCATGACGCCCGCGAAGCGACGCACCCACAACCGCCGCGACGGCATCCCGACGCTACGCCGGACCAACGACTCGGACATGATGTCCTCCAGGAGGGTGTGCTTCACCCCGCCGAGGTCCCCCATCATCCCGAGCCCACCCGGGTCGGAATCCCGAACCAGCTGGTCGACACGCTCCTCTGTGGTCATCAGTCCTCCTTGCGGGTGGATGTGGTCAGCACGTCGAGTACATGTCCGGGCGGCCCCGGATCGTCACCAACCAACCCCCGCAACCTCGTCCGCGCCCGCGACAGCCGCGTCCGGACCGCCGCAGGAGACACCCCCAGCACTGAGGCGACCTCATGCGGTTGCAGCCCCTCCCACACGGTGAGCATCAGCACCTCCCGGTCCACCTCGGCCAGACCCGCCAACGCCGCCCGAACGGCAAGGCGCTCCGGCACCTCACTTCCCGGATCGGCCACCGACGCGGCAATCTGCTGGCGTAACCGCTCACCGAGGCGCTGCCGGCGAACGCCACCACGGTGATGATTGGCCAGCACACGCCGGGCGACCCCGTACAGCCACAGCCGGGTCGCACCGGCGATCGGAATGTCCTGCCGGCGACGCCATGCCACCAGGAAGGTCTCCGCGACCACGTCGGCCGCGTCTTCCGGATGTGCGACACGCCGCAACGCGTACGCCAGCAGCGACTCGAAATCGTCGGCGTACACCCGTCGGAAGCGGTCCTCGTCCTGTTCTGTCCCGGAGCTCACATTCACTCCATGTCCGGTGGGACCCCAACCGTGACACCCCACCGGACGC
Source organism: Micromonospora sp. B9E7 (assembly GCF_039871815.1). Classification (NCBI taxonomy): domain Bacteria; kingdom Bacillati; phylum Actinomycetota; class Actinomycetes; order Micromonosporales; family Micromonosporaceae; genus Micromonospora; species Micromonospora sp. B9E7. The sequence continues at coordinate 166,281 of NZ_JBDPLX010000006.1, forward strand.
GCGCCGTCGGAACCGACGCGGACCGTGCCGTCTCAGGCGCCGACCAGCACCTCTGACAACGGCGCTGGCGCCAACCCCCGCTCGCGCAACCCGGCCAGGATGTGCGGCAACGCCTCATCGGTCATCGCGGCGTTCGCCTCGGTCACATGCATGATGACCACCGACCCCGGGCGTACGTGGTCCAACACCGCCCGCACCAGCGGCTTCCACGCGGTCGCGAACGGATCGCCGCTGACCACGTCCCCGTCGACGACCGTCACGCCGAGCGGGGCCAGGGCGTCCAGCGCCGCCGCGTCGTGACAGAGCCCCGGGAAGCGGAAGTAGCGGGTCTGCCGACCCCCGTACGGTTTGATCACCTCGAACGTCTTGGCCACGTCGGCGCGCAACTCGTTCACCGGTTGCGAGGGCAGGTCGTAGCAGTCGCCGGTGAACGCCGCGTGCCCGTAGGTGTGGTTGGCCAACTCGAAGCGCGGATTGCCGGCGATCCGACGGGTGACGTCCGGATACCGCTGCACCCACTTACCGGTCAGGAAGAACGTGGCCGGGACCTGCTCCCGTTCCAGCAGGTCGAGGATGCGCAGGTTGGCGTACGACTTCACTCGACCGGCACGCAGGTTGCCCAGCATCCCGTCGGTCATGTCCGCGTCGAAGGTCAACGCGACCTTGTTGCCGGACCGCGGCCCGTGGTTCAGCACCGGCGCACGGACCCCGGTCGGCGTCGCGCCCGGCACCGTGGCAACCGCAGGCGTCGAAGAGGCGCTGGCCGACGGCACGGCCGGGGAAACACCTGTGGACGGTGCCGCCGACGAGGCACCTACCGACGGCACTGCCGGGGTCGACGAGGCGGACGAGCCGACGAAGACCGGCTGGTCCGCCGGCGGCACCCTGGACGCCTCACACCCGGCGCTGCCGAGGACGGCCGCCACCACCAGTACGCCAAGAAACGGGCGAAGCCGAGCTCGGATCACGCCGCAGATCATCGCAGACGCGAATCCGCCTCACTGTCCCCCGCGCGGTGTCGTGCCGGCGCACTGGCACGCGTGTCACGTCCGCCGGAGCGGCGCCGCTCCGGCGGACGATATACCGCAGAGGTATGAATATGACTCTGCGGTATAGGGATACAACACCCGCGAGAGTCATCGAGCGCCAGCAGCCGGCGGCGTCGCACCTGCACAAGACCCGCGTGAGGATCAGACCGAACCGCCGCGTGGGGCGTACATGATGACCGCGACACCGAGCAGGCAGAGAGCCGCGCCGGTCACGTCCCACCGGTCCGGGCGGAAGCCGTCCACCACCATCGCCCAGCCCAACGATCCGGCCACGAACACCCCGCCGTACGCGGCCAGGATCCGGCCGAAGTTCGCGTCCGGCTGGAACGTCGCCACGAACCCGTAACAGCCCAGCGCGACCACACCGGCTGCGATCCACCACAGGCCGCGCTGCTCACGCCAGCCCTGCCACACCAGCCACGCGCCGCCGATCTCGGCCAACGCGGCCAACGCGAACAACACCAGCGAACGGAGCACGGTCACCCGGCGAGACTAGCCGCCACACACGGCAGGTCCCCGGGCGACGATGCCCGGGGACCAGTGAACCGCAAAGGTCACTTGGTGAAGGAGTCCTTCACGTTGCGACCGGCGTCCTTGACGTTCTGACCGGCCTGCTTGGCGCGCGCGTCGCTCTGCTGGCTGGCGCCCTCGCCACGCATCCGCTCGTTGTCGGTCATGTCGCCCACGCGCTCCCGCGCGGCGCCGGCCATCTGCTCGACCTTGTTCTTTGCCTTCTCGGTGAAGCTCATCGCGCCTCCTCGGTCTGGCGATTGTCCTTGCACGCTTGCCCGGTCTCCCGGTGCCGAAACCGGCAGTGCGGGTGGGCACACCCGCTAAGGCGTCCTAGGAAGATAGGTTGAGGGAGGGCCGCCTGCCGACCCCAGCCACGGTGGTTAACTGGCCGAATGGGAGAGCTCCTACTGATCCGGCACGGCGAGACCACCTGGAGCGCCAGCCTGCGGCACACCTCGTACACCGACCTGGAGCTGACCCCCGACGGCGAGCGACAGGCGCGCACCCTCGCCGCGTTCCTGGCCGGCCGGCGGTTCGTCACCGTGCTGGCCAGCCCCCGCTCCCGGGCACTGCGCACCGCGCAACTCGCCGGCCTCACCGTCGACGCCGTCGACGAGGACCTCAGCGAGTGGAACTACGGGGAGTACGAGGGCCGCACCACCGTCGACATCCACGCCGACCAGCCGCACTGGAACATCTGGACCGACGGCTGCCCCGGCGGCGAGTCCCCCGCGCAGGTCGGTGAACGGATCGACCGGGTGCTGGACCGCGTCACCCCACTGCTCGACCGGGGCACCGTCGCGCTCGTCGGTCACGCGCACAGCCTGCGGGTGCTCGGCGCCCGCTGGATCGGCCTGCCCCCGTCCGCGGGTGGCCGGCTACGCCTGGAGACCGCCACGGTCAGCGCGCTCGGTCACGAGCACGGCCGGCAGGTCATCCTGCGGTGGAACCAGCCGGCTCCTCCGGCACCCGGGACCGCGACCGACTCGGTGCCGCGGCACTGATCTTCGGCGGCCGGTTCTCGTACGGGGTGGACAGCACCACGGTGGTCCGGGTCGTGACGTTCGCCGAGGTGCGGATCTCCTGCAACACCCGCTCCAGATCGGCCGGGCTGGCCACCCGTACCAACAGCATGTAGAAATCCTCCCCCGCCACCGAGTAGCAGGAGTCGATCTCGGGCAGGTGCGCCAGCCGCTCCGGCGCGTCGTCCGGCTGCGACGGGTCGAACGGGCGGATCGCCACGAACGCGGTCAGCGGCAGGTCCAGCGCCTCGAACGACACCCGGGCGGCGTACCCCTTGATCACCCCGCGCTGCTCCAGCCGGCGCACCCGCTGGTGCACCGCGGACACCGACAGCCCCACCTTCTCGGCCAGGTCGGTGTACGACAGACGGCCGTCGGCGGTCAGCGCGGCGACGATAGCGCGGTCGATCTCCTCCACGGCGTGCAACCTACCGGGAAAACCGCCCGACGGCGACGAGGTACCCCGGCAGAGCACACGGTCGGCGCGGCTACGGTGAACCCACCGCAGCCGCGCCACGCACCGCCCTCAGTCCTTGGCGAGGGCTCGGGAGATCACCATCCGCTGGATCTGGTTGGTGCCCTCCACGATCTGCAGCACCTTCGCCTCGCGCATGTACCGCTCCACCGGGTGGTCCGCCACGTAGCCCGCGCCGCCGAGCACCTGCACCGCGTCGGTGGTCACCCGCATCGCCATGTCGGTGGCGAAGAGCTTCGCCTTGGCCGCCTCGATCGCGTACGGGCGACCCGCGTCACGCAGCCGGGCCGCCGCGAGGGTCAACGCGCGGGCCGCGGAGATCTGGGTGGCCGCGTCGGCGAGCAGGAAACCCAGCCCCTGGAAATCGATGATGGACCGGCCGAACTGCTGCCGCTCCCGGGCGTAGGAGACCGCGTAGTCCAGGGCTGCCTGGGCCAGCCCGACCGCGCAGGCCGCGATGCCCAACCGGCCGGAGTCGAGCGCGGACATCGCGATGGTGAAGCCCACCCCCTCGCCGCCGATCAACCGGTCGGCCGGCACCCGCGCGTCGTCGAAGGCGATCTGGGCCACCGGGGAGGCGCGCAGACCCATCGTCCGTTCGGCCGCCTGCGGGGTGATGCCGGGGGTGCCGGCGTCGACGAGCAGACAGGAGATCCCCTTCGGGCCGGGCCCGCCGGTGCGGCAGAAGACGTTGTAGAAGTCGGCGGTCCGCGCATGGGTGATCCACGCCTTGGTGCCGGAGACCAGGTACCCGTCGCCGTCACGAACCGCCCGGGTGCTCAACGACGCCGCGTCGGAGCCGCCCTGCGGCTCGGAGAGGCAGTACGCGCCCAGCAACTCGCCGCCGAGCATGTCCGGCAGCAACTTGCGCTGCTCGTCGCTGCCGAACGCCGCCACCGGGTAGCAGGACAGGGTGTGCACGCTGACGGCCTCGGCGACCGCGAGCCAGCGGCTGGCGAGGATCTCCAGCACCTGTAGGTACACCTCGTACGGCTGCGCCGCACCGCCGTACTCCTCGGGGTAGGGCAGGCCCAGCAGGCCGGCCCGGCCGAGGGTACGCAGCACCTCGCGGGGGAACTCGGCGCGCTCCTCGAAGGCGGCGGCCTTCGGCGCGAGCTCGCGGTCGGCGAGCTCGGTGGCGAGACCCAGCAGGTCGTGGGCCTCGTCGGTGGGCAGGATCCGGTCGACAGTCATAGCGCGATGAGCTCCGTGGGGGTGGTGTTGAGCCGTTGCACGCCGTCCGTGGTGCAGACGACGATGTCCTCGATGCGGGCGCCGTGCCGGCCCGCCAGATAGATGCCCGGTTCGATGGAGAACGCCATCCCGGCCTCCAGGGGGCGGTCGTTGCCGGCCACCAGGTAGGGCTCCTCGTGACCGTCGAGCCCGATCCCGTGACCGGTGCGGTGCAGGAACGCCTCGCCGTAGCCGGCGGCGACGATCGGCGCCCGGGCGGCGGCGTCGGCCTGCGCGCCGGTGACGCCGGGCCGCACCGCCGCGACGGCGGCGCGTTGGGCGTCGCGCAGCACCGCGTAGTAGTCCAGGAAGTCGCCCGGCGCCGACCCGCCGGCCAGGTAGGTGCGGGTGCAGTCGGAGCGGTAGCCGGAGGGCATCGTGCCGCCGATGTCGACCACCACCGGCTCGCCGGCCCCGATCGGCCGGCCCGAGGTGCCGTGGTGCGGGCTGGCCCCGTTCGGTCCGGCCGCCACGATGACGAAGTCGACGGTGACGTGCCCGGCCGCCCGGATCGCCGCGGCGATGTCGGTGGCGACCTCGGTCTCGGTGCGGCCGGGGCGCAGCCATTCGCCCATCCGCAGGTGCACCTCGTCGATGGCCGCTCCGGCCTCGGCGAGCGCCGCCACCTCCGCCGCCGACTTGCGGATGCGCAGCTCCCGCAGCACCTCGCCGGCGAGCCGCTGCGCGGCGTCGGGAAGCGCCGCCCGTAACGCGAGGACCTGCTCGGCCCACATCCGGTCGGCCAACCCGACCGCCGCGACCGGGCCGTCGAGGGCGGCGACGACCAGGGGGTACGGGTCGGTGCCGTCGACGTGGTCGACGATGCGTACCCCGGTGGCCGGCGCGGGGGACGCTTCCGCGGCGGGGCGTTCCAGGGTCGGCACGATCAGCGTCGGCTCACCCTCGGCGGGCAGCACCAGGCAGGTCAACCGCTCCCCCGCGTGTGCGTCGTACCCGGTCAGGTACCGCAGGTCGGAGCCGGGTGTGAGCAGCAGGGCGTCAAGGCCGGCGGCGGCAGTGGCGCGCTGCGCGGCGATCAGCCGATCCGGCGGATACAGCTCGTTGGTTCCCACACCGTCAGCTTAACGGTCGTTTGGGCAAACCCCGTATCCACACCGGTCGGTAGGAAATCCATCATCGTTGATTGACGCGCACAGTTAACACTCTTTAAGATTTGGCTGCCTCGAGGCCCACCCGTTCCTGCGTCCCGCACCTCCCGCCCGCGACAACCCTGCGCGGGCGGGCGTCGTCCCCCGCCCACGGGAAGGACCCCGATGTCCTCACCACTGCGCCGCGCCCTCGCCGCCGGCCTGCTCGCGCTGGCTACCGCCGCCGCCACCCTCACCGTCACGTCCACCGCAGCGCAGGCCGTGGTGCTGCCGAACAACTTCAAGAGCGTCGGCTACATGCCCTCCTGGGCCGGCAACATCAACACCATCCAGTACAACAAGCTCACCCACATCAACTACGCCTTCATCCTGCCCAACAGCAACGGCAGCCTGCAGGGAGTGGACGGGGCCCGGCTCTCCTCGCTGGTCTCGCAGGGACACGCCAACAACGTCAAGGTCTCGATCGCTGTCGGCGGCTGGAACGACGGCAACGACTCGGCCTTCGAGGCCCTCGCCGCCAACGCCACCAGCCGCACCAACTTCGTCAACAACCTGGTCAACTTCGTCAACCAGTACAACCTCGACGGTGTCGACATGGACTGGGAATACCCCGACCCGGGTGCCTCGGCCAACAACTACACCGCACTCATGACGCAGCTCGGCAGCGCGCTGCGCAGCCGCGGCAAACTGCTCACCGCCGCCGTGGTCTCCGAGGGCGGCACCGTGCAGGGCGTGCAGACGGCCGTCTTCAACCAGGTCGACTGGCTCAACATCATGGCGTACGACGGCGGCAGCCCGCACGCCAACTACGACTGGTCGATCAACGCCATCAACCAGTGGAAGGCCCGCGGCCTGCCGGCCAGCAAGGCCGTGCTCGGCATCCCGTTCTACAGCCGCCCGGTCTACTACAACTACTCGTACCTGGTCGGTCTGGACCCGGCGAACGCCAACCGGGACTGCGCCACCGTCGGCGGGTCGCAGCAGTGCTGGAACGGCATCCCGACCGTGAAGCGCAAGACGCAGTGGGCACTGGCCAACGCCGGCGGCGTGATGAACTGGGAGCTGAGCCAGGACACCAGCGGCTCCACCTCCCTGCTCAGCGCGATGTACGACACCATCATGGGTGGCACCACGCCGCCGCCGACCGGTCGTACCGGCCGGATCACCGGCATCGCCGGCAAGTGCGTCGACGTGGCCTCGGCGAGCACCGCCAACGGCGCCGCCATCCAGCTCTGGACCTGCAACGGCACCAACGCCCAGACCTGGACCGTGGCCAGCGACAGCACGCTGCGCGCCCTCGGCAAGTGCGCCGACATCACCAGCGGCTCGACCGCCAACGGTGCCAAGGTCCAACTCTGGGACTGCAACGGCAGCGGCGCGCAGGTCTGGCAGGCCCAGTCCAACGGGACGCTGCGCAACCCGCAGTCGAACAAGTGCCTGGACGCCAGCGACAACAGCTCCGCCGACGGCACCCGGCTGCAGATCTGGGACTGCTTCGCCGGCGCCAACCAGCGCTGGACGCTTCCGGCCTGACGGTTCGCACGGTCCCCGGTCGACGCCCAGCGTCAGCCGGGGACCTTTCCGTGTTCCCGGACCAGGGTGAGCATCTCGTCCACCGAGCCGGCCGGATCGGTGACCGGGAACTGCACGGCTCGCACCACCGCCGTCGGGTCGACCAGCAGCGTCAGCCGCTTGAACCGGCTCATCCCGCCGGCGCGGAAGACGGGCAACAGCAGCCCGGCGGCCAGCCGGCCGTCCTGGTCGGACAGCAGCGGAAAGGGCAGTTCGGCGTACGCGGCGAAGTCGGCGAGCTGGTCGGGTCGCTGGGTGCTGATGCCGTACACCCGCACCTCGGCGGCCTGGAACTCCGGGTGACGCTTGGCGTACGTGGTCGACTCCAGGGTGGAACCCCGGGCGCCGGGGATCTCCGCCCAGCCCGGCGGATAGTCCGGCCTCACCGGCGCGTACGCCCCGGGGAAGAAGTAGAGGACGCTCCACGTGCCCGTCGCGGCCACCGCGACCGGCTGGCCGTCGGGATCCGGCAGCACGACGTCGGGCAACCTTCGCCCGACCAGCTCGTGCGCCCGGCGCGCCTCGGCAGACCCGGCGTCGGCCGTCGCGGTCACCGCACCGTCGCCCATCAGGTGTCTCGTCCCCCAGTCCTGTAGGGCGATGAGGACCGGCAGCAGCCCTTCGCCCCTCCCGGTGAGCAGGTAGTCGTAGCGCGGGGGATGCCGTGAGTACGGCCGGCGCTCCAACACGCCGTGCTCCACCAGGGCGGCGAGGCGCTCGGTCAGCGCGCGCCGACTGACGCCCAGCTCACGTTGCAGCGCGTCGAAGCGGGTCGTCCCACCGGCGACGTCGCGCACGATGAGGAACGTCCACCAGTCCCCCAGTACGCCGAGCGCCTGCGCGATGCCGCAGTCCGCATCGGCAAGATCCTCTCGCCGCACCCGCTACCTCCGTTGCTCCCGTTCCGACTATAGTCCGTTCCAGTTTGGAACGCACTGGCTTGGCGGACGGGGGGACGGCGACATGCACGTCGACGAACGGGCCGGGGTGTTCTGGCGCTGGTGGACCGCCGGCACGACCAGCATGGTCGGGTCGGCGGTCGGCGCGGTGGCCCTGCCGCTGACCGCCCTCACCGTCCTCGACGCCTCCGCGTTCCAGCTGGGCGTGATCGCCGCGGCCAGCTACGTCGCCTGGATCGTGATCGGGCTGCCCGCCGGCGTCATCGTGCAACGTCTGCCGCTGCGCGGCGCCCAGGTCGGCGCCGACCTGGCCCGAGCGGTCGCCGTCGCGTCCATCCCACTCGCCTGGTGGTGGGGCCACCTCACCGTCGCCCACCTGGTGGTCACCGCGCTCGTGGTCAGCTTCGCCAACGTGCTCTTCGACGTGGCCAACTCGACCTTCCTGCCCAGCATCGTGCAACGGGAGCAGTTGCAGTCCCGCAACAGCCTCACTTCGGCCACCCACACCGCGACCCTGCTCAGCGGCCCCTCCCTCGGCGGGCTCGCCGTCCAGGCACTCGGCGCGGTGCCCACCCTGCTCGTGGACTCGGCCAGCTACCTCGTCTCGGCGGCCCTGCTGCGCACCCTGCCCGCCACCCGCGTCGACGCACCCGATCAGTGGCCTCCGATCGGTGAGCTGATCCGGATGGGCTGGCGCTTCGTCGCGTACCACCCGGTGATGGGGCCGAGCATGTGGGCCGCGACGGCGATGAACTTCGTCTGCGGCGCGCAGTTCGCGCTGTTCCCGCTCTACCTGGTCCGCGAACTGCACGCCCCGGTCGGCCTGGTCGGGGTCCTGCTCGCCGTCGAGGGGGTCGGAGCGCTGGTCGGGACTGCGCTCACCACCAGGATCACGACACGGATCGGCACCGCCCGCGCCCTGGTCGCCGCCGGATTCACCACGGTCGTCGGTGCGTTCCTGATCCCCTGGGGCACCGGGTGGCCGGCGTACGCCACCTTCGCCGCCGGCAGCGTCGTCTTCTCCCTCGGGACGGTGGTGCTCAGCGTGACCACCCGGACCTACCGGCAGATCGCCAGCCCACCCGACCTGCTCTCCCGGGTGATGGCGACCGTGCGGTTCGTGTCCTGGGGAGCGATCCCGGTGGGTGGGTTGGTCGCCGGCGCGCTGGCCGGGCCTTGGGCGCCCGCGCCACCCTGTTCGTCTTCGCGGCGACACTGGTCTGCGCACCGCTGGTGCTGCTGCTCTCCCCCGTCCGGCACCTGCGCGACCTCAACGACCACGATCAGGTCGACGAGCCGAGCCGCCCCGCTGCGTCGACGGTCGGTGTCGGGGGTCGGTGACCGGGCGGCGGATCAGACGCTGCCGGCGAGCCGGCGCGCCCGGGCCGCGTCGGTGAGGACATCGACGCTGTGCACGTACTGGTCGGCCGCGCCACCGGCGGCCGGGCACGCAGCGCCGGGTCGGTCACGGCGGCACTCAGCGCGGCGGCGATCCGCTCGGCGCGCAGCACCAGGAACGGGCGGCTGTGGAACGGCCACGCTCGGGCGCGCACAGGCGCCGCGAGACGGGGTAGCGACGGGCCGACGTCAGGCCGGGAAGGAACGCCATACCGGCAGTCTGCGCCGCGCGGCGACCAGCCCGCACGGTCGTTTTCCGGCCCGGCGCGTCCCCGCGGCCCTAGCCTGGGATCGGGTCGTCCGCGCGGGCGACCCTGACCGGGAGGACCGACGTGGCACCGAACCAGACGAACCGGGCGACGACACGTCGCCGCCGCCAACTCTGGGCCGGAGTCCTCGCGCTCGTCGGGCTGGTCCTGTTGGTCCTCGGCCTCACCGTCGCCGACGGCATTGCGGCCTGGGTCGAGGTGCTGGTGGCGATCCTGCTGCTGGTGACCAGTTACGTCGTGCAGCACCTGGCCCGGCGGGAGACCGTCTACCGGCACGACGACCAACGCTGACAGCACCGACCGGCCGGGGGTACCCAGGATCGTCGGACGGCTGTGCCAGGCTGTCCGGCGTGGCACACCGACCCCCGATCCTGTTGATCGACGCAGCGAGCCTCTACTTCCGGGCCTACTTCGGCATTCCGGAGTCCGCCGCCAGGGCCGAGGACGGCACCCCGGTCAACGCGGTGCGCGGTTTCCTCGACATGCTCGCCACCCTGATTCGCGTGCGGGGCGCCGACCGGATGGTCTGCGCCCTCGACTACGACTGGCGTCCGGCGTGGCGGGTCGACCTGCTGCCGTCGTACAAGGCGCACCGGGTCGCCCCGCAGGGCGGCGAGATCGTTCCGGACACGCTCTCCCCACAGGTGCCGATGATCCTGGAGGTGCTGGCCGCCGTCGGCATCACCGCGGTCGGCGCGACCGGCTACGAGGCCGACGACGTGCTCGGCACGCTCTCGGTGACCCAGCCGGGCCCGGTCGAGGTCGTCTCCGGCGACCGGGACCTGTTCCAGCTCGTCGACGACGCCCGGCCGGTCCGACTGCTCTACGTCGGGCGCGGCGTCGCCAAGCTCGACGACTGCGACGACGCCGCGGTACGGGCGCGCTACGGCGTGCCGGCCGACCGGTACGCCGACTTCGCCGCGCTGCGCGGCGACCCCAGCGACGGGCTGCCCGGGGTGGCCGGCGTCGGTGACAAGACCGCCGCCCGGCTCATCGAGCGGTACGGCAGCATCGCCGGCATCCTGGCGGCACTCGACGACTCCGACTCGTCCTTCGCACCGGGCCTGCGCACCAAGCTGGCCGCGGCCCGCGACTACCTGGCCGTCGCGCCGACGGTGGTCCGGGTCGCCCTGGACGTGCCGCTGCCGGAGCTGCCCACCGCGCTGCCGACCGCCCCGGTCGACCCGGAACGGCTGCTCGACCTGGCCGGACGGTGGAACCTGGCCGGCTCCGCCCGCCGCCTGGTGGACGCCCTCGCCGCCCGCTCAGGCACCTGACCGGGAGACCCGCACGCCCCTACTTGATCTTGCGGGTCGAGCGGACCACGATGCTCTCGTACTCCGGGTGTTTGACCAGCCAGTCGGCGAGGAACGGGCAGATCGGCACGACGGTCCGCCCCTTGGCGCGCGCGTCGTCCATGACCGCACGTGCCAGCGTCGACCCGACGCCCCTGCCCTCGAACGCCGGATCGACCTCGGTGTGGGTGTAGGCGATGATCGAGCCGGTCAGCTGGTAGGTGACGAACCCGGCGACCGCACCCGTCTCGTCGCGCGCCTCGAAACGCTCCCGCGCCGGCGCGTCTGTCACGGTGAACTGCACCTGGCCATCCAACCACCCGACCGGCCGGCGGCCGGCGGAGAGGTGACCCCGCACGCATTGTCGCGGCCGGAACGGGAAACGCAACGCCCCCGGACGCACGTGGGAGGAGATCCGCCACCATGACGAACCCACCGACGGACGGCGGCTTCGCCGTCGTGGAGATGTTCACCTCGCAGGGCTGCAACAGTTGCCCTCCGGCGGAGGAGTTGCTGAGCGAGATCGAACGCGATGCCCGGGAACGGGGTGAGGCCGTCTTCGGCCTCGGATTCCACGTCGACTACTGGGACGACCTGGGATGGCCCGACCAGTTCGGGGACGCGGCGTACACCGCGCGGCAGGAGGCGTACGCCCGCGCCCTCGGCACCCGGGGTCTGTACACCCCGCAGATGATCGTCAACGGCACGGTCGAGTTCGTCGGATCCGATCGTCGACAGGCGTCCGGCGCGATCGCGTCCGCCCTGGCGTCACGCCCCGCCACTCCTCTCACGATGTCCGTGGCCGAGTTGGACGGGCAGCGGGTGGTGCTGGACTACCAGGCCGAGCGGCCGCCGGCGAACACGGTGGTGAACGTGGCGATCGTGGAGCGGGGACTGGACAGCGAGATCGCCCGGGGTGAGAACGCGGGGCGGACGCTCCGGCAGGACAACGTCGTCCGCGCCTTCGGGTCGGCGACCCTGAACGCCAGCCGGGGACGGGTGGACCTGGTGACACCTCCTGATCTCGACCCGCGCAGGGCCGCCGTCGTCGGGTACGTGCAGGAGAACGGCAACCGGGCCATCGTCGGCGCGACGACCATCGAGCTGTCCGACGGGTAGTCTCGGCGCATGTGCTTGGCGCGCGGTGCGAGAGGGCTCGGCGCAAGCAGGCTCGGCGCAAGGGGGCTCGGTGGTTGACGCGGAGGACGTACGCCGGGTTGCCTTGGCCCTGCCGCACACGGTGGAGGTCCCCAGCGACGGGTTCGACTTCCGGGTGGCCGACAAGGGCTTCGTCTGGTCCTATCCGGAGCGTGTACCGGGCAGGCCGCGGGTGATCCGACTCGACATCGCGGTGTTGTACGTCGGGGACGAGGCGGAGAAGCAGGCTCTCCTGCTCGGCGAGCCGGACGTCTTCTTCACCACGCCCGGGTACGAAGGGCTGCCTCTGGTGCTGCTGCGTCTGGGGCAGGTCGACCTGGCACGCCTGGACGAGCTGGTGACGGACGCGTGGCGGATGCGCGTGCCCGAGACGTTGCTGGGCGACGTCCAGGGCGTCGGCACCTAGCGACATCAGCACGCAACGGGACGGACACATTGACGGGAATCTCGGTATTCCACTACCGTGGCCGTGAGAGCGCTCTCTCGCCCGACCTTCCCCCCAATTCAGACGCACCGCGTCGGACCCGGAAACGGCCACACCCGACGCGCGATGGAGGCACCATGAAACCTCCCGTCCCCCACCGCCGATGGGCCCTGGCCGCCGTCACCGCGCTGACCCTGGTCGTCGGCGGCCTCGCGATCCCCGTCACCCGCGCGGCCGAGGCCGCGCCCGTCGGCGCCGGCAGCTACACCACCACCCCGGTCGGCCCGCTCCCGAGCGGGTGCGGCGCGATGTCCAGCAACCCCCGTCAGTTCGCCACCGCCAACGCGCCCGCCGGACCGATCCCCACCAACGACTGGTGGTCCTCGCTGCTGTGGAAGCGCACCGACTGCTCCTTCAGCGAACCCCTGCACGCCCACCCGATCTCGTACGACACCTTCACCGACGGGCTGGGCTTCTCCGCGAACTCCACGCCCGCCATCAGCGGCACCGCGACCGGTGTCGGGGAATTCCACTACCCGTACGTGCAGGACATCCGGGTCGGCGTGGCCGGGCTCGCCGCACCCCAGGTCAAGGTGGACGGCTGGACGGACTGGACGGTCAGCCCACACTGGAGCGACGGCAGTCGCACCCTGCGCGCCACCATCGGCCACGGCCTGCCCTTCGCGTACTTCCAGGCCACCGGCGGCAACGCCTCGATCAGCACCGCCGGCACCCCCGACGTCTGGTCCAACAGCGGCGCCACCATCGGCTTCCGGGTCAACGGCCACGACTACGTCGGGTACGCCCCGAGCGGCGCGAGCTGGACCGTCGCGTCCGGCCGGATCACGTCCACCCTGGCCGGTCGGGGTTACTTCTCCGTCGCCCTCCTGCCACCGACGTCGAGCGCGGCGGAGCGCGCCAGCCTGGCCGCGACCTACGGCCAGTACGCGCACGCCCACGTGACCGGCACCCAGGTGTCGTACGCGTACAACCCGGCGACCAGCGGTCTCACCACCACCTACGCGTTCACCACCACCGCCCGGGAGGGGACCGCCACGCAGACCGTGGTCAGCCTCTACCCGCACCAGTGGAAGTCGCTCAGCGGGTCCACCGCGATCACACCGACCTACCCGTCGGCGCGTGGCCGGATGAAGGTGCTGACCGGCGTCAACCAGTTCCGCACCGCGATGAAGTTCCAGGGCGTCCTGCCGGAGTTGCCGGCCGTCGGCGACGGCAGCGGAAGCGACCTGGCGACGCTCACCAGCCAGCTGGCCGCCGTCCGCGGCAACCCGATGGACCAGCGCGGCAACGACACCTACTGGACCGGCAAGGGTCTCGGTCGGGCCGCCCGGATCGCCGAGATCGCCGACCAGGTCAACGACACCGCGACGCGCGACAGCGCGTTGAACGCGATCCGCAGCACGCTCACCGACTGGTTCACCGCGTCCAGCGGCAAGACCAGCCGGGTCTTCTACTACGACAACAACTGGGGCACCCTGATCGGCTACCCGGCGTCGTACGGCTCCGACCAGGAACTCAACGACCACCACTTCCACTACGGCTACTTCATCGCCGCCGCGGCGACCCTGGCGAAGTTCGACCCGACCTGGGCGGCTACCAGCCGCTACGGCGGCATGGTCGACCTGCTGATCCGGGACGCCAACAACTACCGCCGCGACGACACCCGCTTCCCGTACCTGCGGGACTTCGACATCTACGCCGGCCACGACTGGGCGTCCGGGCACGGCTCGTTCGGCTCGGGCAACAACCAGGAGTCCTCGTCGGAGGGGATGAACTTCGCCAACGCCCTGATCCAGTGGGGCCAGACGACGGGTGACACCGCCGTTCGCGACGCCGGCGTCTTCCTCTACACCACCCAGGCCGCGGCCATCCAGGAGTACTGGTTCGACGTCAGCGACCAGAACTTCCCCGCCGCCTTCGGACACTCGACGGTCGGCATGGTCTGGGGTAGCGGTGGCGCGTACGCCACCTGGTTCAGCGCCGAACCGGAGATGATCCAGGGCATCAACCTGCTGCCGGTCACCGGTGGACACCTGTACCTGGGCAACAACCCGGCCTACGTGCGGACCAACTACGCCGAACTGGTCCGCAACAACGGCGGACAACCGACGGTGTGGCAGGACATCCTCTGGCAGTTCCAGGCCCTCGGCGACGCCGACGCGGCGCTGGCGAACCTGCGGGCGAACCCCGGCTACACCCCGGAGGAGGGCGAGAGCCGAGCACACACCTTCCACTGGATCCGCAACCTCGCGGCGCTGGGCACCGTCGACACGACGGTGACGGGCAACCATCCGCTGTCGGCGGTCTTCTCCCGCAACGGCGCTCGCACCTACGTGGCGTCGAACCCGACGGCGACACCGATCACGGTGACGTTCTCCAACGGCACCACGCTGAGCGTGGGCGCCGGCAAGACGGCCACCACCGGGGCGTACACCTGGAGTGGCGGTAACGCGGCCGGCGGCGTACCCCCGACGACGCCGACGGATCCCCCACCGACGACCACCCCGCCGCCGTCGACGGGCGGTCCGACGCGGTACCTGCTGCCCGGGGGCGGGTTGGGCCCCGCCGGTGGCGCGGCCACGACGACGGTCGCGGCGGCCAACGGAAACCACGACGGTACGCCCACCAACGCGCAGGTCTTCACGGCGACGGGCCTCAACCTCGCCTACTCCGGCGGGCAGACCGCGTTCGACCTGTTCGTGGACGCGGGGACGGCGGTCGGCAACGGCGTGCAGGTTCGGGTCTCCTACGACCTCACCGGCAACGGCAGTTGGGACCGGGTGGAGACCTGGCGCTACTTCGCCACCGACCCGGTCCCCGGGTACGAGCACTACACCCAGAGCGCCGGCCTGGTCTCGGCCACCGGGTCGTTGGGCGCGCTGAGCAACGGCAGGGTCCGGGTGGAGGTCTGGTCGGCGATCGGCAACAACCCGAGCACCGTCGGCCTCGGTAACCAGTCGGTGCTGCGGCTCCCGTACTCCTGACCGAATCGCGCGAGAATCGGCCGGTGCGGAGGACCACCCCTGGTCCTCCGCACCGGCCGGCGTCTTTCAGGAGGCGGTGCAGGTGGGCGTCATGCCGGCCCCGCTACCGTTGCCCTGGAAGCCGAACTCGGCGACCTGGCCGGCGGCGAGCCGGCCGTTGTAGTCCACGTTGGCGAATCGCACCGTGCCGGTGGAGCCGCTGGCCGTCGCGCTCCAGGTGTTGGTGACGCTGGCGCCACCCGGGAGGGTGACGCTGACGTTCCACCCGTTCGTGCCGCCGGAGCCGGCGGTCACCTTCACGTTGGCCACGAACCCACCGGTCCACGAGTTCAGGGACACCGACGCCGAACACCCGCCCGTGGTCGGCGGCGGGGTGGTGGGCGGCGGGTCGGTGGGCGGAGGCGTCGTCGGCGGCGGGGTGGTCGGGATGCCCGTGCCGGCGTTGAGGGCGTTCAGGACGTTGGTGTACGCGGCCTTCTTGTTGCCGTTGCAGTCGAACAGCAGGGCGTTGTCCGATCCACGCCACGAGTCACAGTCGCGGACACCCCACACCGTGATGCCGGTGCAGCGGGAGACGTTCATGCAGGCGCGGGTGACCGCACCGAAGATGTTCGCCTGGTTACCACCCGTCATCACGTCCAGCTCGGTGATCTGCACATCCACGCCGAGGTCGGCGAAACGCTGCAGATTCGCCTGGTAGTCACCAGCCAACGAGGTACCCAGGTGCGACTGGAACCCCACACAGTCGATCGGCACACCACGGGACCTGAAGTCCCGCACCATGTTGTAGATCCCCGTCGACTTCGCGTTGATCCCATCGGTGTTGTAGTCGTTGTAACACAACTTCGCACCCGGATCCGCAGCCCGCGCCGCCCGGAACGCCGCCTCGATCCAGTCGTTGCCCGTACGCTGCAGATTCGAGTCACGCCGCCCACCCGAACCACCATCGGCGAACGCCTCGTTCACCACATCCCACGAGTGGATCTTCCCCCGGTAGTGCGTCGCGACCTGGGTGACGTGGTTGATCGCGGCGTTGCGCAACGCGCTGCCCGACATACCCTGCGCCCAACCCGGCTGCTGCTGGTGCCACAACAGAGCATGCCCGCGCACGCTCATGCCATTGGCCTGCGCGTGACTGACCAGACGATCACCACCGGTGTAACTGAACCGACCCTGCTGCGGTTCGGTGGCGTCCCACTTCATCTCGTTCTCGGCCACGACACTGTTGAACTCACGGTTCAAGATCGTCGTGTACACGCTGGTGGACAGCTTGCCCGTCGCGACGGCGGCACCGAAGTAACGGCCCTTCTCGGCCGCCGACGCCCCGAGGGTCGTGCCGGCACTGGCCCCGGTGGTCAACACCATCGTCATACCGGCCGCGAGAGCACCGGTGGCTGCGATGGTCACCGCCGCTCGCAGGACTCTTCTGTGATTCATGCGGATTCCTTGTCTGTGGTGGTTCAGCGATGGGGGTGCAGCGCCCGAAGCCGCACCCGCGACGTCGCAGAGCCGCATCGGCGATGCCCGGCGACCGATGCGCCCGTACGACGGTGTGGGGGTGTCCCAGGTCCGGCGAGACCATGACAGCGAGCCCGGTAGCCGTCACGGCACCACTTCTGGGAGTCCTGAGACGACGTCCGGCATGCCCTGGGCGGACGTCGTTCTCCGAGGTGCGGCCGGCCGGCTCGCCCGGTGAGCCACGTGGGTGGCCGCCCTCATCCATCGACTGTGAGCGATAACATGCTGTTCGTCAAGTCGTCACGAGGCGCATCGCCACCGGGCGCTCTCGCCTGCGGTCACGGCCTGGTGCCGGAGTCGTGCGAACACGACCCCGGCACCGCGCGTCACTGGAACGAGGCATCGTCGACGAGCAGGCTGTCGGTGCCCGCCGCCGTCTCGACGTAGAAGGTCGCGCCGGTGAGTGTGCCGCTCCACGACGGGGTCGCCGTGCCGGTGAGCAGCGTCCAGCCGTTCGCGTTCACCCCGGTCGCCGGGGTGAGCTGGAGGTAGTTGGTCGTTCCGTTCGCGGTCAGCGCCAGGGTCGCCTTCGCGGACGGCGTGCCGCTCTGCGCCCGTACCCAGACGTTCGTGGTGTAGCTCTTGCCGTTGGTGAGCTTGGCGGTCACGTCCTGGCTGGGGCCGTTCCACGCCGAGGTACGCCCGGTGATCGACAGGGAGCCGGCGCCGCCACGAACGACGGACGTGTTCCGGGAGAGCGTTCCGCTGCCGTTGACACCCCAGCCGGTCGTGCCGTTCTCGACATCGCCGTTGGTGAGGAGGTTCGCGCTGCCACCGGTGCTGCCGTTGAACTGCCACCAGTTGATGTTGAACAGGTTGCCGCTGCCGCCGGCGAAGCGCAGGTACAGGTCGCGGGTGCCGGTCGCGCCGCTCACCGCGCAGGTGGTGCTGGTCCAGCTCTGCCAACCGCCGGTGCCACCGACGGTGCAGGTGCCCACGGTCGGGCCGCTGGCGCTGTCGAGGCGTACCTCGATCCGGCCACCGCTCGTCGCCGAGGCGACCCGGGCGGTGAACGAGGTCGCGCCGGCGCCGAACGCGACGCCCTTGACCTTGACGTAGTCGCCGTTCTCGATCCAGCCGACGTTCATCCCGCCCTCGCTGGACACCTCGGTCTCGATACCCGAGCCCCAGGCGATCGTCTCCGCCTCCTGCCGCACGTACGGATTCAGCGTCCCCACCTGGGGTGCGCCGGTCGTGGTCATGTTGATCGTCGGGATCGTGCCGTTGGAGTTGTAGGTGAACTTCTCCACCGCTACCGACCGGGTGTAACCACTACCGCCGGGCAGCGCCCCGTTGTGGTAGAAGAAGTACGAGCCACCCTGGAAATCGATCACACCGGCGTGGTTGGTGAAACTCGCCCCCTGCCGAGGCATGATCGTCCCGCGATACGTCCACGGCCCGGTCGGACCGGTCGCGGTGGAGTACGCGATGAACTCCGAGCAGCACTCCGCCGCGAACACGTTGTAGTACAGCCCGTTGCGCTTGAACACCCACGGGCCCTCCTCGTAGAGGGTGGGGCGGCTGGCGTTTCCGTTGCGGGTGCCGAAGCCCGCCGTGGTGAGCTGAATCCTGGTCGCACTACCCGAGTACGAGATCATGTCGGCGTTCAACCGCACGTACCACAGACCCGGGTTGCCCCAGTACAGGTACGCCTGCCCGTCGTCGTCGATGAAGACCGACGGGTCGATCTCGTTGTTGCCGACCAGGGGCCGGCCGATCGCGTCCCGGAACGGGCCGGTCGGGCTGTCGCCCACCGCCACCCCGATGACCATCTGCCCGTTCGAGCGCTGACGCACCGGCACGTACCAGTAGAACTTGCCGTTGCGGGCGATGACCTGACCGGCCCACGCGTTGGCGTCCGCCCAGGAGAACGTGGCCAGGCTCAACGGAGACCCGTGGTCGGTCCAGTTCACCATGTCGGCCGACGACCACACCCGCCATTCCCTCATGGTGAAGTACGTCGAGCCGTCCTCGTCATGCCCGGTGTAGAGGTACACCCGACCGTTGTGCACCAACGGCGCCGGGTCAGCGGTGTAGATGTGTTGGACGATCGGGTTGTCCGCCTGGGCGGCACTGGCCGGCAGCAGTGCGAGTACGCAGACGAGGCTCGCCAGCCAGGCGATGGCGCGCCTGCCCCTGCCGCTCGCCCGGGTTGTGGTGCGGGTCTTCACCTTCACGATTACTCCCACAGAGAGTGCGCGGTGCGCGGTCTGGATCGACGAGCCACCGCTGCCAGGCTGCCGATCGAGCGGGAGTCACCGCGCGCACGCCGAGCAGCACGACCGGCGGCCGTGTTAGCGCTAACAGCTTTCCTGCGAACCCTCCTCCCCCGGTCTGACCTCGATTTTTGTGTGGTGCGAGATGACCGTCGTAACCACACCGACGCATCGATGTATCGACGTTGACATCCACGGTTTACGATGCACCGTACTGAGCGGCATGGCGGACGTCAACGGAGAGCGACCGCCGCGCTCGTGACACTGGGTCATGCCGTAGCCATCAACAGCGTCAGCGGCGTCGAGGTCAGACCCGTTCGCGACCCCATCTCGGCCACCACCGCCGGGACACCGCGGCATAACGTCACCGAACGGACCCGCGCGGGTGGACGGCCAGGCGATCCGGGGGGTTGCGGGCATGTTAACGACCAACTATGTTAGCGATCACATTGATGTGCCGCGATGACGTCCCGGGACGGGCACCGGGACGCCCACGACGGCAGCTTCCTGCGACACCCGACCCTGTCTCCTGCGCATCGACACGCTCAGTGGCAGTTCGATTGCCGCCCACCGGCAGGACGCCACCTTCCGGATCACCACAGCACACCCTTGGAGGTCCCATGCCACCCCCGCCGCTCAGCCGCCGCCGCCTGCTGCAGGCCGCCGGAGCCACCGTGGCGCTCTCCGCAGCCGGTGCCGCCGTCACTCCCCGCAGCGCGACCGCGGCCGTGATCCCACCGGTCCGACCCGACCTCGGCGTCTCGGCGTATCCGTTCGACCTCGGTCAGGTGCGGCTCAATTCCAGCCGCTGGATGGACAACCAGACGCGGACGCTCAACTACCTGCGGTTCGTCGACGTCGACCGGATGCTCTACAACTTCCGCGCCAACCACCGGCTGTCCACCAATGGCGCCGCCACCAACGGCGGCTGGGACGCGCCGAACTTCCCGTTCCGGACCCACATGCAGGGGCACTTCCTGACCGCCTGGGCATACGCGTACGCGGTGCTCGGCGACACCACCTGCCGGGACAAGGCGAACTACATGGTGGCCGAGCTGGCCAAGTGCCAGGCCAACAACTCCGCCGCCGGCTTCGGCGCCGGATACCTGTCCGGTTTTCCGGAATCCGACTTCACCGCGCTGGAAGCACGGACGTTGTCCAACGGCAACGTGCCCTACTACTGCATCCACAAGACCCTCGCCGGGCTGCTCGACGTCTGGCGGTACACCGGAAACACGCAGGCCCGTACGGTGCTGCTGGCACTCGCCGGCTGGGTCGACACCCGGACGAGCCGACTGAGCTCCAGCCAGATGCAGTCGATGCTGGGCACCGAGTTCGGTGGGATGAACGACGTCCTCACCGACATCTACCAGCAGACCGGCGACTCCCGCTGGCTCACCACCGCCCAGCGGTTCGACCACGCCGCCGTGTTCGACCCGCTGGCCAACAACCAGGACCAGCTCAACGGCCGGCACGCCAACACGCAGGTGCCCAAGTGGATCGGCGCGGCCCGGGAGTTCAAGGCCACCGGGACCACCCGTTACCGGGACATCGCCAGCAACGCGTGGAACATCACCGTCAGCGCGCACACCTACGTCATCGGCGGCAACAGCCAGGCGGAGCACTTCCGGCCGCCGAACGCCATCGCCGGCTACCTCAGCAACGACACCTGCGAGCAGTGCAACACGTACAACATGCTCAAGCTGACCCGGGAGCTGTGGCTGCTCGACCCGAACCGGACCGACTACTTCGACTTCTACGAGCGGGCCCTGATCAACCACCTGATCGGTGGGCAGAACCCGGCCGACAGCCACGGCCACATCACCTACTTCACCCCGCTGCGGCCGGGTGGGCGTCGCGGCGTGGGCCCGGCGTGGGGCGGTGGCACCTGGAGCACCGACTACAACTCGTTCTGGTGCTGCCAGGGCACCGGCCTGGAGATCAACACGAGGTTGATGGAGTCCATCTACTTCTACAACGGGACGACGCTGACCGTGAACCTGTTCACGCCGTCCGTGCTGAACTGGTCGCAGCGGGGCATCACGGTCACCCAGAGCACCACCTACCCGGTCAGTGACACCACCACCCTGACCCTGTCCGGCACGATGAGCGGGTCGTGGAGCATCCGGGTGCGGATCCCGGCGTGGACGACCGGCGCGACGGTCGCCGTGAACGGCACGGTGCAGAACGTCGCCACCACACCGGGCAGCTACGCGACCGTCACCCGCACCTGGGCCGCAGGGGACACCATCACCGTACGGCTGCCGATGCAGGTCGTCATGCGGGCCGCCAACGACAACAGCTCGGTGGCCGCCGTGACGTACGGGCCGACGGTGCTGGCCGGCAACTACGGCAACACCACGTTGAGCGCCCTGCCGTCCCTCACCGTCTCCTCGATCTCGCGGGCCAGCACCAGCTCGCTCGCGTTCACCGCCAGCGCCAACGGGTCCACGGTGAACCTCGCGCCCTTCCAGGACGCCCATGGCTACAACTACACGGTCTACTGGAGCACCACCGGTGGCGGCAACACCGGCGGCAGCTACCGACTGGTCAACGTCGGCACCGGGCTGGTCCTCGGCGTCCAGAACATGTCCACCGCCGACGGTGGACTGGCCGTGCAGTGGGGTGACAGCGGCACCGCGGACCACAACTGGGTGATGGTGACCGACGGCAACGCGGTCCGGTTCCGCAACGTCCACAGCGGCAAGGTCCTGGGCGTGGAGAACATGTCCACCGCGGACAACGCCCGGGTCCTGCAGTGGGCCGACAACGGCACCGCCGACCACCGGTGGATCCTCGTGGACAACGGCGACGGCAGCTACAAGATCCGCAACGTCAACAGCAACAAGCTGCTCGGCATCCTCAACGGGTCGACCGCCTGGGGAGCGCAGGCCGTGCAGGACTCGGACAACGGTAGCGCGGACAACCGGTGGAGACTCGTCCGCAACGCCTGACCCCGGCCCCGCTCCACGGGCTCACCGGCGCGGTCACCCGAAGGCCGCGCCGGTGACGCCGGGCGGACGCCCGGCAGCGGTCGTACAGTGGGGAGGGTCCTGGCCCCAGTGAACGTGGCGGACGTGTCGGCTCGTGCCGCTTTCCGCCCGGAAGGAGCACAGTGAACCGCCCCCTCCGCACCACACTCGGCGGCGCGCTCGTCGTGGCCCTGCTGACCTCCGTCGCCGTCGCCCCCGCGCAGGCGCACCCCGCCGGCCGACCACCCACCGTCCTCGCCCTGCCCGACGGGTTCCAGCCCGAGGGCATCGCCACCGCCGGCCGGTACGCCTACTTCGGCTCCCGCGCGACCGGCGCCATCCAGCGCGTCGACCTGGTCACCGGCCGGAGCACGACGATCGGCGCGGCCACCGGCACCCCGTCGCTGGGCCTCAAGGTCGACCCACGCGGCCGGCTGTTCGTCTCCGGCGGCACGGCCGGTGACGCCCGCGTGCTCGACACCCGCACCGGTGACGTCCTGGCCCGCTACCAGTTCGCCACCGCGCCGACCTTCGTCAACGACGTGATCCTGACCCGCGACGCCGCGTACTTCACCGACTCCAACCGCCCCGTGCTCTACCGGCTGCCGCTCGGACGCGGCGGCGCGCTGCCGCCCGCCGACGGGTTCACCACCATCGCGCTGACCGGGGCGTACGAGCAGGTCGGCACCGGCGTGAACCTCAACGGCATCACCACCACACCGGACGGTCGGGCCCTGATCGTCGTCCAGTCGACCACCGGCACGCTGTACCGGGTCGACCCGGTGACCGGCGTGAGCACCGCCGTGGACGTGCCCGGCCACACCTTCACCAACGGCGACGGTCTGCTGCTGCTCGGCCGCACCCTCTACGTCGTGCAGAACCGCCTCAACCAGATCGCGGTGGTCCGGCTGAACCACGCCGGCACCGCCGGCACGCTCACCGCCACCATCACCGACCCCAACTTCGACGTGCCCACCACCGTCGCCACAGCGCTGGGCCGGCTCTACCTGCCCAACGCCCGCTTCACCACACCACCGACCCCGACCACCCCGTACACGGTCGTCGCGGTCCGCGCCCGCTGACCAACCCCCGGGGGTACGCGCGCCGCGCGTACCCCCGGGGTGACCCGCGCGGGGTCGGCCCACTGGTCGACCGCGAGTACGATCACTGCCACCGCGGCGACGACCGTCGCCTCCCCCACCCGGAGTGCGCGTGGCCGATCGCCCGTCCCGATTCTTCCGCCGAGCGGTGGCCGTCTGCCTCCTGATCGCCGCCGCCGGGCTGCCGGGCGGGCCGACGGCGACCAGCACCACGGACACCGCCAGACCCATGGTCCTGCGGATGCTCCAACTGAACCTCTGCAACAGCGGGCGGGCTGGCTGCTACACCGGTCGGTCGATGGCTGTCGCCGCCGACGTGATCGACACCGAGGCACCCGACCTGGTCACCCTGAACGAGATCTGCCAGGGCGACGTCCCCGCCCTTCGGCGCGTGTTCGAGGCGGTCCACACCGGTCGGACCGTGGTGTCCGCGTTCCAGCCCGCCGGGGACCGGCCCAGCGGCGCCGACACCCGGTGCCGCAACGGTCAGCCGTACGGGGTCGGGTTGCTGGCCCGCGTCGAGACGCCGGACACCCCACCCTCCGTGTACCGCGGGATCCACCCGACGCAGGATCTCGCCGACCCCGAGGAGCGCGCCTGGCTCTGTGTCGACGTCGACCGCAGGCTGCTCGCCTGCACCACCCACCTGGCCAACACCAGCTACCGGGTGGCGCTCGCCCAGTGCGGGCACCTGCTCGACACGGTCCTGCCGATGATCCGCGGGAACGCCGGGTCCGTGCTCGCCGGCGACCTCAACCTCCGGGCCGGCGTCGACCCGGACGTACGGTCCTGCACGCCGCCGGACCATCAGCGGGTCGACGACGGCGCGCTCCAACACATCGTGGCGACGACCGGTGTGACCATCTGTTGCCGCAGGTCAGTGCCCATGCGCGAGGCGACCGATCATGCCGGGTTGCTGGCCACCCTCGTCGTCGACGACCAGCCGCCGACCTGACTCGCGGGTGGACCGACCCGCCGGGGCTGCGTCAGCGGGGCGGCGTGTCCCGGCGGGACGGGAACGGGTTGCCCGGCTGACCGAGGGTGGAGCGGGCGCGCAACCCGACCGGGTCCGGTGCGGGCGTCGCGACTGCCGGCTCCGCCACCGGACGCCCACTGAGGTACGCCGCAGCGGCCCGGTCGTCGTCCGTCGGAGCGGCGAGCAGGGCGTAGAGCAGGCCGACCACCCCGAAGATCACCGCCAGCATGATCGGCACCAACAGGGTGCTCACACCGGCACCGGTCACCTCGCGCCCCGCACCCTCGTGGCGGTGCACCGACAGGGCGCTCATCCCGGTGAAGTGCATCCCGTTCACGGCGACGCCCATCACCAGCGCGGAGGCGAAGATCGCCACCCCTCGGCGGACGGTCATCGCGAGCCACAGCGCGACGGTGGCCGCCACGACGGCGATGACCACGGAGAGCGCGACCCGGACGGTGTCGTACGCGAGAGTGCCGTTGAGGCGCATCGCCGCCATGCCCGTGTAGTGCATGGCGGCCACGCCGACACCGGTGAAGACGCCACCGGCGATCAGGCGTAGCGCGTTCAACCGGCCGGTGCCGACGATCGCCAGACCGATGCCCACCGCCACCACCGCGATGGCCGTGCTGGCCGCGGTCAACGGCACGTCGTAGCGGATCCGGGTGTTCGCCACGGCGAACCCGAGCATGGCCATGAAGTGCATCGCCCAGATGGCGGTGCCGCCCAGCGCCCAGGCCGAGAGCAGACCCCACCAGGCCCGCTGGCCACTCGTTCGTGCCGTACGGATGCGCCCGGCGCAGACCAGACCGAGGATGGAACCGAGCACGGACAGCGCGTAGCTCAACGCGGGTGTGATCCACCCGTACTCAAAGTGATTGATGTCCCCCACAGCGGTCTTCTCCCCCATCGTTACCGGCGCGTCAACAAAGCGCCCGGGCAATGATCAGGGGTGCCGTGATCAGGCGCAACAGTGCCCCCGGCCCCATTCGAGGGGTGCTGTTGCGGTAACCGTCCGATGCGTCGGTTCGCCCGCGATGGTGACTGAGGGTGATGATCAGGCCGAAGTGTGGTATGCCAGGACACCTCGGTTGATGGCCGCGATCGCCTGCCGCGCGGTGGACCGCAACTCCGGCGAGGCACCCCCGGAGTCGGCGAGTTGACCGAGGAGATCGACCACCTGTCGCGCCCACCGGACGAAGTCACCGGCGGGCATCTCACCGTCGATCTCGTGACCGCTGCCGAGCACCTTGGCCAACACCTCACCCCGGGCCCACCGGTAGACGGGCCAGGCGAAACCGAGATCCGGCTCCCGGGTCGCGGCCAGCCCGCGCGCCGCCTCGTCAGCCTCGATCTCCCCCCACAGCTTCAGCGTCTCGTCCACCGCGTCGGCCACCGGCCCGCGTGGCAGTGACGCCCGCTCATCGACATCGCGGCGCGCCTCGAAGACCACCACCGACACCGCCGCGGCCAACTCGGCCGGCGACAGACCGTTCCACACGCCCCGGCGCAGGCACTCGGCGACCAGCAGGTCGGCCTCGGTCCAGATCCGGCCGAGCATCCGACCGGCGTCGGTGACCGCGCCGTCCCGGGCGAGGTAACCACGGTCGGTCAACATCGCCACGATCCGGTCGAAGGTCCGGGCGAGCGAACCCGTCCGCCCGGACACCCGCTCGCGTAACTCCTCGGTGTCGCGCTCCAGCCGGCGACGCCGCTCCGCCCAGCGGGCGTGGTCCTCCCGCTCCGGGCAGGCATGGCAGGGGTGGTGCCGCACCTCGGTGCGCAGCTGGGTCAGCCGGTGGTCCTCGCCGGTCACCTGCCGGGAACGGCCACCCCGTCGGCCGCCGTGCCGGTCCAGGCCGGTGCCGCTCACCTCGGCGGCGAGATCCCGCCGGGCGGCAGGTGAACGGTGGTTGAAGTGCTTGGGCACCCGGATTCGGGCCAGTACCTCGGCGGGGGTGGTGAAGTCGCCGGGGCTGACCCGCCCGGCCCAGCGGTCCTGGGTGAGCACCAGCGGCCGGGGCTCACCGAACCCACCGGTCGCCGGGTCCAGCACGACGGCCAGCCCGGCCCGCCGGCCCGACGGCACCCGGATCACGTCGCCGACGCGCAGCCGCTCCAGCGACGCCACCGCTGCGGCCTTGCGCTGGGTCTGCCCCTGCCGGGCGATGGCCTTCTCCCGGTCGGCGATCGCCACCCGCAACGCGAAGTACTCGTCGAAGTCGCCGTGGTGGCAGGCGGCCTCCGCGCCGTACGCCTCGATCGTCTCGGTGTTGCGCTGCACCTGCCGCGCCAGGCCGACCACCGACCGGTCCGCCTGGAACTGGGCGAACGAGGACTCCAGCAGCGCACGGGCCGGCTCCGCGCCGACCGTGCCGACCAGATTCACCGCCATGTTGTACGAGGGCCGGAAGCTGGAACGCAGCGGGTAGGTGCGGGTGGACGCGAGCCCGGCCACGTGCCGGGGATCGGTCTCCGGGGACCACACCACCACGGCGTGCCCCTCCACGTCGATGCCCCGGCGGCCCGCCCGACCGGTGAGCTGGGTGTACTCCCCCGGGGTCAGGTCGACGTGCGCCTCGCCGTTGTACTTGACCAGTCGTTCCAGGACCACGCAGCGGGCCGGCATGTTGATGCCCAGCGCCAGGGTCTCGGTGGCGAAGACCGCCTTCACCAGGCCGCGGACGAACAGCTCCTCGACGATCTCCTTGAACACCGGCAGCATGCCGGCGTGGTGGGCGGCCAGACCACGCTCCAGACCGTCGAGCCACTCCCAGTAGCCCAGCACGGTCAGGTCCTCGCCGGGAATGGCGGTGACCCGCGACTCGACGACCCGGCGGATCTCGGTCCGCTCCTCCGGCGAGGTCAACCGCAGCCCGGCGGCGAGACACTGCTGCACCGCGGCTGCGCAACCGGCCCGGCTGAAGATGAACAGGATCGCCGGCAGCAGACCCTCCCGGTCCAGCCGGTCGACGATGTCCGGGCGCAACGGGCCACGCCAGCGCGGGCCACGACGGCCGGCACCGGGCCCCGCGCTGCGGCCCTCGCCCAGCTCCAGCCGTCGCGCGGTCTCCCGGGTGTAGCGCAGCAACTCCGGGTGCACGTCGTGCTTGCGGGCGGCGTCGGCGTCGTGGAACAGGTCGAACATCCGCTTGCCGACCAGCATGTGCTGCCACAACGGCACCGGCCGGTGCTCGCTGACCACCACCGCGGTCTCGCCGCGTACGGTGACCAGCCAGTCGGCGAACTCCTCGGCGTTGGAGACCGTCGCCGACAGCGAGACCAGGGTGACCGAGGCGGGCAGGTGGATGATCACCTCTTCCCACACCCCACCACGGAACCGGTCGGCCAGGTAGTGCACCTCGTCCATCACCACGTACGCCAACCCCTGCAGGGTGCTGGAGCCCGCGTAGAGCATGTTGCGCAGCACCTCGGTGGTCATCACCACCACCGGCGCGTCACCGTTGATCGCGTTGTCGCCGGTGAGCAGACCGACCTGCTCGGCGCCGTAGCGGGCGACCAGGTCGTGGTACTTCTGGTTGGACAACGCCTTGATCGGCGTGGTGTAGAAGCACTTGCGCCGCGTCGGCGGGGTCGTCGCGTCGTCCGCCGCCGGATCGTCGGGCCGACCGCGCAACGCCAGGTGGACGGCGAACTCACCGACCACCGTCTTGCCGGCGCCGGTGGGGGCACAGACCAGCACACCGCTGCCCCGCTCCAACGACTGGCACGCCTCCCGCTGAAAGTCGTCGAGGTCGAACCCCAGGTCACGGGCGAACTCGTCCAGCGCTGGAAACTGTGAGGCCTGCGCGGCCCGGAGGCGGGCCTCCGCGTACCGCTCGGCGGGACTCGACATGGGACCAAGATTAGTGCGTGCCGGGACAGGACACCCCACAAGGCCGTCCGGAGGTGCCGTCGGTGGCGGTCGGTAGGGTGCACGGCGTGCCGGACCATGCCGAACCGCCCCAGACTCGTCCGCCGGGCAACGCCGAGGCCGCCGCCCCCCGGGCGTCCCGACGGCCCGTGAAGGCGGTGCTCTTCGACTTCCACGGCACCCTGGCCCAGGTGGAGGAGCCCCGGCAGTGGGTGCTGGAGGCCGCCGCCGCGTGCGGGGTCACCCTGGACCGGGTCCGCGCCACCTCGCTGGCCGACCGGCTGCTGACCGCCGGGCGTGCCGGCGGGCCGCTGCCGGCACGGGTGCCACCCCGGTTGGCCGAGCTGTGGGCCGACCGGGACCTCTACCAACACGCCCACCGGGGCGCGTACACCGGGCTGGCCGAGACCGTCGACGCGGGCATCGAGGGCTTCGCCGACGCGCTCTACGAGCGTCTGCTCACCGCCGACGGCTGGCTGCCGTACGCGGACACCGCACCCACGCTGACCGCGTTGCGCGACGCCGGGGTGCCGGTCGCCGTGGTCAGCAACATCGGCTTCGATCTGCGGCCGCACTTCGACACGTGGGGGTTGACCGACCTGGTCGGCGCGTTCGCGCTCTCCTACGAGGTGGGGCGCTGCAAGCCCGACCCGGCGATCTTCTGGCGGGCTTGCGGGATGCTCGGCGTCGACCCGGAGCAGACCCTGATGGTCGGTGACACACCGGCCGACGCGGGCGCGGTGACCGCCGGCTGTTCGGTGCTGGTGCTCCCGGCCGCCGAACCTGGCCGGGAGAACGGGCTGGGCGCGGTGCTCGACCTCGCCCTGCCCGCCTGACCCGGGCACGCGGGGTCCTCCGGGCGTGATCCACTCGGTTTCCCTGAAATCGGGGTATCCGAGGCGACCTGATACCGCGACTTCAGTGAAGCCGTGTCGATCATCGCTGTCGTCCACCCGGTGGCGGCCGTCGACGGCGACGTCGGCGGGCCGGTGGACACCGCCGACGGGTGGCTGTAAGGGACCGCCTACCGTCGTGCCCGTGACCGAGATCCTGCTGCCCACGCCACCACCGGTCGACACACCACCGGCCCGGCGTGGTGGTGTCGTCGCGGTGGGGCTGGTGCTCGGTGGGGCGCTGTCGGTGCAGTTCGGCTCCGCCGTGGCCGCGCTGCTCTTCCCGCGTACCGGGGTGGCCGGCGCGGTCACCCTGCGGCTGACCATCTCGGCGGTACTGCTGCTCGTGGTGTGCCGGCCCCGACTACGCGGGCACGACCGGTCGGCCTGGCTCGCGGCCGGTGCGTTCGGGCTGGCGCTGGCCGGGATGAACTCGCTGTTCTAC
The DNA here is from genome assembly GCF_039871815.1 of Micromonospora sp. B9E7. NCBI lineage: Bacteria > Bacillati > Actinomycetota > Actinomycetes > Micromonosporales > Micromonosporaceae > Micromonospora > Micromonospora sp. B9E7. The sequence goes on from NZ_JBDPLX010000006.1 coordinate 195,696, forward strand.
CAGGCCATCGAACGCATCCCGCTGGGCCCGGCGGTAACGCTGGAGGTCCTCGGCCCCCTCGCGCTGTCGGTGTTCAGCGCCCGGCGACTCGCCAGTTGGGGCTGGGCAGGGCTGGCCCTGGCCGGGGTGGCGCTGCTCGGGCAGGGCGGCTTCGACCGGCTCAACCCGGTCGGGGTGGCCTTCGCGTTCGGCGCCGGCGCCATGTGGGCCGCGTACATCGTGCTCAGCGCGCGGGTGGGCAGCCGCTTTCCCGGCGCGGACGGGCTGGCCCTCGCGCTGGCTCTCGCCGCGCTGGTCACCCTGCCGCTGGGCATCGTCGACGGCGGCGCGGTACTGCTCGACCCGCAGGTGCTGGCCCTCGGCGCCGCCCTCGCGGTGCTCGCCTCCGGGCTGCCCTACACCCTGGAGCTGCTGGCGCTGCGGCGGATGCCCACCGCCACCTTCGCGGTGCTGATGAGCCTCGGCCCGGCCGTCGCCACCCTCGCCGGGTGGCTGGTGCTGCGGCAGGCGCTGACCCTGCTGGAATGCGCCGCGATCGTGCTGGTCATCGCGGCGAGCATCGGTGCGGTACGGGTCAACGCAGCAGCCGCACGGCCCCCGGGACAGCGCTGATCGTCACCGGCAGGTCCAGGGAGCGTTCCCCGTCGGCGTACGTGGTGATGCCCTCGGCGGCCAACTCCACCGTGCGGGCGCGGAAGCTGCGCACGAGCGGGTGGCTGACGTGGGTGCCCTGGTAGATGCGCGGCTTGACCCGGATCAGGGTGCGCCGGTCGACCCGGCCCGCCACCACCACGTCGAGCAGCCCGTCGGTGGGGTCCGCGTCCGGGCAGATCCGCATCCCACCGCCGTACGTGGGGCAGTTGCCTACCGCCACCAGCACCGCGTCCAACTCGTGCGGCACCCCGTCCAGGCGCAGCGTGTAGCGGCGCGGGCGAAGCCGGGCCAGCTCGACGACGATCGCCAGGTCGTACCGGCGGGGACCGCGTGGCCAGCGCATCCGGTTGGCCCGCTCGTTCACGATCGCGTCGAACCCGGCGGCGAGGACCGCCCCGTACCAGCGCTCGGTGCCGTCGGCCGCGCTCATCCGGGCCAGGTCGACGGTGTGGCTGCGGCCGTCGCGCAGCGCTGACGCGATCACGTCCGCCGCCGCGAGCGGGTCGGCCGGGAAACCAGTGTCCAGGGCGAAGTCGTTGCCGGTGCCGGCGGGGATCGGTCCGAACGGCACGTCGGTGCCGGCGACCGCCTGCAAAGCGCGGTGCACGGTGCCGTCCCCGCCGATCGCCACGAGCGCGTCAGCACCATCGGCAACCGCGGCCCGGCACGCCGCCTCCGCCTCGCCAGGGTCGGACGCCGACAGCAACCGGACCGGCCGACCCGCGACGGCCAGGCCGTCCAGCAGCCGGGGCAGCAGGGCGCGGTAGCGTCCCCGGCCGGCGGTCGGGTTCGTGAGTACGGCCACCGGGCCACCGGCGAGCGGGGCACGGTCGACCGGTCCACCGGCGACCGGGCCGGGCAGGTGATCGTCTGCGGTCACGGGCAGCACCGTACCGGTCGGACACCCGCCGTTCACCGGGGGCAGGCGCGGTCACCATCAGTCCCGCCGCCGACGCTCGAGGTGACGCCGGCGCTCAAGCTGACAAAGCGACGCCGCCCCCGCGGAACGGGGACGGCGTCGGCTGACCGGGCGGCGCGCAGGCCGTCAGGTCATGTCGTCATAGCGACGCTCGATCGGCGCCGGCTTGGCGATCGGCTCGGGTACGCCGATCGGATCCGCCGCGTCGACCCGCTGCCCGGCCACGACCGGGTCCGCGTCGAACTCCAACGGCGACACCTCGTCGTCGTCGATGCCGGCGTAGACCTCCTTGCCCCGACCCCGCCGCCGGTCGTTGATGAACGCGACACCGACCGCACCGAAGTAGAGCGCGGAGAGACAGAGCGCCAACGCGGTCATCCCGAACGGGTCCGGGGTGGGGGTGACCACCGCGGAGAAGGCGAAGAACACGAAGATCGCCACCCGCCACCAGCTGAGCAGCCGCTTCGCGCTGGCGATGCCGACGAAGTTGAGCATCAGCACGATCAGCGGGAACTCGAACGCCACCCCGAACAGCAGGATCAGATTGGTGACGAACGAGATGTAGCGAGTGACTTCCAGCGTGGTCGAGATGTCATCGCCGGACACGTTCATCAGGAACTCGAGGCCCTTGGCGGTGACGAAGAACGCCAGCACCGCACCGGCGGCGAAGAGCGGCGCCGCCAGGGCCGTGAAGGCGTAGGCGTAGCGCCGCTCGTGCCGGTGCAGACCAGGCGCGATGAACGCCCAGAGCTGGTAGAGCCAGATCGGCGCCGCGATGATCAGGCCCACCCACAGGCCGATCTTCAGGTTCAGCAGGAACAGGTCCGCCGGACCGAGCTGAACGAACAGGCACTTGCCGGTGGCCGGGTCGACCGACCCCGGCAGGTCGCAGTACGGCTTCGACAGCAGCAACCGGACCCGCTCGGCCAGCCAGATGCCGAAGCCGAAGCCGATCATGATTGCCAGCGACGCGCGGAAGAGACGGTTGCGCAGTTCGCGGACGTGCTCGATGAGCGTCATCGAGCCGTCGGCAGCCCGCTCGAACGTGCTCGAGCCGCGCTTGCGCAGTGCGAAGGCCACGGGAGTGGGGCCCTTCGGTCAGTTGTCGCGGACGCGGTGCACCGGGTCGACGACCGGCTGCTGCGTCGGCGCCTGCTGGTACGGCGGCTGCTGCGGCTGGCCGGCGTACGGCGCCTGCTGCCCGGCGTGCGGCGGCAGCGGCTGGTAGCCGGCCTGCGCGTCGGCCTTCTCGGCGAGGTCGCGGTCGTCGTCCTGCAGGCTCTTGGTCTCAGCCTTGATGATCCGCAGCGACCGACCCAGCGAACGGGCCGCGTCGGGGAGCCGCTTCGCACCGAAGAGCAGGATCAGCACAACCACGAGAACAGCGATGTGCCACGGCTTGAGGGCACCCATGAGAAGCTCCAGTCGGTCTGTGTCCGAGGGGTGGTACGCAGCCCATCGTACGTGCGGATCGGCTGCCCGCCACCCGCTGGGTGGTGGTGGTTTGGCCGGGAGGGTGAAGTCTTGACCAACCCGCGATGATCCGTCAACCACCGCCGGGTGCGTACTCGATCAGCCGCGCTTGGCCTTGATCACCGCGAGTCGTCGGGACGTGGTGTCGAGTTGACGCTGCACTCCCTCGGCCCGCTGCTGCAACGCCTCGGCGGTCTCCCGCAGCGCCTCGGCCTCGACGGCCCGACGCTGCAACGCCACGGCGGCGCGACGCAGCCCCGGCAGCCGGCTCAGCACCGGGCGCACGGCCAAGGCGAGCACCACGAGGGGAAGCAGCACCACCGCGAGCACGATCCAGATCAGCACGGCGGTCAGCCTACTGGGTGCGGCCGGCCACCGCCGGGTCACCCGACGGGGCGATCTCCGCGTCGATCTCCGGCTGCCGGGGCGCGGCGGTCGGCGCGGGCACGGCGTACGCGTCCAGCGCGGCGGCGGCCGTCGCCCGGACCTGCTCGGCCAGCTCGACCGGGGCGACCACGGTGACCTCCGGGCCGAGACCCAGCACGAACCGGCGAGCCCACCTCAGGTCGGTGACCCGCAGGGAGACGAGCCACTGGTCGCCGTCGCCGGCCTCCACCCGCTCGCACGGGTAGTACTCGGTGATCCACCGTTCGCTGCGGCCGATGCGCAGCGTGATCAGCGGCAGGTCGGGCGACGGGCGGAACACGCCCTCGGTGAGGTCGTGCGGGACAGCCTGCGGCGGCACCGTGGCCGCCTCGTCCAGCTCGGTGATGGCGTCGATCCGGTCGGCCCGGAACAGCCGGACCGCCTCCGCGCGCCGACACCACGCCTCCACGTACGCCCGGCCGCCGACCATGAGCATCCGCAGTGGGTCGATGACACGGTCGGTGGTCTCGTCCCGGGCGGCCGTGTAGTAGGTGATCCGCAGCGCCTTCCCGCCCTCGACGGCGGCACGCAGCGCCTCGACCCGCGGGGTGTCCCCGGGCAACCGGACCGCCACCGGGGCGCCCACCAGGTCACCGGCGGCCTCGATCTTGGCGAGGGCCCGTTCGACGGCCTCCCGGTTGGCGACCCCGGGCGTCTCGGCGAGCATCCGCAGCGCCACCACCAGGGCGAGGGCCTCGTCGGGGGTGAGCCGCAGCGGCCGGTCGATGCCGGCGTCGTAGGTGATGGTCACCCGGTCACCGTCGAACGCCATGTCGATCAGGTCACCAGGACCGTAACCGGGCAACCCGCACACCCAGAGCAGCTCCAGGTCCTCCCGGAGCTGCCGCTCGGTGACGCCCAGGTCACCGGCCGCCTCGGCGATCTCGATGCCGGGTCGGGCCAGCAGGTAGGGCACCAGGTTGAGCAGTCGGGCCAACCGGTCCGCCGAGGCGCGGGAGCCGCCCCGGGCGGCGGGGCGGGTCACCGGGCACCCCCGGTGCCGGCCAGCTCGTCGTGTCGGACGGCGATCTCCTTGAGTCGTTGGATGACCGCCTCGCGGACCTCCGGTGGGTCGAGCACCCGCACGTCCGGGCCGTAGCCGACGAGGTGACCGGCCAGCCCGTCGGGATCCGCGTACGGCAGGACCAGCCGGTCGCCGTCCGGCCCGGTGGTCACCTCCACCGCCCAGCGGCGCAGCCCGGCGGCCCGGCCCGGCGCGGCCAGGACGGTGGCCCGGCCGGTGCGTTCCACCGGACCCGACCAGCGGGCCACGTGACTGATCAGGTCGACGTTGGCCGGCGGCTCGTACGCCCCGGGTGCACCGGTCACCCGGACCGCGCCGACGACCCGGGACAGCCGGAAGCAGCGGGTCGCATCCCGGTCCTGGTCGTGGCCGACCACGTACCACCGGCCGCGCCAGCAGACCACGCCCCACGGCTGCAGCCGCCGACGGCTCGGCGCGTCACGGTCAGGCACCCGGTAGTCGAAGCCGACCTCGCGGCGGTCCCGGGCGGCGGCGGTCAGCGGCGCGAACGCCGGGTCGACCGTGACCATCGGCTCCAGGCCGAGGGTGGCCTGCGGGTCCACGTCCACCCCGGCGGCGCGCAGCTTGGCCAGCCCGGAGGACGCGGCGGCGGCCAGCCCGGCGTGCTGCCACAGCCGTGCGGCGATGCCGACGGCGGCGGCCTCGTCCGGCTCCAGGAGGATGTCGGGCAACGCGTACTCGCGGTGGGCGATCCGGTAACCGGGCTCGGCGTCGAAGGCGCTCGCCGTGCCGGTTTCCAGTGGCACACCGAGTTCGCGCAGCTCGGCCTTGTCCCGTTCGAACTTGCGTTGGAACGCCTCGTGGTCGCGCGCGTCGTCCGGATCGTGCTCGTAGCCGGGCACGGTCGCGGCGATCTGCGCGGCGGTCAGGAACCGTCGCGTGGACAGGAGGCAGATCACCAGGTTGACCAGGCGTTCGGTGCGGGTCCGCGACACGCGGTAGACGCTAGCAGCCGACGCGCCCACGACGTGCACCCGCGCGGGCGTGCCGCACACTTGTTCGGATCGGTGCTCCCCCGGCGCGTCGTGGTCTCCGGTCATAGGGTGAGGCTCATGTCGCAAGCGGAGGCCAGGCCCGAGAGCGAGAGCGTCGGCACCGTGATCGTCGCGGGCGCCGCCAACCTCGCCATCGCGGTCGCCAAGCTGATCGCCGGGGTGATCTCCGGGTCGGCCGCGATGCTCTCCGAGGCCGCGCACTCGTTCGCCGACACCACCACCGAGGTACTGCTCTACCAGGCGCTGCGCCGCGGCTCCCGGCCGGCGGACCAGCGGCACCCCTTCGGGTACGGCAAGGAGAGCTACGTCTGGGCGTTCTTCGCGGCGATGTTCACCTTCGTCGCCGGCGCCGGATTCGCCGTCACCCACGGCGTCACCACGATCCTGGTGCACAAGCACAGCGGGGACTACCTGATCTCGTACATCGTGCTCGGGGTGTCGTTCGTCATCGAGTCGATCTCCCTCACCCGGGCCGTGCGCCAGGTTCGCCGTGAGTCCCGACGCTGGCAGACCACCCCCCGGCGGTTCCTACGACTGACCGCCGACACCACCGTCAAGGCGGTCTTCCTGGAGGACAGCGCGGCCCTGATCGGTCTGCTGCTGGCCGGGCTCGGCGTCGGCCTCTCGCACGCCACCGGCGACGAGGTGTGGGACGGCGTCGCGTCGATCCTGATCGGGCTGCTGCTGCTGACGGTCGCCGGGATCCTCGCCGCCAACAACCTGTCGCTGCTGGTCGGTCGGGCGGTCCCGGAACGACTGCGCCGTGAGATCGAGCAGGAACTGGCCGGGCTGCCCGAGGTGGAGCGCATCGACACCCTCTTGACCATGCAACTCGGCCCGGACGACATCCTGGTCGCCGCGAAGGTCGACTTCCGCGACGAGGCCACCGGCGCGGAGATCGAGACCACCGCCGACGAGGCCGAGCGGCGCCTCACCGGCCGGTACCCGGAGATCCGCTTCGTCTTCCTCGATCCCACCCGCTCGCTGCCGGGGGCCACCGGCACCGCCCGGCACACCCAGACCGGGCCGGCCCCGGACGCCGGCCCCGACCTGACCTGATCCACGCCACCGCCGCACCCGGGCGCGGGCCGTCGGGCCCGCGCGGCTAGCGTGCCCGTCATGGTGCGATGGCGTACGGGGACGGTGGCGACGCTGCGACGGCAGTGGACCGGGGCGGTGGAGCTGGACGTCGACCTGCCCGACGGCACGCGCATGCGGGCGCTGGCCTATCCCGAGCTGGTCGGCACGCCGGAGCCCGGCGACCGGGTGCTGCTCAACGCCGGTGCGCTGCTGATGGGGTTGGGCACCGGCGGGTACGCCCTGGTGGTGGCCCTGCCGGACCGGCTGCCGCCGGACCCTGCGTCGGTCGGCGACACCCGCGACGCCGGGCACCTGGTGAAGGCCCGCTACACGCCGTTGCAGCCGATCCTGCTCGGCGTGGACGAGGAGGCGTCACCGCACCGCGACGTGCTGGCCGACGCGGACGACCTGGGCGGACTACCGGTGGTCACCGCCGACCTGCACTCGGCGCTACCGGCGATCCTGGCCGGCATCCGGGCCGACGCCCCGCGGGCGCGGGTGGCGTACCTGCTCACCGACGGTGGGGCCCTGCCCGCCTGGTTCTCCCGCACCCTCGCCGGGCTGCGCGGTGAACTGGCCGGCACGATCACCGTCGGGCAGGCGTTCGGCGGCGACCTGGAGGCCACCACCCTGCACGGCGGTCTGCTCGCCGCCCGGTACGTGCTGCACGCCGACGTGGCGATCGTGGCGCAGGGACCGGGCAACCTGGGCACCGGCACCCGGTGGGGTTTCTCCGGCGTCGCCGTCGGCGAGGCGATCAACGCGATCGCCACGCTGGGCGGCCGGCCGATCGCCTCGTTGCGCATCTCCGACGCCGACCCCCGCCCTCGACACCGGGGCGTGTCGCACCACAGCCTGACCGCGTACGGCCGGGTGGCGCTCGCCCCGGCGGAGCTGGTGGTGCCCGACGACCTGGACCCGGGCCTTGCCGCCGAGGTGGACGCGTCGCTGGCGCCCCTGACGGCCCGACACCGGATCGTCCGGGTGCCCACCGCAGGTCTCGACGCCGCGTTGCGGGCCAGCGCCGTGCCGCTGTCCACGATGGGCCGGGGCCTCGACGCCGACCACGCCTACTTCCTGGCCGCAGCCGCCGCCGGCCGCCACGCCACAACCCACCTCCCCTGACCCACCTGTCGATCAAAGTTGTCGCCCTACTCCTCGCCGTGTCGCGGCGACAACTTCATGATCGACGCGAGCGGAGGATGGGTGGGGACCGGGAGGGGTGGGGGTCAGGCCAGGAAGATCAGGGCGAGCCAGCCGCCCACGATGAGCGCCAGCGCCAGGGCCAGCACCCACGTCGGCACGGTGTATTCACCGCGTCGGTTGCGGTCGATCTCGGCGCGGATCTTCTCCCGCCGGCGTTCGATCCAGTTCTGCCGCTCGGTGCCGCGCTCGGAGCGGTCGGAAGGTCCAGAAGTCGTCATGGCGCGCTCAGCTTAACCGCACAGTGCGCCGGGCTGACCGGCCCCGTCGGCTCACGCTGCCGCCGGGGCCGGCACACCGGTCACATGCTGGCGATCAGCCGCTCCACCCGCTCGTCGTACGCCCGGAACGGGTCCTTGCAGAGCACGGTGCGTTGCGCCTGGTCGTTGAGCTTCAGGTGCACCCAGTCGACGGTGAAGTCGCGCCGCTTCTCCTGGGCGTGCCGGATGAACTCGCCGCGCAGCCGCGCCCGCGTGGTCTGCGGCGGCGTCTCCTTGGCCTCGAAGATCTCCGGGTCGGTGGCCACCCGATCGACCTCACCGCGGCGCTCCAACAGCCCGTAGAGACCGCGACCGCGACGCACGTCGTGGTAGGCCAGATCCATCTGCGCCACCCGGGGGTGCGACAACGGCAGGTCGTGCTTGCGCTGGTAGCGCTCGATCAGCCGCAGCTTGCTGACCCAGTCGATCTCCCGGGAGACCGGTTCCAGGTCACCGCTCTCCACCGCGTTCAACACCCGTCCCCACAGCTCGACGACCCGCTTGGCGGCCTGGTCGCCACCGCGTCGCTCGACGAACTCGGTGGCCTTGGACAGGTATTCCTGCTGGATGTCCAGGGCGCTGACCTCCTTGCCGTTGGCCAGCCGCACCTTGCGCCGGCCGGTGATGTCGTGCGACACCTCCCGGATCGCCCGGATCGGGTTCTCCAGGGACAGGTCGCGCATCACCACCCCGGCCTCGATCATCCGCAGCACGATGTCGGCGGTGCCGACCTTGAGCAGCGTGGTGACCTCGTTCATGTTGGAGTCACCGACGATCACGTGCAGCCGCCGGTAGCGCTCGGCGTCGGCGTGCGGCTCGTCGCGGGTGTTGATGATCGGGCGGCTGCGGGTGGTCGCCGAGGAGACGCCCTCCCAGATGTGCTCGGCCCGCTGCGACAGGCAGTAGACCGCGCCGCGCGGGGTCTGCAGGACCTTGCCGGCCCCGCAGATCAACTGCCGGGTGACCAGGAACGGGATGAGCACGTCGGCCAGCCGGCCGAACTCGCCGTGTCGGGAGACCAGGTAGTTCTCGTGACAGCCGTACGAGTTGCCGGCCGAGTCGGTGTTGTTCTTGAACAGGTAGATCTCACCCGCGATGCCCTCGTCGTGCAGTCGCTTCTCCGCGTCGACGAGCAGGCCCTCCAGGATCCGCTCGCCGGCCCGGTCGTGGGCGACCAGATCGGTCACCGAGTCGCACTCCGGCGTGGCGTACTCCGGATGCGACCCGACGTCCAGGTAGAGCCGGGCCCCATTACGCAGGAAGACGTTGCTCGACCGACCCCAGGACACCACGCGCCGGAAAAGATAGCGCGCGACCTCGTCCGGGGACAGTCGCCGCTGCCCGCGATAGGTGCAGGTGACGCCGTACTCGGTCTCGAGGCCGAAGATTCGCCGCTCCATGGTGTGACATTAGCCGCCCGGAGGCCCGGTTCGTCACTGTCACACCACAGGTCGTGCTCCGGGTGCGGTCACATACCGGTTGAGTGCGACATTCCGTCCGGCCCGAGGCTCGCCACGAACCGCTGGCAGTTGTCGTACTCCGGCAGCAGACCTTGCTCTCGGGCCTGGCCGAGGGTCGGCGCCGCGTCGTCGCGCGCGGACAGCAACGGGACGTCGGCGGGCCACTCGATGCCCAACTCCTCGTCCAGCGGGTGCACCGCGTGCTCACCGGTCGGGTTGTAGGTGGCCGAGCAGAGGTAGCTCAGCGTCGCGTCGTCGGTCAGCGCGCAGAAACCGTGTCCCAGCCCCTCGCTGAGGTAGACCGCCCGACGGTCGGTGTCGTCCAGCCGGACGCCCTCCCAGCGGCCGAAGGTCGGCGAGCCGACCCGCAGGTCCACGATCACGTCGAGGACCGCGCCGCGGACGCACGTCACGTACTTGGCCTGCCCGGGCGGAACGTCGGCGAAGTGGATGCCGCGCACCACGCCTCGCGCCGAGACCGACAGGTTGGCCTGGGCCAACCGCAGGGGGTGCCCCACCGCCTCGGCGAGTTTGTCGAAGCGGTACCACTCCATGAACATGCCGCGCGGGTCGCCGTGCTGCTGGGGGGTGATCTCCCAGGCGCCCTCGATGCTCAGCTCCCGGATCTTCACCACGCGCCCCCGTGCTGGCCGGTCGGAGCGTCCGGGTCGGCCAGCAGGCCGAGCAGGTAGTCGCCGTAGCCGCTCTTGGTCAACGGCGTGGCGAGCGCGCGCAGCTGGTCGTCGTCGATCAGGCCGGCCCGCCAGGCCACCTCCTCGACGCAGCCGATCTTCAGTCCCTGCCGCTCCTCGACGACCCGGACGAACTCGGCCGCCTGCATCATCGAGGTGAACGTGCCGGTGTCCAGCCAGGCGGTGCCGCGATCCAGCACGGTCACCGACAGCTCGCCGGTCTCCCGGTACGCCTCGTTGACCGCCGTGATCTCCAGCTCGCCGCGGGCGCTCGGAGTGAGCTTGCGGGCGATGTCCACTACCCGGTTGTCGTAGAAGTACAGGCCGGGCACCGCGTAGCGGGACTTCGGCCGGGCCGGCTTCTCCTCGATCGAACGCACCCGCCCGGCGTCGTCGAAGTCGACCACGCCGTACTCCTGCGGGTTGGCCACCTGGTAGGCGAAGACCCGCCCGCCGACCGGGTCGGCGTTCTTGGCGAGCTGCCGGCCCAGACCGACGCCGTGGAAGATGTTGTCGCCCAGGATCAGCGCCACCGAGTCGGCGCCGATGAAGTCCGCACCGAGGATGAACGCCTGCGCGATGCCCTCCGGACGCTCCTGGGTGGTGTACTCCAGTCGCAGCCCCAACTGGCTGCCGTCGCCGAGCAGCCGGCGGAACTGGTCCTGATCCTCCGGAGTGGTGATCACCAGGATCTCCCGGACCCCGGACATCATCAGGGTGGAGAGCGGGTAGTACACCATCGGCTTGTCGAAGATCGGCATCAGCTGCTTCGAGACCGCCCGGGTGATCGGCCAGAGCCGCGAACCGGTGCCGCCGGCAAGTAGGATTCCACGCACCCGGAGAGCCTAGCCGGACAGCCGCCGGACGCGCCGGGGGGTCATGCCTCGATCGGTGCCCCGAACATTTCGCGTAGACTTCCCGACCCGTGAGGATCCTCGTCACCGGCGGAGCCGGATTCATCGGGTCGGAATACGTTCGCCTGCTGCTGGGCAAGCCCCTCGGCAGCGCCGAAGGGGTGCCGCCACTCGAGCCGGCGGTCGTGACCGTGCTCGACAAGCTGACCTACTCGGGCAACCTGGCCAACCTCGACCCCGTACGCGACGACCCACGACTGCGGTTCGTGCAGGGCGACATCTGCGACCCCGTCGTGGTCGACGAGGTCGTGGCCGACCACGACGTGATCGTGCACTTCGCGGCCGAATCGCACGTCGACCGCTCCATCGCCGGCGCCGCGCCGTTCGTCACCACCAACGTGCTGGGCACCCAGACCCTGCTCGACGCCGCGCTGCGCCACCGCACCGGCCGCTTCGTGCACGTGTCCACCGACGAGGTCTACGGCTCCATCGACGAGGGCTCCTGGACCGAGACGTGGCCCCTGGCGCCGAACTCCCCCTACTCGGCGTCCAAGGCCGGCTCCGACCTGCTTGCCCTGGCCTACCACCGCACCCACGGCATGGACGTCGTCGTCACCCGCTGCTCCAACAACTACGGCCCCTACCAGTTCCCCGAGAAGGTCATCCCGCTGTTCGTCAGCAACCTTCTCGACGGCGGCACCGTCCCCCTCTACGGTGACGGCGGCAACATCCGCGACTGGCTGCACGTGCACGACCACTGCCGCGGCATCGCCCTGGTCCAGCAGAAGGGTCGCGCCGGCGAGGTCTACAACATCGGCGGCGGCACCGAGTTGACCAACAAGGAACTCACCGGCCTGCTCCTGGACGCCTGCGGCGCCGGCTGGGACCGCGTCGTCCCGGTCACCGACCGCAAGGGCCACGACCGCCGCTACTCCCTCGACATCACCAAGATCAACCAAGAGCTCGGCTACTCCCCCAGCATCACCCTCGACCGGGGCCTCGCCGACACCGTCGCGTGGTACCGCGACAACCGCGCCTGGTGGGAACCTCTCAAGCCCGCACCCACCGCATGACCCGACTGGTCGTCACCGGCCTGCTCGTCACCGGCGCCGGCGGAATGCTCGGCCGGGACCTGGTCACCGTGCTGCACGCCCGCTCCGACCTCAAGGTGACCGCAGCCACCCGTGCCGACCTGGACATCACCGATCCCGCCGCCGTCCGCGCCGCTGTTCGCGAGCACGACATCGTGATCAACACTGCGGCGTGGACCGACGTCGACGACGCCGAGGGCAACGAGGCGGCAGCCACCGCGGTCAACGGCGACGGCGTGGCGAACCTCGCGTCGGCGTGCGCGGCCAGCGGCGCGCAGTTGGTCCAGGTCTCCACCGACTACGTCCTCGCCGGGGACAGGCGTACCCCCTATCCGGAGGACGCGCCCACCGCGCCGGTCAACGCCTACGGCCGGAGCAAGTTGGTCGGCGAGCAGGCCGTCACCCGGCTACTGCCCGCCACCGGGTACGTGGTGCGCAGCGCCTGGCTGTACGGGGCGCACGGGCCGAACTTCGTGACCACCCTGCTCCGGCTCGCCGAGCAGCGGGAGCGCATCGACGTGGTCGACGACCAACGCGGCCAGCCCACCTGGTCCTTCCGGCTCGCCGAGCAGCTCGTCGCCTTCGTCGACGCAGCTCTGGGCGGTCGGGCCGCTCCCGGCGTCTACCACAGCACCTGCGCCGGCCAGACGACCTGGTACGGGCTGGCCCGCGCCGTGTTCGCGTTGACCGGTCTCGACCCGGAGCGGATTCGACGCACCTCCAGCGACCGGTATCCTCGTCCTGCTCCCCGACCGGCGTACAGTGTGCTGTCGCACAGCCGTTGGACGGCCGCGGGCCTGCCGTCGCTCCCGGACTGGCATGCCACCCTCATCGACGCTTTCAACTCCCCCGCTCCGCCCGTTCCGTGGAAGGTCGCATGAAACTCACCCTCGTCACCGGCCTGACCGGCCTGATATTGCTGGCCACGATCGTCGAGCTGCTGCGCCGTCGGCAGCTCCGCGAGAAGTACGGCATGCTCTGGCTCGGCGTCCTGGTGATCGTCATTCCGCTGTCGCTCTTCCCCCGCCTGTTGGACAACGTCGCCGAACTGCTCGGCGTCGCCTCCGGTGTGAGCCTCGTGCTCTTCCTCGGCATCGTCTTCCTGCTGCTGGTCTGCGTGCACCTCAGCTGGGAGGTCAGCCACCTGGAAGAGGAGACCCGCACCCTGGCAGAAGACTTCGCCCTGCTCCGCGCCGAGATCGACGCGGACCGGGCGGCCCGAGACGAACTGGTGTCCCACGATGGTTAACGGCAAGCGGGTCCTCATCATCATCCCGGCGCTCAACGAGTCCGGCTCGATCGCCGACGTGGTCCACGAGGTCCGCGGCGAGCTGCCCGGCGTCGACGTGCTCGTCGTCGACGACGGCTCCACCGACCGCACCGCCGCGGTCGCCGCCGCCGCCGGCGCCCGGGTCGCCAAACTGCCGTACAACCTCGGTGTCGGTGGTGCCATGCGGTGCGGCTACCGCTACGCCCGCGACCACGACTACGACGTCGCGATCCAGGTCGACGCGGACGGCCAGCACGACCCCCGGTACGTGCCGAAGCTCGTCGACCTGCTCGACGAGACCGACCTGGTGATCGGCGCACGGTTCGCCGGCGAGGGTGACTACACCGTCCGCGGCCCCCGCCGCTGGGCGATGATCATGCTCTCCGGCGTGCTGTCCCGCGTCGCGCACACCAAGCTCACCGACACGACCTCGGGGTTCCGGGCCGCCAACCGTCGGGTGATCGACATGTTCGCCACCTGGTACCCGGTCGAGTACCTGGGCGACACGGTGGAGACGTTGGTGCACACCGCCCGACGCGGTTACAAGATCCGCCAGGTGCCGGTGGCCATGCGCAAGCGGATGGCGGGCACCCCCAGCCAGTCCCCCGCCAAGGCCATGATCTACCTCGGCCGGGCCTTCGCCGTCCTCACGTTGGCACTCATTCGCCGGTGATCCGCAGGCTTTTGAGTCTGGTCCCACCGGGCACCGTCGCCGTCGGCGCCGGTCTCGCCCTGCTGGGGTTGGCCTCCTACGTCCACCTGGCCGTCGCCGGGCACAGCCTCACCGAGGCGGACTACTCGTCCCTCTCGGTGCTCTGGTCGATCGTCTTCACCCTGGGCATCGGCCTGTTCATGCCTGTGGAACAGGAAGTCGCCCGACTCGTCGCCGCCCGGCACAGCCAGGGCCTTCCCCCCGGGCCGGTCCTGGCCCGGGGGGCGGTCCTGGCCGCCGGCCTGCTCGCCGCCATGGTCGCGCTGATCATCGCCGCCCGGGAGCCGCTCGCCGACCGTCTCTTCGACGGCGACGGCACCATGGTCACCGTCCTGATCGGTTCGTTGGCCGGGCTCGCCATCGCGCACACCACCCGTGGCGTCCTGTCCGGCCTGCAACTGTTCCCCTGGTACGGCACCCAGCTCGGCATCGACGGCGGCCTGCGGATCGTGCTCGTCGCCGTGCTCGGCCTGACCGGTGTGACCAACCCGGTCTGGTTCGGCGCGGTGCTCGTCGTCGCGCCGATCGCCGGCGTCATCCTCACCGCGCCGCCGGTGTTGCGCGCCATCGGTGGCGGCACACCCATGGCCTGGGCGCCCCTGCTGCGCGGCCTCGGCCTGCTCATCGTCTCCAGCCTGCTCGCCCAGGTCGTGGTCAACATCGGCGTGATCAACGTCAAGGTCCTGGACCCGTCCGACGTGGCGACCGCCGGCGCGCTGCTCTCCGCGCTGGTGCTGGTGCGGATTCCGCTGTTCGTCTTCGCGTCGCTGCAGGCGTCACTGCTGCCGGGTCTCGCCACCACAGCCACCACCGGTGACCTGGCCGGCTTCCACAGCCTGCTGCGCCGGGCCCTCGGCATCGTCACCGCGCTCGGCCTCACCGGCGCCGTGGGTGCCGTGCTGCTCGGTCCGTGGCTGGTGCAGACCCTCTTCGACGCTCCCGGCGTCCTCGGCCACGGCGACTTCGCCTGGCTCGCCGTCGCCACCCTCGCCTACCTGTGGGCGATGGTCCTCGGGCAGGCGCTGCTCGCGCTCGACCGGCACCGGGCACAGGCCCTCGCCTGGGCCGTCGGGGTGGCCGCCCTCGTCCTCGCCACGCTCGCACCGGTCGCCACCGCGCTGCGGGTGGAGCTCGGCTACGCCATCGGGTCGGTCGTCGTCGCCGCCACCATGGCCGTCCTGCTGCGCAACCGCACCCTCCGCCCGGTGCCCACCCACACCCCTCCCCTCGAGGCTGTCACGCCGGGAGTGACCGGAGGACCCTGATCATGGCACCACCTCGGATCACCGTGGTCATGCTGGCCTACGGCCCCGAGCCGTACCTGGTCGACGCTGCCCGCGCCGTCCTCGCCAGCACCGACGTCACGGTCGAGCTGATCGTCGTCGACAACGGCTGCACCGGCGACGGCATCGACGCCGTGACGAACCTCCCCCGGGTACGCGTGTTGTCCCCCGAGCACAACACCGGCTACGCCGGCGGCTGCGACGTCGGCGCCGCCGAAGCGACCGGCGACTGGCTCGCCTTCGTCAACTCCGACGCGATCGTCGCACCCGACGCCCTCGCCAAGATCACCGAGGTGGCCGCCGAGGACGGCGTGGGTGCCGCGATGGCGTCCATCCGCCTCGCCGACCAACCCGAGCTGATCAACACCGCCGGCAACCCACTGCACTTCGCCGGTCTCTCCTGGGCGGGCGGCAACGGCGAGCCCGCCACCGCCCACGCCCACCGTCGCTCGGTGCCGTCACTGAGCGGCTGCTGCTTCGTCATCGACCGGCGCCTCTGGCGCGAACTCGACGGCTTCGCCCCCGAGTACTTCGCCTACCACGAGGACACCGAACTGAGCGTGCGGCTGCGCCAACGCGGCCTGCGCCTGGAGTACGTACCGGACGCCGTGGTACGCCACCACTACGAGTTCTCCCGCAACGCACTCAAGCTCTACCTGGTCGAACGCAACCGGCTGGTCACCCTGCTCACCACCTACCAGGCCCGTACCCTCGCGGTGCTCGCCCCCGCGCTGCTGCTCACCGAAGCCGCGATGCTCACGAACGCGCTGACCGCCGGCTGGGCCCGACACAAGATCCGCGGATGGCGCTGGCTGTGGCAGCACCGGGGCTGGGTGCGCAGCCGCCGCCGGCAACTCCAGGCCGAACGCCGAGTGCCCGACGGCGTCATCGCCGAGCTGATGACCGGTCGGCTTCCCCCGACCGGCGTCACCACCCCTGGGTTGGGTGCCTTCAACATCCTGGCCGGGGCCTACTGGAGCCTCGCCAAGCCACTGCTCAAGCGCCACTGACCGGCTACGGCGCGCGACGTCGGCCCCGCCCAGAGGAGAACGTGCTGCGGCGGGCGGCCGATGGAACTCAGCCGCCCGCCGTTCTGGCCGGTGCTACTTGCCGTCCGCCGGCTTGTCCTCCAGGTCGGCGGAGCCCGCCGACGTCGTCGGCTTGTGTGCCTCCGTAGTCGGCTGCGACGGCGTGTCGGGGCCGCCCGCCTCCGCCGGCTGCTCCGCGGCGGCCACATCGCCGTCCAGCAGGGCGGTCAGCGCGGCACCGGTGATCCGGCGGAACGTGCGCCCGACCCGGTGGCGGTCCAGCACCGCCACCTCGAGCTGGTTGGCGGCGATCGTGCGGGCGGCGCCGCCCTCACCACCAACAGTGCTCAACGCCTGCACCGCCACCCGGGCCGCCTCACCGAGAGACATGTCCGCCCGGTGCTGCGACTTCAACACACCGGTGATCGCCTCGGCCTGACCACCCATGGCCATCCGCCCCGGCTCGTCGTTGACCGAGCCGTCGTACGTCAACCGGTACAGCTCGTCGTCGTCCGCGGTGGCCCCGACCTCCGCCACGCAGATCTCCACCTCGAACGGCTTCGACTGCTCCGTGAAGATCGCGCCGAGCGTCTGCGCGAACGCGTTGGCCAGGGCTCGGCCGGTGACGTCACGCCGGTCGTAGCTGAGCCCGTTCAGGTCGGCCATCCGCACGCCGGCGCGGCGCAGATTCTCGAACTCGTTGTACCGGCCGACCGCGGCGAAGCCGATCCGGTCGTAGATCTCGCTGACCTTGTGCAGGGCACTGGAGAGGTTCTCCGCGACGAAGAGCACCCCGCCGGAGTAACTGAGGACCACCGCGCTGCGACCCCGAGCGATGCCCTTGCGGGCCAGCTCGGAGCGATCGCGCATGATCTGTTCGGGCGAGGCGTAGAACTGCATGGCCACGGCGGCGGTTCTCCTTACGGCGCTGTGCTGACGACTGCTGACTGGTGGGGGTGGACGGGGCTCAACCGCCGGGGTTCTCCATCCGACCGGCGACCACGCCCTCGGCGATCGCCGCCGTCTCGGCGTCGGTCAACCGGCGCGTGCCCTCCGCGGTAGCGGTCATCACCACCGGGTAGATCCGGCGGGTGAGGTCTGGTCCACCGGTCGCGGTGTCGTCGTCGGCCGCGTCGTAGAGCGCCTCGACCGCGAGCCGGGTGGCGTCGTCGACCGACAGGCCGGCCCGGAAACGCTTCTTCAGTGCCGACTTCGCGAAGAGCGAGCCGGAGCCGATCGCGTCGTAGCCGGTCTCCTCGTACGGGCCGCCGGTGACGTCGAAGCTGAAGATGCGTCCAGCCCTCGTCGGGTCCGCGGCGGCCAGGTCGAAGCCGGCGAACAGCGGCACCACGGCCAGGCCCTGCATGGCGGCGCCCAGGTTGCCGCGGATCATGGACGCCAGCCGGTTGGCCTTGCCGTCCAACGAGAGCATCGCGCCCTCGATCTTCTCGTAGTGCTCCAACTCCACCTGGAACAGTCGCATCAGCTCGATCCCGATGCCCGCGGTGCCCGCGATGCCGACCAGCGAGTACGCGTCGGCCGGGTGCACCTTCTCGATGTCGCGCTGCGCGATCAGGTTGCCCATGGTGGCCCGTCGGTCGCCGGCCATCACGACGCCACCGGCGGCCGAGATGGCCACGATGGTGGTCGCGTGCGGCGCCAGGTCGGCTGCCATGCCCGGCGGCAGCGGCCGCCGGCCGGGCAGCATCTCGGGGGCCACCCGACTCAGGAACGTCGTGAAGGAGGACGTCCCCGCGTTGGTGAACACATCTGGTAGACGCCCGGATGGATCAAAGCCCGCTGCCACGTGGTTCCTCTCAGGTACGTGATCGCCCTGGCCAGCCTCATGGGACTGTCACGGAACTGGCCAAGACCACCGTTGCAGTTGAAGCAGAGTATCCCGCGCACCCATCCGGTGCGATGATCGTGGTCCAGATGTTGCGGGTCCGCGCCGCCGCAGATCGCGCACACCCCGCCCTGCTCGGCCAGGAGCTCCTGGAACTCCTTCTCCCCGATGCCGTAGCGCCGCCGCAGGTGGTACTCACGAGTGCCGCCGTGCAGCCGAATCTTGCTCTCCTTGCCCTTCTCGTTGTGACAAGGCTTGCAGTATCGGCCGTATCCCCCACGGCCGGAGCGGTTCCGCGGAAAGTCATCGAAGGGCTTGGTGGCACCGCAGGCCGGGCACCGTCGGTGCCCCTCCGGCACCGACGGCAGCTGACGCACGTCCCGACCTTGCCGCTCCTTTAGACGCTTGGCATAGCTGGCCTTCGAGCGGACGTTGAAACACGGCTTGCAGTAGCTGCCATGACCGTCGGGTCGCCTGCTGTTGGCACAGAATTGATCGAGGGGCAGCCACTCACCACAGTCCCAGCAGCGGCGGTGGCCGTCTCGGTCATCCGAGAGACGAGGCATGTCCGATTTGACCAGAAGTGCCTCTATTGTCCCCCTTTTTGGACATAGCCTCTGACAAATTCCTCTGCGTTTTCTTCGAGGACGGAGTCGATCTCGTCGAGGAGGTCGTCGACGTCCTCGGTGATCTCGGCGTGCCGCTCGGCCACCTCGGGGTTGGCCTCGGTGGTGACGTCCTCGATCTCCTCGCCCTGACGGGACTTGCCGGACTGCGACTGGCCGCCGCTGTCATGAGTGGCCACTGCTGCCTCCTCCACGATCGTCTGCGATGAACTTACCTCGCGCGGGCGACGAAAAGCCCGCCGCGCGCCGGCTTACAGCACACGACGGGCATCCGGACGCGTGTTCAGCCTCCGGTCAACGTCTCCAGCAGGTCCTTGGCGCTGGCACAGCGGTCGAACAAGGCCCCGACGTGCGCACGGGTGCCTCGCTCCGGTTCCATCATCGGCACCCGTACCAGCGACTCCCGGCCCACGTCGAAGATCACCGAGTCCCAGCTGGCGGCGACGACCTCGGACGCGTACTGGGCGAGGCAGCGACCCCGGAAGTAGGCCCGGGTGTCCTCCGGCGGCTCGGTCATCGCGGTACGCGTCTCGTCGTCGGTGAGCAGCGTCTTCATCGCGCCCCGGGAGACCAGCCGATGGTAGAGGCCCTTCTCCGGCCGGACGTCGGAATACTGCAGGTCGACCAGTTGGAGCTTGTGCGAGCCCCAGCCGAGCTTCTCCCGCTCCCGGTAGCCCTCGAGCAGCCGCAGCTTGGCCACCCAGTCCAGCTCGTCGACGCAGAGCATCGGATCACGCCCCAGCCGGTCCAGGACGCTCTCCCAGCGGTCGAGCACGTCGACGGTCTGCTCGTCGGCGTCGGTGCCGTACCGGTCGTCGACAAAGGACCGGACCCGCTCCAGGTACGCCCACTGCAGGTCGAGTGCGGTGAGTCGTCGACCGTCGCGCAGTCGCATGCGGTGCGTCAGGGACGGGTCGTGACTGACGGCGCGCAGCTCACTGACCGGGTCGGCGATGCCGAGGTCGGCCCCGAGCGCCTTCTCCTCGATCATGGTGAGGATCAGCGCGGTGGTGCCGACCTTGAGGTAGGTGGAGATCTCGGAGAGGTTGGCGTCGCCGATGATGACGTGCAGCCGGCGGTACTTGTCGGCGTCGGCGTGCGGCTCGTCGCGGGTGTTGATGATCGGCCGCTTGAGCGTGGTCTCCAGGCCCACCTCGACCTCGAAGAAGTCGGCGCGCTGGGAGATCTGGAAGCCGGTCTGGCCGCCGTCCTGCCCGATGCCGACCCGGCCCGCGCCGCAGACGATCTGGCGGGTCACGAAGAACGGCGTCAGGTACGCCACGATGTCGGCGAAAGGGGTCTGCCGGCGCATCAGGTAGTTCTCGTGGGAGCCATAGCTGGCGCCCTTGTTGTCGGTGTTGTTCTTGTAGAGGTGGATCGGCTGGCTGCCCGGGATGGTGGCGGCGCGGCGGGACGCCTCGGCCATCACCCGCTCGCCGGCCTTGTCCCAGCGCACCACGTCCCGGGGGGTGGTGACCTCCGGAGTGGAGTATTCGGGGTGGGCGTGGTCGACGTAGAGCCGTGCGCCGTTGGTGAGTATCACGTTGGCGAGGCCGAGGTCCTCGTCCGCGAGGGCCTCGGCCGGGTCGTAGGCCGCCCCGGAGTAGGTGAAGCCGCGGGCGTCGCGCAGCGGCGACTCTTCCTCGTAGTCCCAGCGGGCCCGCCCGCCCCGGTTGAGCTCTGGGCGGGCCCCGTAGGCGTTGACCACCTGTGATGAGGTGACCATCGGGTTGGCTCCAGCCTGTCCGGGCACGGAGATGCCGTACTCGACCTCGGTGCCCATGATCCGACGTACCGTCATGCGACCACTCGCTTCGCTCGCCCCTGGAGCCGGCGTGCCCGCCGCTCACACCATCGAGACTAGTCTGCGCGGTGGCCTATCGCGCCGCCCTGCCGGTCGGCGCGGCGCGGCTACCGTGCCGTGGCGGGTTTCAGTGGCACGACGGTCAGACCCTCCCGGAGGGACGGGTTCGCCGTGAGGATCCCGTCGACCGCCTGCTGGGCGGCCGGGCCGGCGATGATGAGCCGCAGTGGGCGGGGGGTGCGACGCAGGACCTCCGCGGTCCGGGCGGGCTCCGCGAAGATGGAGAAATAGATGCCGGGTTCGGTCTGCGCGGTGGTGCTCTGGAGGGCGGAGAGGAAGACCGACTCGCGGTAGCTCTGTTCTCCGTGCCCGTCCACGACGAGCGTGACCGTGCCGGGGATCGCCGGGTAGTTGCGGGCGGCGACGGCGGTGACCGCCGCCGAGCGGGTGATGGCGGTTCGGTCGCGGTGGACCCACGCCTTCGTCCAGGTGGAGTTGCTGGCGCTGCGGTGGAAGTAGCCGCCGGTCCAGCTGAACAGGCCGGTGCCGAGGACCACCGCGATCGTCACCAGGACGGCGGTGGCGACCGCCGGCAGGGCGGCGGTGATCGGACGGCGTCGCGGCTCGGCGTCGGTGCTCGGGGCGGGCACCGGCAGCAGGCGGGCGAGCGCGGCGGTGCCCACGATGAGGACGAGGACGAGCAGGTGGGCGCTCTTGCCGAAGTAGTACGCGGGCGGGTTGCCGTTGACCAGGTTCACGGCGGCCATGGCGGCGGAGAAGAGCACGGCGACGGAGAGGACGCCGAGGTAGCGCCGCCAGGTGGACTCGCTCAGGTTGGTGCGCGCGATGACGGCGGCGAGGACGAGTGCGCCGAGCCCGACGACGGTGCTGTAGATCTCGCCCAGTGGTGCGCCGCCGGGGGCCGCGAGCGCTTCGCTCTGCCCGGCGAAGAGCACGCCGATGACGGCGATCAGCGGGGCGAGCACGGCGGTGAACCCCGCGATGATCGCGACAGTGCCGGGGCGGGCGCGCAGCCGGCGGCGATCGGCGATCAGCCAGCAGAGCACCATGGCGCCGGTCGGTATGAGGAAGAGGTAGTAGCTGAAGCCGATGCCGATCAGCAGCGCCCCGATGAGGAGCAGTTGTTCGCGTAGCCGGTGCAGGGGGCGGGCGACGAGGGCGACGACGAACGCGGCGAGGCTGAGCCCGAAGGTCTCGCTGGGGTACCCGGCGACGAGCAGCCGGGGCAGCTCGGTGCCGAGGGCGAGCGCGGTCACGGCGATGACCAGGACCAGCCGGCGCAGCGGGTGCAGGGGGCCGGCGACGTGGTGGGCCGCCCAGATCAGGGCGAGCACCAGCATCGCGAAGGTGGCGAGGGACCAGAAGAGGTAGTGGTTCAGCAGGGCCGGCCCGGCGGGCAGGTCACCAGGGGTCTGGAAGCCGTCGAGCAGGGCGGTGGTGAAGTGCCAGCCCTGCGGGTAGTGGACCAGGCCGGAGAAGATGTGCTGCCGGGAGGTGTCGGGGTCGATGAAGAGGTAGCCGCCGAGGCGGCCGATCTCGTCGAAGAGGGCGGGGTGCCGGGCGTTGTCCTCGCCGATCATGGCGAGGTTGAGGCGTTGACCGAAGCCGGTGGCCCACAGGTAGGGGGTGGCGAGGTAGCCGGCGGCGAGTGCCGCGGCGGCGAGCGAGACCAGGTCGGACCATCGGGGTCGGGGCAGTCGGGGTGCGCGCCGGGACAGCACGGCGGCCAGGGCCAGGACGGTCAGCGTCAGGCCGGTGACCGGGACCGGGTGCAGCCCCCAGGGCCAGACGGTGAAGATCAGGCCGGCGGCGCAGGTGAGGCCGGCGAGCAGGGCGAGGGCGAGGACCAGCCGGTCGAGCAGGCTCCGTCCGGAGCGCAGCAGGCTGGCCGTGCCGAGCAGGATCAGCGGGGGCAGCAGCCACGGGCCGTGGATGGCGTTCGCGGCGAGCGGGACGAGCCAGCAGGCGAGGAGGACGGCGAGCAGCACGCCCGCCCGGGGGCGTCGGTGTGCGGGTGCGGTGCCCCGGTCCCGGCTGTGTGTGCCTTCCGGCACTCCTGGCATCTCCAACGTGGCCTGGGCGCGCACGAATATCCTCGTTCGGTAGGTCAGTGAAATCGCCGCAGTCTAGCCGTTGTGGGCGCAGCCGTTGGCCCGCTCAGGCGGGTGGCGGTGGAACGACACACGCAGCGGCGGCACCGGACGTGTCCGGTGCCGCCGCTGGGCGGTCAGAGGTATTGACCGGTGTTGCTGGCGGTCTCGATGGACCGACCGGCCTCGGCGCCCTTGCCGCCGGAGACGAGCGTGCGGATGTAGACGATCCGCTCGCCCTTCTTGCCGGAGATGCGGGCCCAGTCGTCGGGGTTGGTGGTGTTGGGGAGGTCCTCGTTCTCGCGGAACTCGTCGACGCAGGCGTCGAGCAGGTGCTGCAGACGCAGCCCCTTGCGACCGGAGGTGAGGAACTCCTTGATGGCCATCTTCTTGCTCCGGTCGACGATGTTCTGGATCATCGCGCCGGAGTTGAAGTCCTTGAAGTAGAGGACTTCCTTGTCACCGTTGGCGTAGGTGACCTCGAGGAAGCGGTTCTCCTCGGTTTCCGAGTACATCCGCAGCACCACGGCGTCGATCATGGCCGCGACGGTGGCCTGGGGGTCGGCCCCGTGCTCGGTCAGGTCGTCCGGGTGCAGGGGCAGCCCGGAGAGGATGTACTTCGAGAAGATGTCCTTGGCCGCTTCGGCGTCCGGTCGCTCGATCTTGATCTTCACGTCGAGCCGACCGGGGCGCAGGATCGCCGGGTCGATCATGTCTTCCCGGTTGGAGGCGCCGATGACGATGACGTTCTCCAGCCCCTCCACGCCGTCGATCTCGCTGAGCAGCTGCGGGACGATGGTGTTCTCCACGTCGGAGGAGACACCGGAGCCACGGGTCCGGAAGATCGAGTCCATCTCGTCGAAGAACACGATCACCGGGGTGCCCTCGCCGGCCTTCTCCCGTGCCCGCTGGAAGATCAGCCGGATGTGCCGCTCGGTCTCGCCGACGTACTTGTTGAGCAGCTCGGGGCCCTTGATGTTGAGGAAGAAGCTGGTGTGCTTCTCCTTGCCCTGCCGTTCGGCGATCTTCTTGGCCAGCGAGTTGGCCACCGCCTTGGCGATGAGCGTCTTGCCACAGCCGGGCGGGCCGTAGAGCAGGATGCCCTTGGGCGGGCGGAGCTGGTGCTCACGGAACAGATCCGCGTGCAGGAACGGCAGCTCCACCGCGTCGCGGATCTGCTCGATCTGCGACTGGAGGCCACCGATGTCGCCGTAGTCGACGTCGGGCACCTCCTCCAGGACCAGCTCCTCGACCTCGCTCTTCGGGATCCGCTCGTACGCGTACGCCGAGCGGGGCTCGATCATGAGCGAGTCGCCGGCCCGGATCGCCGAGCCGATGAGTGTCTCGGCGAGGTGCACGATGCGTTCCTCGTCGGAGTGGGAGACCACCAGCGCCCGGTCACCCGGCCCGCCGCCTGGTCCCTCCAGGATCTCCTTGAGCATCACGACCTCACCGACCCGCTCATAGCCGAACGCGTCGACGATGTTGAGCGCGTCGTTGAGCAGGACCTCCTGGCCACGGCGCAGGTCGCCCACCTCGAGCGAGGGCGAGACCGCGACCCGTAGCTTGCGACCGCCGGTGAAGACGTCCACCGTGCCGTCGTCGTGCTTGGCCAGGAAGACGCCGTAACCACTCGGCGGTTGCGCGAGGCGGTCGATCTCCTCCTTGAGCGTCACGATCTGCGTGCGAGCCTCCTTGAGGGTGCTCACCAGCCGGTCGTTGTTCTCGGTCAGCCGCGCCAACTGTGCCTGGGTGGCCGCCAGCCGCTCTTCGAGCTGCCGGACGTGTCGGGGGCTTTCGGTCAACTTGCGCCGCACCAGGGCGAGTTCCTCCTGAAGGAACGCGACCTGCGTGGAGAGATCGTGGGCTTCCTTCTCCCACCGTGCGGCGCGCGAGTCCGCGTCGTCGCTGCGTGCTGCCACGTCCCACCTCCCCGGGGGGCTTGAACGTTCTGCCCTAACACTAGCCGCTATGAGGCCGATTCGGTCCCACGCAACACCCTCGTCACCGAACCTTGATCGCCAAGGGTGGCCTGACGGGCCGTTACTGGCGTTCGGGTACCGTCAAAGCGTAGGACGGGAGAACATGGGGGGTGCACCGGTGGCCGAGGTCGCGACCGATCAGCTGCAGGTCTGGGTGGACCAGGATCTCTGCACAGGCGACGGGCTCTGCGTGCAGTACGCGCCGGAGGTCTTCGAGTTCGACGTCGACGGCCTCGCGTACGTCAAGAGCACCGACGGTGAGCTGCTGTTGGCGCCGGGCAGCCGGGTCGACGTGCCCGCCCACCTGCGGCTCGAAGTCATCGACTCCGCCAAGGAGTGCCCGGGCGACTGCATCCACGTGGTGCGCGGCGACGGTGTCGAGGTCGCCGGCCCGGAGGCCGAGGACGACTGACCGACCCGCCGGCCGGGCCGCGCGGGCCCGGCCGGGCCCCGAAAGGGGTACGCCTCAGAGCAGCGGACGACCGACCACCGAGGCGACCAGCCGCGCGAACTCCTCCAACCGGGCGATCTGCCCGGCCCCGCCGTCGTCGAGGGTCTTGCCGAAGCGCAGCGCGTCGTGCCGTGGCGTGCCGGCCATCTCCTCGCTCGGCGGCGCCTCGTCGAGTGAGGTCAGCAGCAGGTAGACGTCGATGCTGTCGACCCGGATCTCGCCGCTGTCGGACCGGTTGAGCCGCCGCCGGCAGCCGACCTCGGTGATGGTGGAGACCGGCACCACCCGCAGCGACGACGTCATCGACCCCGGCGGGCCCTCCTCCGGCGGCACGTCCTCGCCGTGCCAGAGGATCAGGCGGCTGCCGTCGCAGACGACGACCTCCTGCCACACGCCGTTGACCTCGTTGACGAAGCGTTCCAGCGTGAAGCCGAGCACCGATGCGCCGCGCAGCACGCCGCCGAGCGCCTCCAGGGCGACGTCCGGATCGCGCAGGTAGGCCCGCGCCGCCGACTCGAGGTCCTGGTAGGGCGACCAGTCGGGGAAGACCGCGGGGAGGTCCCCGCCGCCGTAGCCCGGTCGGCTCATGCCGGCGCCTCCCCCTGCTCGCCGATACCGACGCCCAGCTCGATGGTCACGGCCTGTCCATCTCCCCCGTACCGTCGGGCTGCGCACCGGCCGCCTGGGCGGCGGCGGCCTGCCGGGCGGCCTCCGCCGCGCGCAGGTCCTGGCGGCGCTGGGCGTACGCCTCGGTGCCCTTGCTGGGCTTGCGCCGACGCGGCGGCGCGGTCACCCCCGGGGCCAGCTTGCGCGCGGACACCAGGAACGCGGTGTGCGCGATCATCCGGTGGTCCGGACGGACGGCGAGGCCCTCGGCGTGCCAGTCGCGCACCAGCGACTCCCAAGCCCGCGGCTCGGTCCAGCCGCCGCGCTCGCGCAACGCCTCCACCAGCTCGGAGAGCTGCGGTGTGGTGGCGACGTAGCCGATGAACACCCCGCCGGGCACCAGCGCCCGCTCCACCATGTCGAGCGTCTCCCAGGGGGTCAGCATGTCCAGGATGATCCGGTCGAAGCCGGTCTCCTGGCACTGCGCCACGTCACCGACGTGCAGGTGCCACGACGGGTGCGGTCCGTTGAAGAAGGCCTCGACGTTGCGCTTGGCGATCTGGGCGAAGTCGTCGCGCAGCTCGAACGAGTGCAGCTCGCCCTCGGTGCCGACGGCGCGCAGCAGGGAGCAGCTCAGCGCGCCGGAGCCGGCGCCGGCCTCGAGGACCTTGGCACCGGGGAAGATGTCGCCCATCGCGACGATCTGCGCCGAGTCCTTCGGGTAGATGACCTGGGCGCCACGCGGCATGGACAGCACGTAGTCCGACAGGAGTGGCCGCAGGGCCAGGAACGCGGTGCCCCCACCGGAGGTGGTCACCACACTGCCGTCGGGGAGCCCGATCAGCGTGTCGTGCGCCAGGATGCCACGGTGGGTGTGGAACTCCTTGCCCGGCTCCAGCGTCACGGTGTGCATCCGCCCCTTGGGGTCGGTCAACTGGACCCGGTCGCCGGGCCGGAAGGGCCCGCGGTGCACGGGTGTCAGCGCCGTGGTGGCGGGGACGGCGGAGGGAGTTGCGGTCACGGTGTCATCTTCCGGTTGGGTTCGAGGAGCTGTGCAAGGTCCGCGATGTGCAGAATGCCGACGACATCTTCGCCTGACGTCACCACGTACTGTGCGCCCGGGTGGGTCTGTACGGCCTCCATCACCCGCTCGCCGTCCCAGCCGACCGACAGGGTGGGGATCGTGCCCAGTGATCGGGCGACGGTGTCCACCGCCAGCCACGGCCGGCGCTCGACCGGCACCGCCTCCGCGGCGACCGGGTCGACCAACGCCGCCGGCCGGCCCGCGGAGTCGGTGACCAGCAGGGCGGAGCCGGGCTGCCCACCCTCGGCGCGTCGGCGCTGCGCCTCGGCCAGCGGCGTACCGGTGGCCACCGGCCAGACCGGACGGGCCAACCGGGACAGGTCGATCAGCGGGAACCGGCGGCTGACCCGGGCGGCCCGGATCGACTGCCCGGCGCCGCGCCAGAGGGTGACGGCGACCAGCAGCATCAGCGGCAGCGCCAACGGCGCCAGGTAGTCGGCGACGGTGAGCACCAGGACCACGATCGTGGTGCCGACGGCGACGACGCGTCCCGCCCAGCCGGCGACCTCGGTGCCGAGGTGCCGGTCGCGGGTCAGCCCCCACACCGCCGCGCGCAGCGCCCGGCCGCCGTCGAGCGGCAGCCCGGGCAGGCTGTTGAACAGCGCGACGATGACGTTGCTGACCGCGAGCTGGAAGGCGAGCTGGTGGACCACGGTCCCCGGCGGGAGGGCGAGGGTGGCGGCGACCGCGAGGACGCCGAGCACCGCGGAGACCGCCGGGCCGGCCAGTGACACCAGCAGGTCGACGCGGGGCGACGGGGCGTCCCGGTCCATCTCGGTGTAGCCGCCGAGCAGTTCCAGGGTGATCCCGCGCACACCGATGCCGAAACGACGGGCGGTGAGGGCGTGCCCCAGCTCGTGCAGCAGCACCGACCCGAGCAGGGACACCACGAAGCCGAAGCCGATCAGATAGCCGCTGATCTGCGGCAGGTCCAGCTGCCGGGCGGCGAACTCGGCGTACAGCACGGCGATGACCACCGCGAGCAGGACCATGGAGCCGTTGAGGTGCAGTGGCACCCCGAACACCCGGCCGACGTTGAGGCCGAGTCGGCGGTCGGGTCGGCGAGGTGGCCGGGTTCGTCGCTCCATCGGCACGATGCTACGGACCGTCGCTGTGCGGGGCGGGCGGCGGTCGGTGTCACACCGGTGCCCTAACCTTTGCCGACATGACGGCGGAACCGGTCACCACCTCCCAGCCCTCCTCCCCGGCGCAGGCGCCGCCGACGGTGCGGGCGTCGCTGTCGCCGTCGCGGGCGGCGGATTTCAAGACCTGCCCGTTGCTCTACCGGTTCCGCAGCATCGACCGGCTGCCCGAGCGCACCACCATGGAGCAGGCCCGGGGCACGCTGGTGCACGCGGTGCTGGAGCGGCTGTTCGACCTGCCCGCGCAGGGGCGCACGCCGGCCGCGGCCGGCGATCTGGTGGCACCCCAGTGGGACCGGCTGGTCACCGAGCAGCCGGAGCTGGCCGGGCTTTTCGACGGCGCGGAGCCGACCGACCCGGCGGAGTTCCTCCGCTCGGCCGCCGGGCTGTTGGAGGGTTACTTCGCGGTGGAGGACCCGACCCGGCTGGAGCCGGCCGAGCGGGAGAGCCTGATCTCGGCGGTGGTCGACGAGGAGTTGCTGATCCGGGGCTACCTCGACCGGCTCGACGTCGCCCCGGACGGGGCGCTGCGGGTGGTCGACTACAAGACCGGCGGCGCGCCACGGGAGGCGTTCGAGGCGCGCGCGCTGTTCCAGCTGAAGTTCTACGCGCTGGTGCTGTGGCGCACCCGGGGGGTGGTGCCCAAGGTGCTGCGGCTGCTCTACCTGCGCGACGCCGAGGTGTTGGACTACACGCCGGACGCCGACGAGCTGGTTCGCTTCGAGCGTACGGTCGTCGCCCTGTGGCGGGCGATCGAGCAGGCCACCGCCCGGCAGGATTTCCGGCCCCGGCCGAGTCGGCTCTGCGACTGGTGCAGCCACCAGGCCCTGTGTCCCACCTTCGGTGGCACCCCACCGCCGTTCCCGGTCGCGGCGACGAACGCCGACCCGCTGCGCGACTCCCGGTCCGCTCCGGTGGCGCCGGGCGCCGACGAGTGACGGCCGGTCCCGCAACGCGCTGAGGCCGGCCCGGCGACGCTGATCGCCCGCCCTGCTCCCCCGCCCGCCCTGTTCCGTGGGGCCCGCCGTGGCCCCACGACCCGCCCACCCGACCGCGACGGTGCCGCTGCGGTCGGGACGGCGCGACGGGCCGGCCTCTACGGTGATCCGCGACGCACCGCCTGGTGTACGCGAGGATGACCGGTGCGGCAGCACGGGACGGGAGAAAAGATGACCGATCGGGTGACCCCGGCACGGCCGGTGCGGATCCTGCTCGCCGACGACCAGCCGCTGCTACGTACCGGGTTCCGGATGGTGCTGGGCGCCGAGGGCGACCTGGACGTGGTGGCGGAGGCCGGGGACGGTGTGGAGGCGGTGGAGCTGTCCCGCCGGCTGCTGCCCGACGTGGTCCTGATGGACATCCGGATGCCCCGGATGGACGGGGTGGCCGCGACCCGGGCGATCGTCGAGGCCCGCCTGCCGGTGCGGGTGCTCGTGTTGACCACCTTCGACCTAGACGAGTACGTGGTGGGCGCGTTGCGCGCGGGCGCCAGTGGGTTCCTGGCCAAGGACGTGCCGGCCGAAGAGTTGATCTCGGCGATCCGCACGATCGCCGGTGGGGACGCGGTGGTGGCGCCGCGGATCCTGCGGCGGCTGCTGGATCGGTTCGCCGCGCTGCTGCCCGACCCGGCGGCGGCGCCCGCGGCGGCGCTCGACGCGCTCACCGACCGGGAACGTGAGGTGCTGGTGCAGGTCGCGCGAGGGCTGTCCAACGCCGAGATCGCCGCGGTGCTCTCGGTCAGCGAGACCACCATCAAGACCCACGTCGGGCACGTGTTGACCAAGCTGCGACTGCGCGACCGGGTGCAGGCCGTGGTGCTGGCGTACGAGTCGGGTCTGGTCCGCCCTCGGGCGTAGCTGCGTCGGCCCGGGTACCTCACCCGGCGTACTCGAAGATCCCACCGTGGGGTGACGGCTGCCGTTGCCGCCGTCACCTACCGTGACCGGAGAAGGCCCGGCGCGGTTGACCCTCCTGTGACGTGAGGCGGGAGGGTGGGAAATCGGCTCGACCGTCCGTCGGGTCAGGGGCAACCCTGACGTGACATAAGGGTGCACCCGCAGCGGGAAATCCGCACCGGGTCAGCCCGTGGGCGGACGGAGCGGGCGTGAGCAGCGCCGATGATGGAACAGTCGCGCCGGACCATCGGGGGGCGGCGTGAATTTCGACAGACGGAAGAGGTAGATGACGTGACCGCGACGGTAGGCCAGGAGGCGCAGGCCGCGGCCCGGGCGAACGACGTGTGGAAGGTGTACGGCAGTGGCGAGGCCCAGGTCATCGCGCTGCGGGGGGTCAGCGCGGAGTTCGAACGCGGCCAGTTCACCGCGATCATGGGGCCGTCGGGTTCCGGCAAGTCGACGCTGATGCACTGCCTGGCGGGCCTGGACGCGGTTACCCGGGGCACGGTGGCGATCGGCGAGACGACGGTCACCGGGCTCGGCGACGCGGGGCTGACGAAGCTGCGCCGCGACAAGGTGGGCTTCATCTTCCAGCAGTTCAACCTGCTGCCCACCCTGACCGCCAAGGAGAACATCCTGCTGCCGCTGTCGATCGCCGGGCGCAAGCCGGATCCGGCCTGGTACGACACGGTGATCGAGACGGTCGGCCTGCGGGACCGGTTGGACCACCGGCCGGCGCAGCTCTCCGGCGGGCAGCAGCAGCGGGTGGCGTGCGCGCGGGCGCTGGTCTCCCGCCCCGAGGTGATCTTCGCGGACGAGCCGACCGGCAACCTGGACTCGCGCTCCGGCGCGGAGGTGCTCAACTTCCTGCGCAACTCGGTGCGTGAGCATGGTCAGACGATCGTGATGGTCACGCACGACCCGACCGCCGCCGCGTACGCCGACCGGGTGGTCTTCCTCGCCGACGGCGAGATCGTCTCGGAGCTGATCGAGCCGACCGCCGAGACGGTGCTCGACACGATGAAGAAGCTGGACACTCCCGCCGAGGTGGGCAACTGATGTTCCGCGCGACGCTGAAGAGTCTGCTGGCCCGCAAGGTCAGGCTGATCCTGTCCGGGTTGGCGGTGGTGCTCGGAGTGATGTTCGTCTCCGGCGCGTTCGTCCTCACCGACACGCTGGGCCGCTCCTTCGACTCGGTCTTCGCCGACGGCTTCTCCGAGATCGACGTGAACGTCGCGGGGAAGCCGAAGGTCGAGCTGAGCGAGTTGGAGGGCGAGCAGACCGCCGCTCCGCTGCCCGCCGCCGTGGTGGACCGGGTGAAGCAGGTGCCGGGGGTCGCCTCGGCGACGGGCATCGTCAACGCCGACGGCGCCCGGGTGATCGGCAGCAACGGCAAGGTGGTCACCTCGTTCGGTCCGCCGCAGTTGGGCGAGAACTGGACCGGTGAGAGCGACCTGCTGCAACTGCGTGAGGGACGCGCGCCGCAGGCCGAGGACGAGATCGTCATCAACAAGGGCCTGGCCACCGCGGCGAAGCTGCAGGTCGGCCAGAAGGTCGGCGTGCTCACCGCGTTCGAGTCGAAGAAGCGGGATTTCACCCTGGTCGGCGTGTTCGGTTACAGCGGTGACCGGGACTCGATCGGCGGGGTCAACGAGGTCTTCTTCACCACGCCGGTGGCGCAGCGGCTGATGCTGGGCGAGCCGGACACGTTCAGCAGCATCACCGTGCAGGCCGCCAACGGCGTCTCCGACGAGAAGCTGCGTGACGACGTGGCCCGCACCCTCGGCGCGGACTTCGAGGTGAAGACGGGCGAGCAGGTCGCCGCGGACGCCTCGGCCAGCCTGAAGGAGGGTCTGTCGTTCTTCAACAAGATCCTGCTCGGCTTCGCCGCGGTCGCCCTGCTGGTGGGCACCTTCCTGATCCTCAACACCTTCTCGATCATCGTGGCCCAGCGCACCCGCGAGTTGGCGCTGATGCGCGCCATCGGGGCCAGCGGCCGGCAGATCATCGGGTCGGTGGTGCTGGAGGCCATCGCGGTCGGATTGATCGCCTCGGTGCTCGGCCTGGCCGCCGGCATCGGCGTGGGCGCGCTGCTGGCGTACCTGTTCGGCAAGCTGGCCGGTGGGCTCACTCTCGCCGGGATCGGCGTGCCGGCGGCGGCGGTGATCGGGTCGTTCGCCGTCGGTCTGGTGATCACCGTGGTGGCGGCGTTGCTGCCGGCGCTGCGGGCGTCCCGGATCCCGCCGATCGCGGCCATGCAGGACGTGGCCACCCCGGACCGGCCGTTGACCAAGGTCACCGTGGCCGGGTCGTTGGTCACCGGTGTCGGGGCGGTGCTGTTGTTCCTCGGGCTCAGCGGCAACGCCGGCGGTCAGACCCTGGCCACCATCCTCGGTGGGGTGCTGTTCGCCTTCATCGGGGTGGCGCTGCTGACCCCGCTGATCAGCCGGCCGGTGGTGAGCCTGCTCGGGGCGATCTTCTCGTGGTCGGTGCCGGGCAAGCTGGGCCGGCTCAACTCCGGGCGCAACCCGCGCCGCACGGCCATCACGGCCGCCGCGTTGATGGTCGGCATCGCGCTGGTCACCGGCGTCACGGTCATCCTCGACTCGGCCAAGGGCAGCATCAGCGCGCTCGCCAAGGACACCATCAAGGCCGAGCTGGTGATCGCCGGCGTGCAGGGCGGCCCGCGTCCGCCGACCTTCGACCCGGGTGTGCTGGACAGGGCCAAGGCCCTGCCCGGTGTGCGGTTGGTCGACGGCGAGTACGGCGACATGGCGAAGGTCGGCGGCGAGAGCACGTGGGTCGCCGCGAGCAGCGACGTCGCGTCGCTGCGGCAGATCTTCGGCGCGAAGGCCACCGCCGGTGACATCGACCGGTTGGGGCCGACCCAGATGCTGGCCAGCTCCGACACCGCCACGTCCCGTGGCTGGTCGGTGGGCTCGACGGTGCAGGTGCAGTTGGCCCGGGGCGCGGAACGCACCTACACGGTCAGCGGCATCTACGAGTCGTCGCAGCTGACCAACCCGGTGACGTTGCCGGCGACGGCCGCGCGGGACTTCACCATCCCGCAGCCCATCCAGGGCTTCATCCAGTTGGCCCCGGGCACTCGGGTGGCCGACGTGCAGCCGCAGGTGGAGGCGCTTCTCGCGGACAGCCCCGAGGTGTCGGTGGCCGACCGGGACGCGTTCATCAAGCAGCAGACGAGTTCGCTCGACGGACTGCTGACGATGATCCAGATCCTGTTGGCGCTGGCCATCGTCATCGCCGTGCTCGGCATCATCAACACATTGGCGCTGTCGGTGCTCGAGCGGACCCGCGAGTTGGGGCTGCTGCGCGCCATCGGGCTACGCCGGTCGCAGACCATGGGCATGATCACCGTGGAGGCGGTGGTGATCTCCGTGTTCGGCGCGTTGCTGGGCGTGGCGGTCGGCACCGGCCTCGGCGCCGCGGTGGTCGAGGCGCTCAAGGACGAGGGCATCACCGACCTGATCCTGCCCTGGGGGCAGATGGGTGTCTTCCTCGGCCTCGCCGCGATCATCGGTGTGGTGGCCGCGGTGCTCCCGGCCATCCGGGCGGCACGGATCAACGTCCTGGGCGCCATCGCCCACGACTGATCGGCACTGCCGAGGCCCCCGGTCGCCATCCGCGCGACCGGGGGCCTCAAACTGTCCCATTCCCCCTCGGCCACCCGCGCACGACTGCCAGGCTGGTGCTGCCGGCAGGGTGCCGGCCCGCCCGCGACCCGGGCGGCCGGAGAGCCGGGGCCGGTGACATGACCGATGAGGACGCGTACCAGGAGGCACTCGACAACGCCGAGCGGCTGCTCGGCCAGCCGTTGGTCCTACCGCTCGGCGAGGGCGAACCGTCGGTGGGGCACGACTTCCGCCGTCTCGCCACCGTGCAGACGTTCGGCGCGGCCTGGCCCCGGGAGGGACTGGACCTACGCAGCCGGTGCCTGGTCTCGGTGGCGATCGCCGCCGCCCTCGGCACCCACGAGCCGCTGCGCGGGCAGCTGCGCATCGCGCTGACCTCGGGCGTGACCAGGGAGGAGATCGTCGAACTGTTCATCCACCTGGCCGCGTACGCGGGGGCCGCGCGGGCGTTCGACAGCTACCAGGTGGTCGCCGCGGTCTTCGCCGAGCGCCAGTGAGCCGGCCGGTCGCGTCAGCCGAGCGCCCCTGACCCGCGCCGGGTGGGTCAGGCGGTCGTCGCGGCCCGATCGGTCAGCAGCGCCGCGAGCAGCTCCAGGTCCACGTCGGCCAGGCTCTCCACCTGGTGTACGCCGACGGTGCTCGGCAACGCCACCTCCGCCGGTACGGCGAGCACCGCCGCGCCCGAGGCGAGCGCGCTGGCCACCCCGGTCGGCGAGTCCTCGATCGCCACGCACCGCTCGATCGGCACACCCAGCAGCCGAGCCGCGGTCAGGTACGGCTCGGGGTGCGGCTTGGCCGCCACCACCTCGTCGCCGGCGACCACCGTGTCGAAGTTGTCCCGACCGAGGGTGTCCAGGGCGATCTCGACCAGCGCCCGAGGGCTGGAGGTGACCAGCGCGGTGGGGATTGCCGCCGCGCGGACCGCGCGCAGCAGCTCGAACGCGCCGGGTCGCCAGGGCAGGCCGGTGCGGAACAGTTCCAGGATCCGGGCGTTGATCCACGCCGCGCTGATCTCCGGGTCCCGTTCGGGCTGCCCCAGGTCGTCGTGCAGGATGCGCATCGACTCGGCCATGGCGGTACCGATGATCGACTGGCGGGCGTCGACGGAGAGTTCACCCCCGTACTCCCGGGCGAGTTCCTGCAACGCGACGTCCCACAGCTTCTCGCTGTCGACCAACGTGCCGTCCATGTCGAAGAGCACGGCGGCGGGGTGATGGCTGTTCAGCGGATCCTCCAGGGTCGTGGCCGACACCGGCGATCCTGCCAGGCCCCACCACCGCCGACAGCCGCGATGGGCGTGCACGTGATCCGGGCAACCCGCTCAGCCCAGGTCGCAGGCCGCCAGCGAGCGCTCGTAGCCGCGGAAGAACGAGTCGGTGCGCTGCTCGGCGGTGCCGTGCGAGCCCTCGGCGAACCACGGCTGGTCGGGGTCGTCGCCCACCGCCGTCAGCCCCTCGCGGAACTCGTCCAGGTCACCTTCGGCCAGGGTCAGGGCACCGGAGCGCACCGAGTCGCCGAGGTACGCCCCGGCCATGCAGTCGGCCTGCAACTCCTGCTGGATGGTGAAGCTGTAGTTGATGCCGAGCCGCACCTGCACGGCGTGCGCGTACTCGTGCCCGAGCAGGTAGAACACGAAGGCGTCACCGATCTGGCGGAACGCCGCCACCGACCAGCCGACGTCGTACGCGATGAAGTCGCCCCGCGAGCAGTAG
Source organism: Micromonospora sp. B9E7 (assembly GCF_039871815.1). NCBI lineage: Bacteria > Bacillati > Actinomycetota > Actinomycetes > Micromonosporales > Micromonosporaceae > Micromonospora > Micromonospora sp. B9E7. The sequence continues at coordinate 231,053 of NZ_JBDPLX010000006.1, forward strand.
ACCGCGTTGTTGCGGGGCAGTGGTTCGCCGCCGCAGGACACCTCGCCCGCCCGCTGGTACGGGGTGATCCGCCGGACCGGTTGGAACCGCTGCCCGGATGCCGTGAAGTGGGCTGCCCAGTAACGTTCGGCGATCGTCTGCGCGTCGGCGACGTCCTGCTCGAACTCGGCGACGCTCGTGGTGCTGTCGGCCCGGGTGGTGCTGGGCCCCGGCGACGCCTGCGACTGTCGCGGTGCGGGACGCTCACCCTCCGGCTCGGCCAGCCCACCGCCCGCACAGGCTAGCGACACCAGCGCGGCGACCAGCAGGGCCGCCACGGAGCCGCGGGCGCCGCGTCCTGACCGTGCCCTCACTGTGCCTCCCCAGACCTCGGTGCTCGCGCCACGCGGTACCCCCGACGATACGAGCGCCAAGCCCGTCACCGGATTCACGTGCGCCCCGACCGAACGGTTCACCCGGCCCGCCCTCCGACAGCCGCCAACCTACCGCCCGCCCACCACCCCGCACCCTCCGGTGATCATGAAGTTGGCGTCACCCCGCTCGGCGTGTCGCCACGACAACTTCATGATCGACAGATCGGGTGGGGTGGGTGTGTCCGGGGACGGGGCGCGGGTTCGACGTTCCCTGTGGGGGCGCCGGAGGGCGCCCGAGGACAGGAGGAGACGCATCATGAGGTACATGATTCTGCTCTACGGCTCGCAGCAGGACTACGACGTGCTGTCCGGGCGGGCGACCGAGCGGCCCGCGATGTCGGCCGAGCAGATCGCGGCGATGCACAAGCACATGGAGACCTTCCACCAGGCGCTGGCCGAGTCCGGGGAACTGGTCGACGCCCAGGGCTTGAGCGAGCCGGTGCACGCCCGCCGCGTGCAGGTACGTGAGGGCGCCCCGGTGGTCACCGACGGCCCATACCCGGAGACGCAGGAGGTCCTGGCGGGTTACACGATCGTGGAGTGCGCCAGCTTCGACCGGGCCACCGAGATCGCGGCCGGCCTGGTGGACCCGGACGCCCCGGGCGGATACGTGGACGTGCGGCCGGTGCTGGAAGGCATCGAGGACCTGGCCGGCTGAGCGGTGCCCGAGACACGGGTCGAGGACCTGCTGCGCGAGCTGGCGCCGCAGGTCCTCGGCGCGCTGGTACGCCGGTACGGGCACTTCGACACCGCCGAGGACGCGGTGCAGGAGGCGCTGATCGCCGCGGCCGACGGTTGGCCGCGCGACGGCGTACCGGAGAACCCGCGCGGCTGGTTGGTCACCGTCGCGTCCCGCCGGCTGACCGACCTGCTACGCCGCGACCAGGCCCGGACGCGGCGGGAGGACAGGGTGGCCCGGTGGGTGCTGCCGGAGCAGTGGCGCGCTCCGCCGGCTGACCGACCGCGTGCGGACGCGGACGACACGCTCGTCCTGCTCTTCCTGTGCTGCCATCCGGCGCTGTCGCCGGCGTCGCAGATCGCGCTCACGCTACGCGCGGTGGGCGGGTTGAGCACCGCCGAGGTGGCCCGCGCGTTCCTGGTGCCGGAGGCGACGATGACCCGGCGGATCAGCCGGGGAAAGCAACGGATCCGCGACAGTGGACTGCGGTTCGCGCCACCCACCGAGGCGGAGCGGGCCGACCGGCTCGCCGCCGTGCTGCACGTGCTCTACCTGGTCTTCACCGAGGGGTACGCGCGCACGGCCGGCCCGGGGTTGCTGCGCGCCGACCTGACCGCCGAGGCGATCCGGCTGACCCGCCTGGTGCACCGGCTGCTGCCCGAGGACCCCGAGGTCACCGGGCTGCTCGCGTTGATGCTGCTCACCGATGCCCGCGCTCCGGCGCGGATCGGCCCAACCGGTGAGTTGGTGCCCATGGCCGAGCAGGACCGCTCCCGGTGGCGGGCCGACCAGATCGCCGAGGGGATCGAACTGATCACCCAGGCGCTGCCGCGCGGGGTGGTCGGGGCGTACCAGCTACAGGCCGCCATCGCCGCCGTGCACGACGAGGCGCCCAGCGCGCGGGACACCGACTGGGCGCAGATCACCGCCCTGTACGAGGTGCTGCTGGGCATCTCGGACAACCCGGTGGTGGCGCTCAACCACGCGGTGGCGGTGGCGATGAGCCGGGGCCCGTCGGACGGGTTGGCGCTGCTCGCCGAGCTGGCCGGCGACGCGCGGTTGGCCGACGACCCGCGGCTGCCGGCCGCTCGCGCCCACCTGTCGGAGATGGTCGGTGACCGGGTCGCGGCGCGGGAGGCGTACCGGATGGCGGCGGCACGGTCGACGAACCTGGCGCAGCAGCGCTACCTGAACGCCCGCGCGGAGCGTCTCGGCGACCCGCCGCTCGCCGGCTGACCCGGCGGGCGGTGCGGATCACGGGCTGGCGGCCAGGAACACGAAGGCGGCCAACAGCACCAGGTGCACGCCACCCTGGAGCACGTTGGCCCGGCCGGGTACGACGGTCAGCACGCCGGTCACCGCGGTCAGCGCGAGGAGGGCGAGCTGGGTGCCGCCGAGGCCGAGCAGCAGCGGGCCGTCCAGCCAGATCGAGGCGATCGCGATGGCCGGGATGGTCAGGCCGATGCTGGCCATCGCGGAGCCGAGAGCCAGGTTCAGGCTGATCTGCACGCGGTCGCGGCGCGCGGCGCGGGCGGCGGCCAGGGTCTCCGGCAGCAACACCAGCAGGGCGATGATCACACCGACGAACGCGTGCGGCAGGTTCGCCGCCGCGACACCGGCCTCGATGGTCGGCGAGACGGTCTTGGCGTCACCGACCACCGCGACCAGTGCCACCAGCAGCAGGCCGAGGCTGACCAGCGCCGCGCGGGTGGTGGGCGGCTTGGCGTGCTCCTCCGCGTCGATGACCTGGCCGCGGCTGTCGACCGGGAGGAAGTAGTCGCGGTGCCGGCCGGTCTGCACGAGCACGAACAACCCGTACAGCGCCAGCGAGGCGACGGCGGCGAAGGCGAGCTGGGCGGGGCTGAACTCCGGGCCGGGGCGGGCCGTGGTGAAGGTCGGGATGACGAGGCTCAGGGTGGCCAGGGTGATCACGGTCGCGAGGGCCCCGCCGGTGCCCTCCGGGTTGAACACCGCGACGCGACGGCGCAGGGCACCGAGCAGCAGGGACAGGCCGAGTATTCCGTTACAGGTGATCATGACGGCGGCGAAGACCGTGTCGCGGGCGAGCGACTGGGTCTTCTCCGGCCCGCTGATCATCAGAGTGACGATGAGGGCGACCTCGATCACGGTGACGGCGACGGCCAGCACCAGCGAGCCGTACGGCTCCCCCACCCGGTGGGCGACCACCTCCGCGTGGTGCACGGCCGCGAGCACCGCGCCACCGAGGAGAACCGCGACCACCACGATGACCGGCCCTGGCAGGCTCCGTCCCCAGGTGAGGATCAACACCAGAACGGCGAGCACGGGTACGACAAAAGTCCAGTCGGTCATGCGGGAGCGAAGGAGGGCGGCCATGGCGTAAAGAGTGCCAGGTCAAGTGATCATGTGCCCACCATCGACGCACCGACACCGCTGACGCGTAACCCATAGGTTACGCTTCAGCGGTGGACGAGGTGGCCACCGCGATTGCGGACCCGGTGCGACGGCACATCCTGACCATGTTGCGCGACGAACCTCTGGCGGCTGGCGACATCGCTCGACGGTTCGTGATCAGCCGACCCGCCATCAGCCGCCACCTGCGGGTGTTGCGCGAGAGCGGGCTGGTTCGCGACGAACTGGTCGGTCGGCAGCGGGTCTACCACCTCGACCCGGGTCCCCTCGCGCCACTGGTCGGCTGGCTCGCCGGGCTCGCCGGCACCGACCGGTGGGAGCGGCATCTCGACGCGCTGGAGACCGAGGTCTATCGCACCCGCCGGGAGCGCCGCAGCCGCGGCCCGGCGGCCCACCGAAGGGAGAACACGGCATGACCCGCACACCCGCCGGACGCCTGTTTCGCACCGCCACCGGCCACGACCTCGTCCTCACCCGCACGTTCCGCGCCCCGGCGGGGGACGTCTGGGCCAGCCTGACCGAGCCGGAGCGCACAGCCCGCTGGTTCGGCCCCTGGGAGGGCGACGCGGCGCCCGGACGCAGCATCCGGGTGCAGATGGCGTACGAGGAGCAGCAGCCCTGGTGCGACGTTCGGATCGACGCCTGCGAACCGGAGCGGCATCTTGCCGTCTCGATGATCGACAGCTACGGGACCTGGCTGTTGGAGCTGACGCTGACCGAAGCCGACGGCACCACCGAGCTGCGGTTCGTCCAGCACCTCACCAGCGTGGAGGGCATCGCCGAGGTGGGCGCCGGCTGGGAGTACTACCTGGACATGCTCGTCGCGTCCCGGGACGGCTCCCCCCGCCCCGACTTCGACGACTACCACCCCGCGATGCAGCCCTACTACCAGGAACTGGTCGCCTAGACCTCCTGCCGCAGCCGGGCGAACTCGGCGGTCAACGCGGGTAGCGGGAAGTGCGCGTTCAGGCCACTGGGGTTCGGCAGCACCCAGACCCGGGCCGGGCCCAGCCGGTCGGGCTGCGGGCCCAGCCCGGCCCTGGGCCGGGCGAAGGCGATCCGGTACGCGGTCACCCCGAGGATGGCCACCCACCGCGGCCGGTACCGCCGCGCCTTCAACGCCAACCCGGTGACACCAGCCACCAGCTCCGCCGACGTCAGCTCGTCGGCGCGGGCGGTGGCCCGGTTGCTCAGGCTGGTGATGCCCAGGCCCTGCCGCAGCAACTCGGCACGCTCCCACGGGCGCAGTTGCCGGTCGGTGAAGCCGCCGCCGTGCAGGGCCGGCCAGAACCGACTGCCCTTGCGGGCGAAGGGCAGCCCCACGGCGGCGGAGTAGAGGCCCGGGTTGAAGCCGCAGAACAGCACCCGCAGGTCGGAGCCGATCACGTCCGGCAGGCCCCGACCGGCGGCCGCCGCCACCTCCTGCGGTGTCGGCCGCCGAAACGCCCCCGCCTGCTCCGCGTCCATCCCACCGATCCTTCCGTACGACCGGGCACCGGACCCGGGGTGCGCCGCGGATCATGACTTGACACCCTCGACGGATGCAGGCAACCGACCACCTCGCCGACAGCCGCTACGCGCGGATGCGCTGGAACACACCCCTGTCCGAGGAGCACGCCACGCTGCTGCTGCGGCGACTCGACGTACGCCCCGGCGCGCGGGTGCTCGACCTGGGCTGTGGCTGGGGTGAGCTGCTGCTGCGGGCAGTCGCCTCCGGTGGCGTGTCGGGCCCGCTCGCCACCCGGGGCGTCGGCGTCGACACCGATGACGCGGCGCTCGCCCGAGGGCGGAGGCTGGCGACCAGCCGGTCCCTCGACCGGCACGTCGCCTTCGTGATGGGCGAGGCGGCGGCCTGGCAGGAGCCCGCCGACCGGGTGCTGTGCATCGGATCGGCGCATGCCTTCGGTGGCACCGGCGCCGCGCTGGACGCGCTCGCCACCGTGGTCCGACCGGGAGGCCGGCTGCTGTTCGGCGACGCCTACTGGCAACGGCCCCCGACCCCGCAGGCCGAGCAGATCTTCGGGCCCGAGGTCACGGAACTGCCCGGCCTCGTCGAGGCCGCCCGGGAACGCGGCTGGCGGGTGCTGCAGCTGAGCACCGCCGACCAGCGGGAGTGGGACGACTTCGAGTCCACCTGGCTGGCCGGTCGGCAGGAGTGGCTGCTGACGTACCCGGAGGATCCCCGCGCGGCCGACGTCCGCGCGGAACTCGACGACAGGTTGCGTCAGTACGTCGAGGGTTACCGGGGGGTCCTCGGCCTCGCCTACCTCGTCCTCGGTCGCTGACGGCCCACCGTTGACGCCACTGGCTACGCTGCGCGTGATGAGCGCCCGGCCCCGTCTCGCCCTGCCCTGGCGGGTCCTCGTCGTGTCCGCTGGCGCCGTGCTGGTGTGGTCGTTCCTCGGGGCCCTGCTCGACCGCGACTACGACCGCACCGCGCACGCCGTCGGGGCCGTCCTCACCACGGTGCTCGTCGTACCCCTGGTGGTTGTCGCCCGTCGCCTCCTGGACCGACGCCCGTGGGCCGGCCTCGGGCTGCCGTCGCTGCGCGCCGGATGGCGGCGTCTGCTGCTCGGCATGGCCTGCTGGCTGGTCCCCGCCGGGGCGGGGTTCGCGCTCTGCCTCGGCCTCGGTTGGGTCGAGATCAGCGTGCGGACGTCCGTCGGGGACGTGTCGCGCGTGGCGGCGTTGCTGGTGGTGCTCGTCTTTCTGAAGGAGGCACTGCCGGAGGAGCTGATCTTCCGGGGCTACCTGCAGCGCAACCTCGCCACCCGGCTACCGGCGTGGCAGGCCGTCGCCGGGCAGGCCGTGGTGTTCACCCTGTTCGGGTTCCTCGTCGGGGCCGCCCGGTCCGCCGACCGGCTCGCGCTCTTCTTCGTCTTCGCGCTCCTGCTGGGCGCCTTCCGGGCCGCGACCGGCGACATCTGGGCGGGCATCGGTTTCCACGTCGCCTTCCAGACGGTCGCGCAACTGTTCGGCGACGTGGGGGCGGTCTTCGACGTGGTCGGGTCCGACGTCCTGGGAGTCGTGGCGATGGGGGCAATCCCGTTCTCGGTCAGCTGGATCGTCGTGCGGCACCTCTACCGGGACCGCCTGGACTGGCGGGCGGTCGAACCAGAGCCGGCACGGTGACCGGCTGAACCTGCGGCGTTCGGCCCACCGACCCGGTCGGCTTGCGGAAGAGTGTCAGGCGAGAGTTGTCAGCGGTGGCACCGCGTCGTCGCGTGCGGAGGTCCAGATGAGCGCCGAGCCTGCCAGCAATGTCGTCCTGGTGCACGGCGCCTACGCCGACGGCTCGTCCTGGTCCGACGTGATCCCCCTCCTGCAGCGGGCCGGCCTGACCGTCACCGCGGTGCAGAACCCGCTGACCTCCCTGACCGACGACGTCGCCGCGACCAACCGCGCCCTCGACCGCCAGAACGGGCCGACGGTGCTGGTGGGCCACTCCTGGGCCGGCACCGTCATCAGCGATGCCGGCAACCATCCGAAGGTCACCGCGCTGGTGTACGTCGCCGCCCGCGCCCCGGACGCCGGCGAGGACTACGCCGCCCTCGCGGCGAAGTATCCGACACCGCCGGCGAACGCCGGTCTCGTCCACCACGACGGGTACGCACAGCTGAGCGAGGCGGCATTCCTCGACGATTTCGCGGGCGGAGTCGATGAGGTCCGTGCGCGCTCGCTCTACGCGGTGCAGGGGCCGATCGCCGACGACCTCTTCAAGGGCCGCACGACGGTCGCCGCCTGGCGGGACAAGCCCTGCTACTACTCGATCTCCACCCAGGACCGCACCACGGCGCCCGAGCTGGAACGGTTCCTGGCCGAGCGGATGAACGCGACGACGATCGAGGTCGACTCCTCACACCTCGCCATGGTCACCCACCCGGAGACGATCGCCGATCTCATCATCATGGCCACCAGAGGCGCCCGCGGCCCGGCACCGTCCGCCCAGGGACAGCCGCCCGCGCGCTGATCGTCGACACCACCTGGTTCCGCGTCGCTCTGTCGCACCTGTCGTGACGGGGAGCCACGGCGGTACGAGTGGCACGAACCCCGCCTCAGGCGGCGTACGTCGGCCGACGCGGGCTTGACGGGGCCCAGACATCGGAGGTTTACTGCGTCAGCGATAGAAGTCGATGCGGCCTGACCGTCCACTATGGCGGCCGGGCGCATCGGCGGTGCGATCGCGATCGGTCGAAGCCGGTGCGCCAGCCGTCTCCTGGCACTGTCGGTAGCGACGCGATGCTCCCCCCTCGGCGGGCGGGGAGCACCGGCACGGTAACCCGCACGGCGCAGCGTCGCGCACACCCCCTGCGGGACGATTCCACCGGCAAGGCACCACCCCGCAGCATCTCAGCCGAGCATCGGCGGCCCGGCTCCCGTACCACCGCCATCGCGGCCTCGGCGAGCCCGCACGCCCACGTGACGCGCGCGCCAGGGTCGACGCTCAGCAGAGGAGCAAGACCATGCGTTCCCGTTCCCGCCTGTTGGCACTCGTCACCGGCCTGGCCGTGATGCTGACCAGCTTGGTAGCCCTTCCGACACCGGCCTCGGCGGCACCGCTGACCAAGGTCCTGGTGTTCAGCAAGACCGCGGGCTTCCGCCACTCCTCCATTCCGAACGGCATCGCCGCGATCCAGCAGCTCGGCTCCGCCAACGGCTTCACCGTGACCTCGACCGAGGACGCCGGCCAGTTCACCACCTCCAACCTGGCCCAGTACCAGGCGGTGGTCTTCCTGTCCACGACCGGTGACGTCCTCAACGCCAGCCAGCAGACCGCGTTCGAGTCGTACATCGCCGCCGGCGGCGGGTACGTCGGCGTGCACGCCGCAGCCGACACCGAGTACAGCTGGCCGTGGTACGGCTCGCTGGTCGGCGCGTACTTCGACTCGCACCCGGCGATCCAGACGGCGACCGTGAAGATCGAGGACCAGACCAACCCGTCGACCGCCCACCTCGGCGCCACCTGGGTCCGCTCCGACGAGTGGTACAACTACCGCACCAACCCCCGGTCCAGCGCTCGGGTCCTGGCCAGCCTCGACGAGTCGTCCTACAGCGGCGGCAACATGAACGGCGACCACCCGATCACCTGGTGCAAGGCGTACGGCGGCGGGCGGGCCTGGTACACCGGCCTCGGGCACACCGAGGCGTCGTACACGGACCCGAACTTCACCCGGATGCTGCTCGGTGGCCTCCAGGTCGCCGCGGGTTCGGTGACCGCCGACTGCTCGCCGCGGACGACCACCCCGCCGCCCACCACCAGCGGCTCCACCCTGCGGGCCCGGGCCAACAACCAGTTCGTCAGCGCGCCCAACTCCACCACCGCGCTGATCGCCAACCGCGGCTCCGCCGGCACCACCGAGCGGTTCGACCTGGTCAACCTCGCCAACGGCAACGTGGCGTTGCGCGCCAAGGGCAACGGGCAGTTCGTCGCGGCCGAGAACGCCGGTGCCGCCGCGCTGATCGCCAACCGCGCCACCGCCGGCGCCTGGGAGACCTTCCAGTTGGTCCGCAACTCCGACGGCACGGTGAGCCTGCGCGCCACGGTGAACAACCGGTACGTCGCCGCGGACAATGCCGGCGCCTCGCCGCTGATCGCCAACCGGACCTCCATCGGGCAGTGGGAGAAGTTCGACCTCGTCACCAACTGACCGCGCCGCGGCTCACTCGTCACCACTCCCCCTGGTCGTGGTGCGCCCCCGCGCGCCCGGCCCCCGATCGTCGAGGAAGGACGATCATGCTTTCGAACCCCCGGCGCTGGTCCCGGGCACTCGTCGCGGCGGTCACCACCGTCGCGAGTGTGACCCTCGCCGTGGCCGCACCCTCCACCGCCGCGCAGGCAGCGGTGATTCCCGCCTCCGACTACCAACAGGTCAAACTCGCCACCGGCTCGGCCGAGCTGGGCGAGGCGATGTCCCTGGCCGTCCTGCCCAACCGCTCGGTGCTGCACACCGCCCGCAACGGCGTCCTGCGGGTGACCGACGTGGCCGGCAACACCAAGGTCTCCGGCACCCTGTCCGTCTACACCCACGACGAGGAAGGGTTGCAGGGCGTCGCCGTCGACCCCAACTTCGCCACCAACCGGTGGATCTACCTGTACTACTCGCCCACGTTGAGCACCCCGTCCGGGGACGCCCCGACCACCGGCTCGTCGTCGGACTGGGACCGGTGGAAGGGGCACCTGCGGCTGTCCCGGTTCACCCTCAACTCCGACGACACGCTCAACCTGGGTAGCGAGAAGATCGTGCTCCAGGTCGCCAACGACCGCGGGCAGTGCTGCCACGTCGGCGGCGACCTGGACTTCGACGCCGCCGGCAACCTGTACCTGACCACCGGCGACGACACCAACCCGTTCGAGTCGTCCGGCTACGCGCCGCTGGACGAGCGGACCAACCGCAACCCGCAGTTCGACGCCCAGCGCTCGGCGGGCAACACCAACGACCTGCGGGGCAAGCTGCTGCGGATCAAGCCGCAGGCGGACGGCACGTACACCATCCCGTCGGGCAACCTGTTCGCGCCCGGCACGTCCGGCACCCGCCCGGAGATCTACGCGATGGGTCTGCGTAACCCGTTCCGGATGAGCGTCGACAAGGCGACCGGCGTGGTCTACCTCGGCGACTACGGCCCCGACGCAGGCAGCACGAACTCCAGCCGGGGCCCCCAGGGTCAGGTCGAGTTCAACCGCATCGCGGCACCCGGCAACTACGGCTGGCCGTACTGCACGGGCAGCAACACGAGCACCGAAACGTACAATGAATACACCTTCCCGTCCGGGCCGTCGCAGTCCAAGTACAACTGCACGGGCGGGCCGACCAACAACTCGTTCCGCAACACCGGGCTCAGCACACTGCCCGGGGCGAAGCCGGCCTGGATCAAGTACGCGGGCGACTCCGGCTCGCCGTCGGAGTTCGGCAGCGGCTCGGAGTCCCCGATGGGCGGGCCGGTCTACCGGTACGACGCCTCGCTGAACTCCAGCATCAAGTTCCCGGCGTCGCTCAACGGCCAGTTCTTCGCCGGTGAGTACGGCCGCCGCTGGATCAAGGCCATCGCGGTCAACTCCGACGGCTCACGCGGGGAGATCTCCAACTTCCCGTGGTCCGGCACGCAGGTCATGGACATGGCCTTCGGCCCGGACGGGGCGCTCTACGTGCTGGACTACGGCACCGGCTCGAACAACCAGGCGTTGTTCCGGATCGAGTACATCGGTGGCGGCAACCGCAGCCCCATCGCGGTCGCCTCGGCCAACCCCACGTCGGGGGCCAACCCGCTGACGGTCAACTTCTCGTCGGCCGGCAGCTCCGACCCCGAGGGTGGGGCGCTGAGCTACCTGTGGACGTTCGGTGACGGCACGACGTCGACGGCGGCGAACCCCACCAAGACGTACACCACGAACGGCACGTACTCCCCCACGTTGAAGGTCACCGACCCGGCCGGGCTATCCGGCACGGCGAGCCTGGTCGTCACCGTCGGCAACACCGCCCCGACGGTGACGCTCACCTCGCCCGCCGACGGGCAGCTGTTCAGCTTCGGTGACACGGTGTCGTACCAGATCAGCGTGAGCGACCCGCAGGACGGCACGATCGACTGTTCCAAGGTGAGCCTGACCTACGCGCTGGGTCACGACAGTCACGCCCACCAGATCACCTCGAAGAACGGATGCAGCGGCTCGATCACCGTCCCGACCGACGGGGAGCACGACTCGGCGGCCAACATCTACGGGGTCTTCGACGCCGCCTACACCGACAACGGTGGGCTCACCACGCACAGCATCAAGACGCTGCAACCGAAGCACCGCCAGGGCGAGCACTTCAGCGCCCAGTCCGGTGTCCAGGCCACCGACCACACCAACGCCGAGGGCGGCCGTACGGCTGGATTCATCGAGAACAACGACTGGATCTCGTACCAGCCGTACAACCTGGCCAACGCCAACCGCTTCACCGTCCGGGCGTCGTCGGCCGGCGCGGGTGGCACCATCGAGGTCCGGGCCGGGTCGGCCACCGGAACCCTGCTGGGCACCGTCACGGTGCCGGTGACCGGCAACTGGGAGACCTTCACCGAGGTGTCCGGCGCGATCAGCAACCCGCCCACCGCGTCGACCACGCTGTACCTGGTGTTCAAAGGTGGATCCGGCTACCTGTTCGACGTCGACGCGTTCACCTTCACCACCGGCACCATCAACACCCCCACCGGGGGAATCAGCCTCCGGGCTCAGGTCAACAACCAGTACGTGTCGGCGGTCGGCACCAGCGCGCTGATCGCCAACAAGGCCAGCGTCGGCACGACCGAGCAGTTCGACCGGGTGGATGCCGGCAACGGCACCATCGCCCTGCGGTCACGCGCCAACGGGCTGTACGTCGCCGCCGAGAACGCGGGTACGGAGCCGTTGGTCGCCAACCGTACGACGATCGGTGCGTGGGAGACCTTCCAGCTCATCACCAACTCGGACGGGACGGTGAGTCTGCGTGCCACGGTCAACAGCCAGATCGTGGCCGCCGAGAACGCTGGGGCGGGATCGCTTATCGCGAACCGCGCGTCGGTCGGCTCCTGGGAGAGGTTCATCCTGACGACCAACTGACGAGCGGTGGGCCCGGTCCGTGACGGGCCGGGCCCACCGAACCAATTGGCCTTCGCCGGCCGTGGGTGTGGCTAGATCGGGAAGCGGCCGTGCCGCCAGTGCCAGTGCCGGCCGGCCCGGAGGTGGTCGACGATCGCGCGCTGGAGCACGGTGCGGCGGGGCAACTGGTCCAGCGGGGTGCTCAGGGTGCGGAACACGAAACGCAGCACCTCGACGTCGGCGTCCGGACCGTCCTTCTCCTCGTAGGGAGCCAGCTCGAACATCTGCTGGAACCGGACGATGTTGGAGCCTTCGGGTAGGTATTCCCGCAACTGCGGGTCGAGAAGCCACGAGCCGCAGGAGAACGCGGTGTAGGGCTCGTCGGGGAAGTGCCGCGCGAAGAACAACCGGGACTCGTCCAGCGACGCCGTGACCGCCTCCGGGGTCAGCGGTCCCGCGTCGGGGACGTGCAGGCTGATGGCCGTGTCGCCGCGGTGGTGTTGCAGCCGGCCCAGCTCGTAGACGCTGCCGCGCGCGTGCAGCGTCAGCCACGCCTGCATGACCGACCAACCCTCACCGCGCATCCGTCGGTCGATCGCGAGGTTGCGGCCCAGGTCCGCGAGGCTCAGCCACGACACGTCGTCGGGGACGTCGTGATCGCGGTGGTATCCCCGGGCGACGTCGACCAGGGCCAGGTACACGTACACGTAGAGGTGCCGCCAGGCGGGACCCCGGTCGCGGGGCAACTCCGGACCGGGCACCAGCCAGCCGTGGCCGCCGAGGTCGGCGTGGACCAGGGCGATCGACCGGTCGAGCAGCCAGCGCAGCTCCGGCGTCCACAGTGGCGAGGCGGGGTCAGGCCAGCCCGCCATGATCTCGGCGGCGTCGTCCGGCCGCACCGCGAGCCGATCGAGCAGCGCGGGAGCCTCGGTCTTGGCGGGCAGCGGAACCGACTGTCGATCGCCGGCGAGCTGCTCGACGCGCTCGACCTCCTCGACGGGGACTCCGAGCCGAGCGGCAGTGTCGTGCAGGTCCACCCGGGTGACCCTACCGGCGGGACGGGTCGACGGTGTGCCCGCACGTTGGTCTCAGGAGTCCGCGGGAACCCCGGCGTCGAGTTGCCCGATCATCGGTGCCAGGAGGTCGTTGAGGTCCCGGGCCAGCACCACGACCGCCCGACGCGCTGCGGCGACCACGTCGTCGTCCGGTCCGTCGGGTGTCGGCGGCAGGTCGTCGAGCGGAAGCGGCGCGTCCACCTGAAGCAGCGCGCGAAGATGCGGGCTGCGCGTCTCGTCCTGCTCGGTGGGTGTGGTGAACTGGCCGAACAGCTGCGGCCAGTCCCGCCAACCGCGGTCGCGTTGCCACTGCTTGGTCCAGGTCAGCTCGGCGGGCCAGCCGGAGACCACCGTGACCGCACAGACCATGCTGCCGTCCCACGGGCTGCGCGCGCAGGTCGCCGAGATGATCCGTCGATGCCAGCGGACGAAGCCCGGCGACAGCTCGGTGGCCACCCGCCAGGCCGTCGCCGCGAACGCGACCGGCGCGAAGTCACCCCAGGTCCCGGCGAACTCGTCGATCCGGCGGAGCACCTCGGCCTCGTACCGGCCGCGTCCGGCGGCGCCGTGCTCGCGGTCGAACTGCTCGTCCAGCCAGAAGGCGCGCGGTTCCGGCATCCTCGTCCCCGTTTCGCAGCGATGACGTCCAGCACGTCGAACCTATGCCATGCGGGGGGCGCGGGCGGTGCCCTCGCCGCGACTACCCCACGAGGACGCAGAACGGGTGACCGGCCGGGTCGGCGTACACGCGCAGCGGCTCGACGGGATCCTCGATGCGGTCGTAGCGCAGCCGGCCGCCGAGGCGCAGGACGCGCTCGTGCTGGACCAGCAGCTCCTCGACGGACTCCACGGTGAGGTCCAGGTGCAGTTGCTGAGGTACGTCGTTCTCTGGCCAGGTCGTCTCCGGCAGGTGATCCACCTGCTGGAACGCGAGCTGGGTGCTGCCGTCGGGGGACCTCAGCACCAGCCAGTCGCGACCACGCTCGTCGTCCTGACCGGCCGCTGGTGGCTCGTCTCCGGGCCGGTAGACGTAGCCGAGCAGATGCCGGTAGAACTCGGCCAGCACCCGCGCGTCGGTGCCGTCCAGCACCACCGAACCCAACCGGGGCACGCTCTGCTGATCGCCCATGCTCGATCACCTCCGGGTGTCCATTCTCGCCGCACCGCCCTGTGGTCGCACCTCGCGCCGCCGCATCCGCACCGGCGCGTTTCGCAGTCAGGCACCCGTCACTGAACGTATACGACACGACCACTGCGGACCGCACGCGTACGCCTAGCGTGGACGGCGCGACGTCGGAGCGGACCGCCTCCGGCCGCCATTCCCGGGAGGTCTCGTGCGCAGGAAACTCGGATTCGCCTCGGTGGGCATCATGCTGCTGGCCAGCGTCACCGTCGCGCAGGCCCCGGCTCGGGCCGGCACCGCCGGGGCGAACGGATCCGCGACGGTGGCCGAGGCGCGCGCCACCATCAACGGACGGCCGTCGACCGACGCGGCCACCGCGGCGTCGGCGGGCAACGCCTACTGGACACCGGCGCGGATGCGAGCGGCACGGCCCGCCCCCATGCCGGACGGGGTCGACGCTCCCGACGGGGAGGCTGTCGACCGCCCCGGCCGCGTCGGTGCGCCACGCGACGTCGCGGAGCCGACGGCCCCCCGGTCAGAGGCAGCCGGTCTGGGCGTGGCCGCCGGGGGCGGCAGCCAGGGGACCCAGGCGGTGAACGCCTCACCCGGGGTCGGCCGGGTCTTCTTCACGCACGACAACGAGGACTTCTTCTGCTCCGGCGCGACCATCAACAACCCGCAGGCGAACCTGGTGTCCACCGCCGGTCACTGCGTTCACCCCGGTGACGGCGGGTCCGTCTGGTTCGACAACTGGGCGTACGCGCCGGAGTTCACCAACGGCGAGCCGCTGCACGGCCTCTGGTTCGCCAAGGAGTTCACCTCGGTCGAGGGTTGGGTCGACTGGGGTTTCCTCTGGTGGGATTTCGCGTTCGTCACCATGCACCCGCTCGACGGCGACCGGCTCGTACACGTCACCGGCGGGCAGGGGCTCAGTGTCAACAAGTCCAAGACGCTCCTGGCGATGCTGCTCGGCTACCCGGCGGAGCCCCCGTTCGACGGCCAGTCACAGCACTTCGCCCAGGGCAACATCAAGGCCGCCGGGGCGCAGCGGGTGAAGCTGAAGAACTGTCCGCTCAACCGTGGCGCGAGCGGCGGCCCGTTCCTTCGTGCCTGGGACAACGACCTCCGGTTCGGGTTCGTCAACTCGGTGATGTCGTACAAGTTCTCCGGCAACATGTACGGCCCCTACTTCGACGATGACGTCCTGGACATCTACAACGTGGCGAAGAACAAGCAGTGACCGACGCTCGTTCGGCAGCGGTGGTCGTGGGTTGACAAGCACGGGGCTCCAGAGTGGACGATGTGGCGTGCGAATTCTCGTGGTGGGTGGCAGCGGCCTGATCGGCGCTCACGTGGTGGAGGTGCTGCGTGAGCGCGGCCATGCCACAACTGCGGTGGCGCGGACCGCCCATCCGGGGGTCGACCACCTGCTCGACGTGGGGTCCGCCTCGATCGAGGACCTGCGGCCGTTGCTCGCCGGTCACGACGGCGTCGTGTACGCCACCCGGACCGAGGAGCAGCGGCCGCTGCCCAAGCCGATCTACCCGCAGTTCCGCCGCGACAACGTCGACCCGGTGGTACGCCTGTTCACCGCCGCCCGTGCGGAGGGCCTCACCCGTGGGGTCCTCATGGGCTCGTACTACACCTACTTCGACCGGTTGCATCCGCAGTGGCGGCTCGCCGAGCGGCACACGTACATCCGCTGCCGCCTGGAGCAGGCCCGGGAGGGGCGCGCCGCCGCCGGCCTGGGTCTGCCGGTCGCCGTACTCGAACTGCCCTTCGTCTTCGGTCGGGCCGGCGACCGGCTGCCGAACTGGGCCGGCCCGCTGGACCGGTGGGCGCGCTCGCGTACACCTCTGGTGGCGCCGACCGGCGGAAGCGCCGCGGCCTCGGCGCGCAGCGTGGCCGAGGTCGCGGCCGACGCCCTGGAGCAGGCCAGCGGCGCGGACATCCCGGTCGCCGACGAGAATCTCACCTGGCACGACATGCTCGCGGGCATCGCCGAGGCGGTCGGCCGACGCCGCCGGATCACCCGGCTGCCGACCGGCGCGGCACAGGCCGCCCTGCGACTCGGCGGCGCGTTGCAGGCCCTCGCGCGCAAGGAGTCCGGGGTCAACCCCACCTACCTCGCCGACCTCCTGCTCGCCGAGCTGTTCATCGAGCCGACGACCGGCCGATCGCTGGACTCCGCGCTGCGCGAGACCTTCCCCGCCTAGGTTGGTCGCGCGAGGTACGCGGTCTTGACGTCGGCCGAGAACCCGCAGGCACGGTAGAAGGCGTGCGTCGCGGGGGTACGCGAGCCCGTCATCAGCATCGCCTTGTAGCAGCCCGCATCCCAGGCGGCCTGGAGCGTGCCGGCCATGATCTGCCGACCCAGACCGGTGCCCCGACGGGATTCCTCGACGACGACGTTCTCGATGACGGCGTACGGCGACGCCGACCGGCTGATGTTCGGGATCACGTTGAGGTACGTCGTGGCGACGACGATCCCGTCCAGGTCGAGGACGAACAGGTGCAGCCCTGGTGTGTCCACGATCTGGTGGAAGGCCACCTCGTCGGACCCATCGTCGAGCACCGGGTCGTCCGGGTTCAGTTGCCGGTAGAGACGGATGATCTGGGCGAAGTCGTCAGACCGAGCCGCACGGAACATGCCTTCAGCGTAATCAGGAAGCCAGACGCCGCCTCCGCGCGGGCTCGCGTCGTGGTCGCCTCCCGCAACCGGCGCAGCGTGGACCGCGCCCTCGCCGCCCTGCCGACCGGCACCCAGGGGTACGTCGCCGACCTCACCAACCCCGCCGACGTGTCCCGCCTGTTCCAGGGGCTCGGCCCGTTCGACCACCTCGTCTACACCGCCGGCGAACCGCTCGCGCTGATGTCCGTCGACGCCCTCGACCTCGCCGCCGCCCGTACCGCTTTCGACCTGCGCTACTTCGGCTCGCTGGCGGCGATCAACGCGGCACTGCCGTCCCTGCGGCCCGGCGGGTCGATCACCCTCACCACCGGCACCGCCAACCACCGGCCGAACCCGGGCTGGTCGGTGGCGGCCGGCATCACCGGGGCGATCGACGCGCTGGTCCGCTCGCTCGCCGTCGAACTCGCCCCGATCCGGGTCAACGCCGTCTCCGCCGGCGTCATCCGCTCACCGCTGTGGGACTCGCTGCCCGAGGAAACCCGAGAGCAGATGTACGCCCAGCTCAGCGCGTCACTGCCGCTCCGTCGGGTGGGCGAACCCGAGGAGGTCGCCGAGGCGTTCGCCTACCTCCTCCGGTCGACGTACGCCACCGGCACGATCGTGACCGTGGACGGCGGCACCCTGCTCGCCTGACCCTTGACGTGCCGCGCACCGCGCCACCCGCCCGGGTCCGCGCACCGCGCACCGCGCACCGCGCACCGCGCACCGCGCACCGGCGTCAAGATCCGAGCAGCTTCAGGGATGTAGTGGTCTCCCCCGCCCGTGAGGCCCCTACATCCCTGAAGTTGTGGTTCCTGAACGACTGCGGCGGTGCTCAGCGAAGCTGTTCGGCCAGCCCGACGATGATGCCCTCGGGGCCGCGGACGTAGCAGAGTCGGAAGACGTCCTCGTACCGCTCCAACTCACCCACGAGTTCGGCCCCGTGGCCGCGCAGGCGGGCAACCGTGTCCTCGACGTCGTCGACGGCGAACATGATGCGGCGGATGCCCAGCGTGTTCGCCGGAGCGTCCCTCGGTTCGACGCTGATCGCCTTCGGCGTGTGGAACATCGCCAGCTCGACCTTGCCGTGACCGTCCGGGGTCCGCAGCATCGCGACCTCCTGCCGGACGTCATCGACCCCGATGACCCGCTCCACCCACCGTCCCTCGACCGGCCCCCTCCCCTCCACCTCCATGCCGAGCTCGACGAAGAACGCAATGACAGCGTCGAGGTCCTCGACCACGATGAGGACGTTGTCCATCCGCTGGATCGCCATGTTGGATCTCCTCGGGTGCGGTGCGGTCACGGTCGCCGCATTCTCCCGTAGGACGGAGCCGCCCGGCCGTTCTCGACATCCGGAGCGGCCTGTCCGTCGTGTCGCCGCCGACCAGCCGCCCGCGTCGATCATGAAGTTGTGGTGCCCGGAACCTGGTGTGCAGCGGCTTTCATCACCCGCCACAACTCCATCATCGACCAGAGAGGGTCACGGGGTGAGGACGATTCGCCCGAAGACCTGGCCGGCGTCCATCTTCTGGTGGGCCGCGACCACCTGCTGCAACGGCAGCACCTCGTGCACCACGGCGTGGAGTTCGCCACGGGCAGCGGCGGCGAACTGGTCGCGCCGCACGGCCTGGCGGGCGGGTTCCGGCACCGTCGCGGCACTGAAGGTGGCGAACGACATCGACTTCTGGAATGCGGTCATCAGCCTCGCGCCGAAGTCTGCTGGCGGCTGGCCTCCGACCGCGCCGACGACCACGAGACGGCCGTTGGGGTTGAGCCTGTCGAAGAACGAGGGCATGCCGTCACCCGCGACCACGTCGATGATCACGTCATAGCCGGAGGGACCGTCCGGGCCTCCAACCCCGGAGCGGTCCAGCACCTGGGTCGCGCCAAGGCTGCGCAGCCGACGACCACGCTCGGGCGACGAGGTGGTGACCGCGACGACGCCGGCGCCACAGCGGTTCGCGAGCTGCACCGCCATGATCCCGATGCTGCCGGCCGCACCGCGTACCAGCACGGTCTCCCCGTCCGAGAAGTGCGCGTGGACGAGACCGAAGTGGGCCACGACCCCGGAGCTGCCGAGCGTTACGGCATCGACGACGGAGAGGCCCGCCGGGAGGGGCAGGACCTCCGAGATCGGCGCGACCGCCTGCTCGGCGTACCCACCGCCGGTGCCGGTGAACGCCCACACACGCTGCCCGATCCACCCGGGGTCGACGCCCTCGCCCACGGCGGTCACCGTCCCCGCCACCTCGCCGCCGAGGATGTGACCCTCCCGGAAGCCGTAGGCGGCGAGAGCACCGCTTCGGATCATGACGTCGGCACCCGCCACACCGACCGCCTCGACGGTGATCAAAACGTGTCCCGGAGCCGCAACCGGGTCAGGGATGTCGGTCACCGCCAACCCGCGAGGATCGCCGAACTCCCTGATCGTGACTGCCTTCACTGGTCTGCTTCTCCTCGATCCGAATCGCCAGGTGATCAGCACGAACGGTAGTGGACGCCGGCGTCCGTTTAGCTAAAGTGAGAGCGTGACGGAGCAATTGACTCGAACCCTGCGCTCGGACGCGCTGGACAACCGCCAGCGGATCCTCGAAGCCGCCCGGACGATGTTCGCCACCGACGGCATGGACGTGCCGATGCGCGAGATAGCCCGTAGGGCAGGTGTCGGCCCCGCCACTCTCTACCGCCGATTCCCCACCAAGCAGGCGTTGGCGACCGAGGCGTTCGCCGAGCAGATGGACGCGTGCCACGTCATCGTCGACGAAGGGCTCGCCGACCCGGACCCGTGGCATGGCCTGTGCCTGGTGATCGAGAAGCTCTGCGAGCTGCACGCCCGGGACCGGGGCTACACCACGGCGTTCACCACGGCCTTTCCGCACGCCATGGATCTCGCCGCGAAGCGCGAAGCGGCCCTCGCCTCACTCGCCGAACTGACACGCCGGGCCAGGAGCACCGGCCACCTGCGGCCCGACTTCGTCCTGGACGACCTCATCCTCATCCTGATGGCCAACGGCGGCCTGCACGCCACCTCGACGGACGCCCGGGTGGCCGCCTCCCGACGGTTCGCCGCGCTCGCCATCCAGGCGTTTCGCGCCTGAACGATTCCGGACAGGTGCAGTTCGCCGGCAAGTCCAACTCCCCGGCCCGTCATCGCACCCAGCATGACGGGGCGTGCTGCTCGCGTCGTCGACCCGACGCGCTCAGGCCCGGATCCGGGAACTACAGTCCGGCCGTGGACACCGGAGCCTTTACTGGCATGGCCGCACTGATCTGCGCGGGGCTCGGATGCATCGTCCTGGTGGGCGCCCTGGCGACGATAGCGCTCTGGTGGGGCGGGAAGTGGTGAGCCGGGGTTCACCGGCTGTCCGGTAGGTCCGAGGAGTTGGAGGCACCGGACGCCTCGTCCGCGATGCGGCGCTGCTGGGCCAGATACGCCGCCAGATGCGGATCGACCTGGAGCGTTCCGCCCTGAAAATAGCGGGCGACGGCCCGCCGGGTGGCCTGGTGCTGGAGGTACTCCAGGGCATCAACCCGGCCGCCGCCATACCGGCGCAGCACCGCTATCACTTCTTCGGCGTCGACCGTGAAGTCGTCGAGGGAGAGCAACGAGTACGTACGCCGCCCGTCGTCTTTTCTGGCCGACCGCCCTCTGAGCCGGACGCCGGGAGCCAGGCGAATCTCCAGGCTCCCCCGATCCCAACTCTCCCCGACCTTCACCACCGTCAGCGACTCGACCGACTCCCAGGGCAGTCGCGTCGTGAACCCGCGAAGGCGAAGCGTCAGCCCATCGGCATCCACCTCGATCAAAAAGGGCCACAGAAGAGCAAGGAGAGCAATGAGGGAGACAACAACCATGACCACGCCCACCAACCCGTACAGCGGAGCCTTGTTGTGGAAATGATGGTCAGGATCAGCATTTGCCGCCCGCGCGGCCCACACGACAAGCACGCCGAACACAGCGAAGATGATCCTGTTGCGCCGCACCTTGGCGGTGTTTCGATACAGCCGCTCGCGTCCCTCCACGCGCCCATGATGCAGCTCGCCGGCAAGACCGACTCCCCCGCCCGGCAGGACGAGCCGGTTGCACCACGTCCGTCAGCGCCGGGCCGACCAGGCAGTCGTCTCGAGAACGGGGTGACGCTCGACGGCCTCGATCAGCGACTTCGATCCGCTGACCTTGCTGCCCTGCAGGTCGTAGTCCGTCCACACCATCCAGGACCGATCCTCGGGCCACAGATTCGTCGGTGAGAACCAGTAGCGTCCTCCACGTCCCTCGATCAGGCCCGGCACTGCCGACAGCGGGCCACGCCACACGTGGTGCCTACCCCGCCGCCCCCCGCTTCATGATCAGGGCGGTCTGCGAGCCAGGTCAACAAACTGGCGGGATCCTCGATACGTTCCATGGACACAGTCGCCATGTCCGGCACCGACGCTGGGTCGATCATCGAGGTCGACCCAGCGCCGGGGGCGACAACTGCATCTTCTGCCAGTTGCGGAACACGAAGCGGTGTACCGACTTCAACCCGACCCACAGGGCCGGATACAGAGCCGCGCGGCCGAACCCCCGCACCATCACCGTCGTCGTCCGGGTGACCTGGGTGCCGCGCGTTGTCGGGGCCAACTCGAACACGTCACCGAGCTGGTCGACGAAGCGGTGGAAGCCCAGATCGGTCGACTCCATGTGGAACGCCAACCGGGCCGGCGGCTCCCACGTCGTGATCCGCTGCCGCACCACACCCTGCTCGGACACACACTGCCGGGCGGCGCCCACCTCACCCGGGCCGTCCGGCAGGCGGCACGTCGTCGGCCGAGGCGTACCCAGGTAGAAGACCGGACACCGGGGCTGCAACTCCAGCCGCGAATCGCACAGCGCCGGCCACAACACCTCCGGAGGGTGGGGCATCATCCAGCGCGTACGCACCATCATGCCCGTAACGGTAGCCCCGGTATCGACGGCGCACTGTCCGGTGGGACGGACCACCTGGCGTTGTATTTGGTCATCGGTCGGGGGCTCGACCTCATGAGACTGGGATACCGGTCGGCCGCAATCGACGGCCGACCGGTACGCCGTCAGAGGGCCATGTAGTAGTGGACCAAGGGCAGGGCGGTCATGCCGAGACTGTCGTAGAACGCCCTGGCCGCGTCGTGGAACCGGTCGCCTCCCGTGCCGATCGATACGACCTCGACCCCAGCGTGCTTCATCGCTTCGAAGGCATGTGTGCATAGCGCCGTGCCGACGTGGTGCCGGCGTTGATCCACCGCCACGGCGATGATGTCGATCTCGCCGCTGCGCTTGTCCGGGTTCATCTGCCATGCGGCAAATCCGAGGAGCGTATCGCCGTCCTCGACGACGACAACGTGCTTGTTGTTCTGCGGGTCGTGCAGCCCGACCCACATGTCGCGGTAGTCCTCACGCCAGGTGCCATGCTGGTTGGCCATGATGGCGTCGCCCACGATCGACCGGAACGAGTCCTCGTAGAACGGGCCGAAGGTGGCGATGGTCAATTCGAGCAGTGGCTCCATGTCGGATGACCGAAACGGACGTAGATTCATGGTGCTCAGTGCCTTTCGTCTGAGGGTGCGTCGAACAGCCCGACCTGACCGGTAGGTCGGGCAACTCGCGGCTCAGATCGAGCCGCCCCTCAGAAGCGGATGCGCCCAGCGGCGAAGCACTGCATGATCCGGACAGTACCCGACCCACCCCACCATCCTCACTGTCTGCTGTCCACCCGCCCTGGGGAGCGGCTTGCCGGGGTCGACGGCAGGCGGGATGGCCTACCGCAACCACCCACGGACGCGACCCGAGTATCCGGCAGCAAGGGGTGACGACCAGTGACACGACGTCACATGCGGAGGTGACACGGTGTCACTGACGGGTAAGCCACGCCCGCGCTGTCATGGATACATGCCCCACCACACCCTGTCATCGAAGTCGAACGGCTGAACCTCACCTACGGTGACTTCCACGCCGTGAAGGACCTCTCCTTGGAGGTACGGCCCGGCGAGATCTACACGCTGCTGGGCACCAACGGAGCCGGGAAGTCCTCGACCCTGGAAGTTGTCGAGGGACACCGCAGGCCAACCTCGCACGACCCTGGCCTGGGTCGCCTTCGCCGCCACCCTCCGCCGCCGCGCTTGACCCTGTTGCGGGGGCAGGGTGTCCGCTGATAGGCGACGCGTCATTGTGCGCCCGCCAGTGAAGCGCTTCGCGCGAAACATGTGTCGGTTCTCAATCCAGCAACAGGAGTGAAGAGTGGGAAGCGAGCAGCAACCGCGCCCAATCGGTGTCGTCCAGGAGGGTGCCAGGGTTGGTGGGCGCCGACGGTTTGCGAGGTCCCTCCGCCCCTGGGTCCCCCTGTTCCCGCTGACGGCTATCGCGTTCGTGCTCGCGTGGCTCAACCGAAGTCCGTGGTGGGGTTGGGTACTTGTCGTGGGGCTGCTCGTGGTGCTCGGTGCGACCGTGCGCTGGTGGGCCCGAGGGCACGCGCTGCTCCGGACAGGTGCGTGGCTGCTCGCCGGGACGCTCGTCTTCGCGGCGGCGGTGTTCGCCTATCCACCGCCGCAGACCCGCATCGCTGGCGGCGAGGACCGCTCGCCGTCCGGGCCGGTGCAGACGCAGCAGGGGCCGATCACCG
Organism: Micromonospora sp. B9E7; assembly: GCF_039871815.1. NCBI lineage: Bacteria > Bacillati > Actinomycetota > Actinomycetes > Micromonosporales > Micromonosporaceae > Micromonospora > Micromonospora sp. B9E7. Next base: position 254,574 of record NZ_JBDPLX010000006.1, read on the forward strand.
GCGTCTACAACGACGAGCGCACAGTCGAGGTCTTCGCGGGCGTCCCGTACGCGCAGGCCCCGGTGGGGGATCTGCGTTGGCGTGCGCCCGAGCCGCTGAAGCCGCGCGAGGGCGTGCTCACCGCGGACCGGTTCTCCGCTGTTCCGGTTCAGGGCACCTCCACGTTCCTCACGCGGGCGCTCTCGCAGATCGTGGAGGTGCCCCTGGAAGACACGCTCCTCAATCCGTATCCCGTGAGCGAGGACAGTCTCTCCCTCAACATCTGGCGGAGCACGACACCCGCCTCGGAGGAGCTTCCCGTGCTCGTCTACATCCCGGGCGGCGGCTTCGCGACCGGCTCCGGCGCCCTCCCCCTCTACGATGGCGAGGCTCTCGCCTCCCGGGGCGAGGTGATCACCGTCACCATCAACTACCGGCTCGGGGTACTCGGCTTCCTCTCCCATCCCGAACTGTCCGCCGAGTCCGCGCACGACGCGTCGGGCAACTACGGGATCCTCGACCAGATCGCCGCCCTGTCGTGGGTGCGCGACAACATCGCGGCATTCGGCGGCGACCCCGACCAGGTCACGATCGCGGGCGAATCCGCCGGGGGCGAGAGCGTCTGCATCCTCGGTGCGACACCCCTCGCCGAAGACCTCGTGGACGGCATCATCGCCGGCAGCGGAGGGTGCATGGGCACCACGGGGAACACCGAACGCGGCGACCAGACTGACACACGCGAGGCGGCAGAGGATGCCGGCCGCCGCCTGAGCAAGCAACTGGGAGGGGCGACCATCGAGGAGATGCGCGAAATGCCCGTCGAGCGCGTCCTGGACGCGGCGGGCGCGCTCGATGCGCACTGGCAGCCCTCCGTCGACGGCCACGTGCTCGAACGATCGCCGGCGGAGACCTACGCGTCCGGAGACCAACTGGACGTGCCGACCCTGGTCGGCAGCAACGCGGACGAGGCCTCGCTCGCGCTGGCCAGCCCACCGGACACGGACGTCGACGAGTACCGGTCATCCGCGCGCGAGACATACGGTGAGGATGCGGATCGGTTCCTCGATCTGTATCCAGGGGAGACAGCGGAGCAGGTTCTCGAGTCGCTCCTGCGGGTCGAGACCGACAAGATCATGACCCGAGCCATGCGGCGCTGGGCTCAGCTGCAGACGCAGACGGGTGAGTCGGACGCCTACCTCTACTTCTTCTCACACATCCCTCCCGAGAAGGGTCTTGAGAAGTACGGCGCCTACCACGGCGCCGAGGTCGCGTACGCGTACGACAACCTCGGCGCCGACAGCGCCGCCGACTACACGGAGGCCGACTACCGGCTCCGCGACCAGATGAGCGCGTACTGGGTCAGCTTTGTCCGCACGGGCGACCCCAACGCACCAGGCCTGCCGGCCTGGCCGACGGTCGAGCAAGCACCCGACCACGTCATGGAGTTCGCTGGCGGCAGCGGGATGGCACCCCGCCCACGCCCCGACGCCGTCGACTTCTGGATGGACTACGACGGGCCGATCCCCTAGACGAGTAAGTCCTGATCTGGCTGGGGCTGTGGGCGCAGCCGGCGGTCGGCAGTGACCGTCGGTCGCCTCCGTCGGGGCGGACGCGCCGTTGAGCGGTATACCGCAGAGGTATGAATATGACTCTGACCGCACCTACGTGAAGATCGATGACTGGCTCGGGACGTCCTCGCCGGACCGGTACGCCGCCGAAGTCTCCGATGCGGAGTTGCTGACCCCTGGCCGTCGCGCAGGTGCTGCTCGGGGTGCGTTCCTGCCGTCGGCTGCGGAAGCTGAACCACGTTGTTCTTATCTGCCAAGACGTGCCCCCCTTCCCGGACAGGGGTCAACGTCCTGTCCAACGGACCACACCGGGTCAAACACGGAAAATCTGCGCAGCCCCGTCTGTAATAGGCCTGTTCGGGTATGCGCGGCTGGCCAGCGCTTCGCTCCGAGGTCTGTCCCAGCCTGCGAGGTAAGGATGCCGGAATCGTCGCCGTGCCGTGCACCGGGTGGGTGCCATCCGCCGGGTGACGTCGTTGAGTTGCGGGTGCACGGCGTATTGGGTGCCGGCGCGGATGACATCCTGGATCGGCCGCACGTGCAGCGGGTAGCCGGCGACAGCAAGGGCGGCTTCTACCGGCCCCGCAGAGGTTATGGTGACTCCCGAGGCGCCTGCGGCGTGCTGTTGGAGACGTACCGGTGGAGCGATTTGCGGAGCGGAGCCGCCGCGAGGACGCTGTCGCTGGTGTTGCTGTTGCCGTTCATGGCATGCAACGCGGCGGCATGGATGCGGCCGCGGGCGAAGGTCAGCGGCGGTGTGGTCTGGGTAGGTTGCAGGCTGGTCGGCCTGAGCCTCACGGCCCTGTACGTCTTGTCTTTCGTCGGTGTGGCGTTGGACCTGCTCGCCTGCAAGTGCATGTCGCTGGGTAGTTGCCTCGGGGGCCGGACCTGGCTGTCCTGGCTCGGCGGTCAGCCGGTCGGATTGCGCATTGCGCTGCTAGCGCTGGTGCCCGTCGCCGCGATCTGGGTGTTGTGGCTGGTGGGCTCCCGGTGCGGTCGCTGGTACGACAACTTCATCCCTCCTAGGGGTGGGCCGGCCGACACGCCACTGGGCTCGATCGGGACACATGACGCCACGCCGGGAGTGGTGCGACTTCGCTCCATCCATGTGGCGACCGGTCTCGCTGTGCTCGATCTCAGTGTGATTGCGGCGTTGTGGGCTGCTCGTGGACCGAGCCTTCTCACCGTCCTGCTCACGTTCTGCGCCGTGCTCGTCCTTGTCGCCAGTGTCGTACTGCTGTGCGTACCTTCGGTGATCGACGCCGTAGCCGGCACCCCGGTGGTCGATGGGGTGGTCCGTGCCCTGCGGTCGACTGGCGTGGTGGTGACGATCGCCGTCATCGGGCGGGTCGCGTTCGACCGCAGCGAGTGGCCCGCCGGAAACGGGCTGCCCGGTCACGATGTCGCGGTCGTCCTGCTCTTCGGGACGCAGGGCGTCCTGCTGGCGCTGCTCGGGATCGCGGCACTGGTGGGCCGGGATGGCAGCCTTGGGAGGCTGCGCTGGTCGGGTGCGCCGCTGTTCGCGTGTCTGGCGGTGGGACTGGCGGTCAGCTTCGCCACCGAGTTCAACTACCGCGTATCGGATTACCTCGACCGCGACCTGCCCACCCCCGACGTGCTGCCCACCAGCCCCGTTCTGCCGTACAAGTGGACGATGTTCGGCTTCTTCGTGTCGGTCATTGGCGCAGCGGTCGCGGGTGCGGTGATGGTGCTGTTCACCTGGACGCACCGACGGCGGACAGCGGACGGCATCGTCGCGCGTGACTTCCCTGAGGCGGATGCGAGGACGGCCCGACGGCGGGCACAGGTGCGCGACGCAATCGCCCGGGCGCAATTCACGGAACGGCTGTGCCCGCTCGGGCTGACCTACTGCTGCCTCGTCGCGCTGAGCCTGGGTTTCACAGTTCTGGCCCTCGACGAGCTGCAGCCGAGTGTCGCCGTGGAGGGCCTGGTCAGCCTGCCGTCCGATTTCGTCAGTGCGGGCACCCAGTTGGGCAGCTACCTGATGGCGTTGCTGTTCGTCGGTTTGTTCGTCGGAGGGCTGTTCGCCTACCGTACGACCACTTTTCGTCGCTACATCGGCATGCTCTGGGACCTCGGGATGTTCTGGCCGCGCGCCGCTCACCCCTTCGCCCCACCGTGTTACGCCGAGCGCGCCGTGCCCGAACTCGCGTGCCGCATCAGCATGCTGGTCCGGCAGGGGAGGTACGTGTTGGTAGCGGCGCACAGCCACGGCTCGGTACTCGCTCTGGCGAGCATCCTGCAACTAGAGCCGTCCGTGCTCTCCAGGGTCGCCCTGCTGACGCACGGTTCCCCGCTCAGACGCTTCTACAGCACCCTGTTCCCGGCGTACGTGGGCAGGGATGTGCTGAGTGAGGCCGGCCGCCGGTTGGGCTGGCGCTGGGTGAACTTGTGGCGTGACACCGATCCCATCGGCGGCTGGATCTTCACGTCCGGACGCGGGGGTGACGACGCCCTGCGACAGCGGTCCGAGGTGGACCGCCGGCTTCGGGATCCGCAGGATCTCGATGCCCGAGGCCGTGACACGGTTTGGCCCCCGATGTGCGGTCATCAGCCGTGCGTGACCGACGACCGATACGAGGCGGCGGTCTGCGAGCTGTCCGAACGGCTCAGGACCGGCTGAGGATCCGCACTAGGCTTCTGCCTCGTCCAACACTCGAACAACACGCGCGCTGATCCTGCCGAGGGCGGCGACATCAGCTGGGCCCAGGCTATCGAAAAGGACGTCTCGAATGTCTGCACGTTGCGCGCGTAGCACGCGCACCACGAGCAGCCGACCTTGCGAGGTCAAGGTGGCCTCGTAGGCACGTCGCCCCGTTGGCACCCGACCCCGGGTGACCAGATCCTGGCGTTCCAGCACGTTCAGCGTGTGGCTGACGCGGCTGGGCGAGAAGCGCAGCATGCCGGCGAGCGCTTTCAGGCCCAGCGTCTGATTCTTCGCTGCGCTGAGCAGGACCAGCAACTTGAAGTGCCCGTGCGAGATGTTCCCGTCGCGTTGGGATTGTCGTTCCAGCGCGACCTCGAGGAGGTGGGCCGCCAGCACGAAGTCCTGCCATACTGCGGCCCGGTCGGGGTCGTCGTCACGTCGCATGGTCACGGTGTTCATTTTCGCGTCGACGCACCGGCATGTCGACCTTCCGGGCCTACACCATGGCGTTGCCGTTGGCAGAGGCTTCGGCGGTGACGATGTCCTGAACGACGTCCCAGTGTTCCACGATCCGTCCGTTCTCCAGCCGGAAGATGTCGACGATGGCCACAGGGTTCGGGGCCCAGCCACGGACGATGCTGTGGGTGAAGACCAGATCGCCCTGAGCGGCGACCCGTTGCGGTTCCCAGGAGAAGCCCTCCAGCCCCGGGACGACGTTGCGCAAGGTGTCAAGCCCGTTGGGCATCTGCGGGCTGTGCTGGACATAGGGTTCGGCCCAGTATCGGTCGATCGCGGTGAGATCCTTCTCCGCGAACAACTCTCGCATCGCGGTGAGCACGATTTCGGTGTTTCGCTTTGCCTGATCGTCCTGGGCGGCGGGGTGCTGGGTCATGTTCAGGCCTCCCTGATCGTTCCGACGAAGTTGTAGAGCTTGCCGTCGACGGTCACGTTGGAATAGACCGTCCCGTTCTCGAAGTCCTCCAGGTGCGTGACGGTGGCCCCGCTCGCCTCGGTCCAGGAGTTCAGGTAGACGCCTTCACGGATCTCCCGCAGGTTCAGAACCACCGTTTCAGCGTGACCGTCGGGGGCGAGCCCCGCGCCCTGCACTACGACGAAGCTGCCCTGGGTTGGCGAATCAAAGGTGAACCGCACCTTCAGGTCGCCCAGGTCGAAGCGGTAGCTACGCCCTGTCAATTGCCTGGTCATGACATGCCCTTCCGTTGCTCGCGCGGCACGACTCGCCGCTGAGTTGAACTCTCAACTCAGGGGCGCGTTTCGGCAAGGGGTTGGGATGCAAGTCACCCAGGCGCCGCGAGCGGCTCGTGCGGGCCGGGACCCGGCGACCGCCGGCAGGACGGTGGTCGGCGTTGACCCGTTCGACTTCGATGACTGGTTGGTGGACGGTCCGCCTCGAAGCGCGGACGCAGCCGACCCGGTAGTGGCGCCGTGTCATCACCGCATGTGACACCGTGTCACTGGTCGCGGCCGGCTGCTGACGCACACTGGGTGGTGACCGCAGCATCGCCGCGCTTCACCGAGACGACGCGGAGACGCCTGCGCCCGCTCAACTTGGTGACGTCCAACGACGCGTTGTCAACCAGGTCCTGATATCGGGTCGGCCCAGGAGGCCGGTGACATTAAGTGATGCCTCAACTCGACCGAACCAGCGTGGCTTGAGATCCACGCTAAAGACACATGGAGGACACGTGGCAGTAACCGTGAGTGACGTCCCCCAGGCCAAGCGATACGAGGCCCGCATCGAGGGAGAGTCCAAGGTCGCGGGCGTCGTGCAGTACATCCGCACCACGGAACTCGTCGCGTTCTTACACACCGAGGTCTCGCCGGAGTACGAAGGCAGAGGAGTCGGGGCAGCACTGGCCCGCACCGCCCTCGACGAGGCGCGCGCCGCGAACCTCCTGGTCCTGGCCACCTGCCCATTTATCGCGGGGTGGATCGACAGGCACCCCGAGTATCAGGACCTGGTGTACCAGGCCCACAGCAGGGTCAGTGACTGAACGACCGAGCATGGCGGCGACGGAGGCCGCTATGAGCAGCGGAACCAAGACGAAGGCGTACGAGGGCCAGAAGACACTGTCACGTTCGAGGCGGGGCGTTGCCTGCACGCCGCCGAGTGCGTCCGCGGTGCCGCGGCGGAATCCGAGCGGCCGAGGCTGCGATCCGCCAGGCCGCCAACTTCCTGTCCGCCCTTCTGTCGACCCGATGAAAGGTACTGGGATGAAACCCACGATCGTCCTTGTCCACGGCGCGTTCGCCGAGTCCGCCACCTGCAACAGAGTGATCCAGCGGCTGCACGCCGACGGCTGTCCGGTCATCTCCAACGTCACGGCTGCCACCTCGACCGGCTGGGGAGGTTAGGGCGATGCAGAACGCGATCACCGGGTCATGGCCCCGGCTGCGCGTGGCGGACTGGGCCGATACCCGCGACACGCTGCACATGTGGACCCAGATCATCGGCAAGATCCGGATGGCCTACGCGCCGGCGGTCAACCACTGGTGGCACGTCACGCTCTATCCGACCGCGCGCGGTCTGACCACGTCGTCGGTGCCGTACCGCGATGGGGCCTTCGACATCGAGTTCGACTTCCTCGATCACCGGCTTCGCCTGCGCACCAGTGACGGCGGCTCGAGCGACATCGCGCTCGAACCGAAGCCAGTCGCGACGTTCTACGGCGAAACCTTCGAGGCGCTGGCCGCGCTCGGACTCGAGCCGCAGATCCATGCGATTCCCAACGAGGTCGAGATCGCGATCCCCTTCGCCGACGACCACAAGAACAAGTCGTACGACGGGGAGGCCGCGCATCTCTTCTGGCAGCAACTCTCGCAGGCCGAACGCGTCCTCAGCCGCTTCCGCTCGGAGTTCGTGGGCAAGGCAAGCCCGGTGCACTTCTTCTGGGGAGCGATGGATCTGGCCTATACGCGCTTCTCCGGCCGCGTCGCTCCGGCCCACCCGGGCGGCGTGCCCAACTGCCCGCCGGCGGTGATGCAGGAGGGCTACTCGCACGAGCTGGCGAGCTTCGGCTTCTGGCCGGGCGGCGGCGAGGAGGGCGCCTTCTACGCGTACGCCTACCCGGAGCCGCCGGGCTATCCAGAGCGCACGGCCGCCTTTTACGACAAAGACCTGCGGGAGTGCGTGCTGCCCTACGAGACTGTCGCCAACGCGCCCGATCCCGACGCCGTGCTGACCGAGTTCCTCCGCTCGACCTACGCGGCCGCCGCCGACCTGGCCAGATGGGAACGCTCCGCCTTGGAGGCGAAGCGCTAACGTCCTGAGTCGACAGTTCCCATTAGCGCGGTGGTGGAGTGCCGGGGTCCGACGATGCCGCTGACCGATGCCGATCGCCGTCACAGGGTGCAGACCGCAGGACGGCGCAGGCGTCAGCGCGGTGAGGGGCGGGATCGTGCTGGCCTGCCGAGGCAATCTCGAACCCCCCGGTTGCTGCCCAAACTGACGATCGACCGGGGCTCGGTGTGGACCTGCCGGTCACGGTTCCGGCGGCACGGCCCGGACGGGTTGCTCGACGAACCTGTCCGGGCCGGCCACCGGCGGGATGACTGCCCACCGTCATCAGCGGCGACAGTTTCCAGACTTCCTCCCAAGGAGGGGTTCCTTACTTCAATTCCCTGAGGAGATTCCTCATGAGCAGCGATTGCTCCATTCCCGTGTTCCGTCAGTCGACATCCCGAACGCCGTTCAACAAATCTCAGCGACTGTCGCAACTGCGGCGGCTGACCCCGCTCGACCGTGAGCTTCTCCCATGGCTCGCTGAGCACTACGTGCTGTCCACCGCCCAGATCGCCCGGGCACTGTTTCCGTCGGAGCGCTCGGCCTGCCTGCGCCTGGACACCCTGCACCGCATCGACGCCGTGCACCGGTTCGTTGACGTCACCACCGGCGACAGCCAGCACCTCTACACTCTCGGCCCGCTCGGGATGCTCGTACATCCCACCACCTACACCGACCCCGAGCGGCCGGACGCTCGACCGCCGCGCAGCAGCATCGAGCGCACCGCACGCATCATCGGCAGCCCTCGGCTGCGGCACCTGCTCGGCGTCAACCAACTCTTCGTCGACCTGGTCGCCCACACCCGCACCGACTCGCGCGCCCACCTGCGGCGCTGGTGGTCCGAGCAGCACGCCACCGCCGCCTACGCTCTCGCCAAGATCCGCCCCGACGGCCACGGCATTTGGACCGCCGGCGGCCGGACCGTGGGCTTCTTCCTCGAACACGACAACGGCACCGAACCGCTTGCCAGGGTGCTGCGCAAGCTGCGCGCCTACGAGCGCCTCGCCGAGTTCGGCCCCCGATACCCCGTCCTGCTGCGCGTGCCGCACCGCCGCCGTGAGGCTAGCCTGCTCGACGCCCTCGCCGGGGTGCCCACCGCTGTGCCCGTGGCCACCGGCCTGCACGACGAGCACCCCGCCGACCCCGCCTGGACCCTCACCACCGACCCTGGCCTGCGCCGATGGCTGCACGATCTGCCGTCGGACCACGGCCCCCACAACACTGCCACCAACCCCGACCGCTACATCGACCCCGACGACCACTGACCCCCATCTCGCGTGGCGGCTCACCCCCGCTCAGCTTGAACCAGGCGGGCGATCGCCGGCACTGCGTTCCGCCGGCCCAGGCGAGCACGGCCACCGCTCGCCGTAACCGGATCGGCGCGCGCCGGTACCTCTACGAGTGATCCCTTGCTCGAGCGGTACCACGGCCGGCCGGAGATCGTCAGGCTAACGCTGTTAGTCAATAAAGCGGCTAACAGGGTTAGCCGCACTTGGGACGGAGCCAACCATGGGTACAGTCATCAGCACCACGATCGACATCGCCGCCAGCCCGCAGGCCGTGTGGAAGGTTCTCACCGAGTTCGCCGCCTATCAGGACTGGAACCCGTTCATGCGCCGCATCGAGGGCACCGCTGAGGTCGGCACCAAGCTTGTCGTGCACCTGAGCCCTCCCGGGGGACGCAGCATGACCTTCAAGCCCACCGTGCTGACCGCAGACCCGGGCCAGGAACTGCGCTGGCTCGGCAAACTCGGCTTCGGTGGACTCTTCGACGGTGAGCACTCGTTCGTCCTCACCGCCAACGCCGACGGCAGCACTCACCTCACCCACAGCGAGCGCTTCTCAGGTCTCCTCGTCGTCTTGTTCAAGGGCACACTGAAGAACACCCACACCGGGTTCGATGCCTTCAATCAAGCGCTCAAGCAGCGCGTCGAGACCGCCCGCCGCCCACAATGACCGCCGAGGCGCCGACCGCCGCAGCCACCGCCCGGACAGATCGGCGTGCTGAACTCATCGCCGCCGCGCGTCACCTGCTGGAAACCGAGGACGCCGCAGCGATCACCTCCACTGCCTCGGCGCCGCGCGGACGGCCGAAGACGTCATCCAGGGCACCTGTGCCCGCTACTTGGCGTTGAAGTAGCTGGCCTCCGGGTGGTGGACCACTATCGCGTCGGTGGCCTGCTCCGGCATGAGCTGGAACTCCTCGGACAGCTCGACACCGATCCGGTCCGCGCCGAGCAGGTCCACGATCTTCGCCCGGTCCTCCAGGTCGGGGCAGGCCGGGTAGCCGAACGCGTACCGGCAGCCCCGGTAGTCGTTGCGCAGCAGGCCCGCCAGGTCCGTGGGGTCGTCGTGGCCCAGCGGACGCCCGTCGGGCAGGGTCATCTCGGCCCGGACGCGCTGGTGCCAGTACTCGGCGAGGGCCTCGGTGAGCTGCACCGACAGCCCGTGCACCTCCAGGTAGTCGCGGTACTCGTTGCGGGCGAACAGCTTCGCCGCGTACTCGCTGACGGGTTGCCCCACGGTGACCAGTTGCAACGCGACCACATCGAGCTGGTCGCCCTTGGGCTTGAAGAAGTCCGCCAGGCAGAGCCGCCGCTCCTGCCGCTGCCGAGGGAAGGAGAACCGGGCGCGCTCCGCGTGCCCGTTCTCGTCGAGCACCACCAGGTCGTTGCCCTCGGAGTACGCGGGAAAGTAGCCGTACACCACGGCTGCCTCGAGCACCTGGTCGGCGATCAGCCGATCCAGCCAGTACCGCAGACGCGGTCGACCCTCGGTCTCCACCAGCTCGTCGTAGGAGGGTCCGTTGCCGCCCCGGGCGCCGTTGAGCCCCCACTGGCCGCGGAACGTGGCCCGCTCGTCGAGCAGCGCCGCGTAGTCGGCCATCGGCACACCCTTGACCACCCGGGTGCCGAAGAACGGCGGGGTGGGCACCTCCACGTCCAGGGCCACGTTGGAGCGGACCGAGGAGTCGTGCAGCTCCGGCAGCGACTCGGTGACCATGGTGCGCTGCCGTTCCCGGCGGGCGCGCCGGGCCGCGAGGGCCGCCTCCCGCTCCGGGTCGATCACCGGCGCGCCGCCGCGCTTGGCGGTCATCACCTTGTCCATCAGGGACAGACCCTCGAACGCGTCCCGCGCGTAGTGCACCTGCCCGGGGAACATCGACCGCAGGTCGTCCTCGACGTACGCGCGGGTCAGCGCCGCACCACCCAGCAGGACGGGCCAGCGCTCCGCGACCCCGCGGGTGGCCATCTCGGCCAGATTTTCCTTCATGATGACGGTGCTCTTCACCAGCAGCCCGGACATGCCGATCGCGTCGGCGCGGTGCTGCTCGGCGGCGTCCAGGATGGCACTGATCGGCTGCTTGATGCCGATGTTCACCACCTCGTAGCCGTTGTTCGACAGGATGATGTCGACCAGGTTCTTACCGATGTCGTGCACGTCACCGCGCACGGTGGCGAGCACGATGCGGCCCTTGCCGCCGTCCTCCGTAGTCTCCATGTGCGGCTCCAGGTAGGCCACGGCGGTCTTCATCACCTCGGCGGACTGGAGCACGAACGGCAGCTGCATCTGGCCGGAGCCGAACAGCTCGCCGACCACCTTCATGCCGTCCAGCAGGATGTCGTTGATGATCGACAGTGGGGACCGGCCGCCGGCCATCGCCTCGTCCAGGTCGACCTCCAGGCCGTTGCGCTCACCGTCGATGATCCGCCGCTTGAGCCGCTCGTCCAGCGGCAGCGCCGCCAGCTCCTGGGCCCGGCTGGCCCGGGCACTGGTCACGTCGACACCCTCGAAGAGTTCGAGGAACCGCTGCACCGGGTCGTACCCCTCGCGCCGCCGGTCGTAGACCAGGTCCAGGGCGACCTCGCGCTGCTCGTCGGGGATCTTCGACATCGGCAGGATCTTGCTGGCGTGCACGATCGCCGAGGTCAGACCGGCCTGCACACACTCGTGCAGGAACACCGAGTTGAGCACCTGCCGAGCCGCCGGGTTGAGGCCGAAGGAGATGTTCGAGATGCCCAGCGTGAAGTTGACCCCCGGGTAGCGGCGGGCGATCTCCCGGATCGCCTCGATGGTTTCGAGGCCGTCGCGGCGGGTCTCCTCCTGCCCGGTGGCGATCGGGAAGGTCAGCGCGTCGATCAGGATGTCGGAGCGGTCCAGGCCCCAGCGGCCGGTCAGGTCGTCGATCAGCCGCGCCGCGACCCGCACCTTCCACTCCTGGGTGCGCGCCTGCCCCTCCTCGTCGATGAGCAGCGCCACCACCGCGGCACCGTGCTCGCGGACGATCGGCATCACCCGCGCGTACCGGGAGTCGGGGCCGTCGCCGTCCTCGAAGTTCACCGAGTTGACCACGCACCGGCCGCCGAGCATCTCCAGCCCGGCCTCGACGACGGCCGGCTCGGTGGAGTCCAACATGATCGGCAGCGTCGACGCGGTGGCGAACCGGCCGGCCAGCTCCCGCATGTCCTGCGTGCCGTCGCGGCCGACGTAGTCCACGCACAGGTCGAGCAGGTGGGAACCGTCGCGGGCCTGACTGCGGGCGATCTCCACACAGGCCCGCCAGTCGCCGGCGAGCATCGCCTCGCGGAACGCCTTCGAACCGTTGGCGTTGGTCCGCTCCCCCACCATCAACACCGACGCGTCCTGGGCGAACGGCACCGGGTGGTACACCGAGGAGACACCCGCCTCGTGCCGGGCCTCGCGGGCCGGGGCGGTGCTGCCGTGCAGCCGCTCGGACAGCACCCGGATGTGCTCCGGCGTGGTGCCACAGCACCCGCCGACCAGCCCCACGCTGTACTCCGTGACGAACCGCTCCAGGGCCTCGGCCAGCTCAACCGGGGTCAGCGGGAAGTACGCGCCGTCGGCGGTCAGCACCGGCAGGCCGGCGTTCGGCATCACCGACAGCGGGATGCGGGAGTGCTGCGACAGGTATCGCAGGTGCTCGCTCATCTCCGCCGGGCCGGTCGAACAGTTGAGCCCGATCAGGTCCACCCCGAGCGGCTCGATCGCGGCCAGGGCGGCACCGATCTCGCTGCCCACCAGCATGGTGCCGGTCGTCTCGACCGCCACGTGGCAGATGATCGGCACCGACTGGCCCAGCTCGGCCATCGCCCGCTTGGACCCCACCACGGCCGCCTTGACCTGGAGCAGGTCCTGGCAGGTCTCGATGATCAGCGCGTCCGCGCCGCCCACGATGAGGCCGGCCGCGTTCTCCTGGTACGCGTCGCGCAGGGTGGCGTAGGCGGCGTGCCCGAGGGTGGGAAGCTTGGTGCCCGGCCCGATCGAACCCAGCACGAACCGGGGTCGTTGCGGGGTGCTGGCCGCGTCGGCGGCCTCCCGCGCGATGCGGGCGCCCGCCTCGGACAGCTCCCGGATGCGCTGCGGAATGTCGTACTCGGCGAGGTTGGCGAGGTTGGCGCCGAAGGTGTTGGTCTCCACACAGTCCGCGCCGGCGGCCAGGTAGGCGTCGTGCACGCCGCGCACGACGTCCGGTCGGGTGACGTTGAGGATCTCGTTGCACCCTTCGAGCCCGTCGAAGTCGTCGAGCGTGAGGTCCGCGGCCTGCAGCATCGTGCCCATCGCGCCGTCGGCGATGAGAATCCGGTGGGCCAGCACATCCATCAACGAAGTCCGCACCCGTTCAGGTTAGTGCGGTCCCCACCGCACGCAGCGGTCCTCCACGCGCGATCCCATATTGTGTCGCCGGGATCACGCTGTCTGGTTCGTTCGTGTATGACCGGTCGCCGGTCCGGTGGACCGGCGCGGCCGACGGGCCGCATCCCTGCCCGGCACGTAGGCTGGCGGACGTGAAGGACAACAGGGACGCCGCTGTGCCACACGGTACGACGCCCGGGCGCGATCCCGGCGCCGACCGCGACGAGCAGGGTGAGGTGACGGCGTGACCGAGTTCGACGGACTGCCGGTGCTGCGGTCCCCGGTGGCCATCGCCGCCTTCGAGGGCTGGAACGACGCCGCCGACGCCTCCACCGCCGCGGTGGAGCACCTGGAGCAGGTCTGGAACGCCCGGCAGATCGCCGAGCTGGACCCGGAGGATTTCTACGACTTCCAGGTCAGCCGGCCCACCATCACGATGGCCGACGGGGAGACCCGCCGGGTGGAGTGGCCGACGACCCGGTTCATGGTGGCGAGCCCGGAGGGCACCGACCGTGACGTGGTGCTGATCCGCGGCATCGAGCCGAGCATGCGCTGGCGGACGTTCTGCGAGCAGGTGCTGGAGATCTGCCACAGCCTCGAAGTGGAACGGGTCGTGCTGCTCGGCGCGTTGCTCGCCGATGTTCCGTACACTCGGCCGCTGCCGATCAGCGGCAGCGCCTCCGACGCGCAGGCCGCCGAGCGCTACCAGCTCACCCCCACCCGTTACGACGGTCCGACCGGCATCGTGGGCGTGCTGCACGACGCCTGCTCCCGCGCCGAGGTGGACGCCGTCTCGTTCTGGGTGCACGTCCCGCACTACGCCAACAACCCGCCCTGCCCGAAGGCCACCCTCGCCCTGCTGCACCGGGTCGAGGAGGTCGTCGACCTGCCGGTGCCGATGGCCGACCTGGCCGAGGAGTCCGCCGAGTGGGAGCAGCGGGTGCGCAGCGCCGCCGAGCAGGACGCCGAGTTGGGCGAATACGTTCGCGAGTTGGAGGAACGGGTCGGCGACGAGGGCATCACCCCGTTGACCGGTGACGAGATCGCCCAGGAGTTCGAGAAGTACCTGCGCCGACGGGGCGGTTCGGCCGGCCCCACCGCCGGCTCCTGGTAGCGCCCTCCCCGCACCGCCGCCCGGGCCCCGGACCTCGCGTCCGGGGCCCGTTTCGTCGCCGTCCCGCGGCGGCCACACCGTGTCAGTCGGACATCCACGCCCTGGCCACACGGGTGAGGTTGGTCCGCACGTAGGCGTCCGTCTCGGTCTCGAGCATGCGCCGCATTGCCGGCAGAAGTGCCCGCTCCGCCCGCTTCTCAGCGGTCTGCACCGCCTGCCGCCGGACTCGCGGATCGTCGTCGTCGAGCGCGCCGGCGAGCAGGTCGACAACGCCTCCCTGCACCCGCGCAAGCAGGTAGGTGGCGAATTCACGAGATCCGGCGTCCGGGCCGGCGACGAGCCGTGCGAGGTCGGCCACCGTCATCGTTCCGGTGTCGGCCAGCGCCTGCATCGCCCTGCGCCGCACCTCGCGGTCGGGGTCACCGAGCAACACACGCGCCTGATCGGCAAGATCAGATACGTCCAGAGCGGCCAGGAATCCGATCACAGTCGCCCGCACCGGTGCCTCGACGTCGGCCAGCCTCGCTCGTGCCGCCGGCTCCAACCCAGCCGCCCGGTGACGCGCTCCGACACGCAGAGCAGCCTCGCGTACCAGGGGATCGTCGTCGGCAACCGCCGCGGCGAGGCCACGGACACCTGTCGGGCTGAGAGCGGGCAACGTTCCCAGCGACCGCGCAGCTCGCGCGCGACGGTGTGGGGACGGATCATCGGACAGGATGCCCAGCAGCCGCGCCTCGTCGCCGGGTATCTTCTCCCCGAACCAGGTCACGTCGTAGCCGGCCACAAGCTCGTCGAGCCAGCGCTCGTACCAGGACAGAAAGTCCTCGTCCTCCAACACGTACGGCGCTGGGGCACCGTTGAGGTCCACGTTGACGAGGCGACCCCAACCCGGTCCGGAGACCACCAGCAGGGTGTAGCTGGTACAGCCGTGATGCACGATCGCCAAGGTGCCCTGCTGCGGGTCCGGGCGGTCATCCGGCCCCCAGAACCCGTCCCACCAGTCCGGCTCGTACCGGGTGCCGGGCACGAACGGGCTGGGGGCAGCCAGATGCCCCGCGAACGAGTCGGACACCTGTTCGTACGCGTCGGCCAGCGACAACAGGCCGTAGCCGGGGCCCGCTCCCCCGTCGCCGAGCCCCAGGATGAACCTGCGGTAACCCTCCGGTAGGGCGATTCCGTGCTGGGTCTCGAAGGACGACACCCTCGACTCCGGCGGCGGCGGCCTCAGCTGGTAGCCGTGCGTCTTGGCACCGAACGCGGTCAGGAACCGGAGAGGGCTTGCGGCCACCATGTTCAGCTGTGCGCCGATACGGGACAGCTGCGCGTCGCTGACCATGCCCCTCCCCCGGCTCGACATGCTCCCGGCCTGTCACCCCGCCGGTCACAGCGGCCTTCAGCTCGGTGCATCCTGCCATGACCGATTGCCAGCCTGTGTGCCTGGAACGTTTGCGGGTCCGGCCCGGGGCGGTGTCTGGGCCGGAGGAATCGTCCCGCGTGTCCGGGGTGGCGCGGTCACAACCCCTAGGGCATCCTAGGAACCTAGCTGTGATCAAGGAGGCGGGTATGCAGATCAACCCCGGCGCGGCCGAGTTCCCCCACCGGCAGATCGCCGCGCAACTCAAGCTCCAGGTTCGCCGCGGTGACTGGGGGCCGGGCGAGCGGCTGCCATCCATCCCGGCCATCGCCGAGATGTTCGGCGTCGCCAAGCAGACCGTGCAACGCGCCGTCGACCAGCTGCGGGTTGAGGGCATCCTGATCACCAAACCCGGCTCCGGTACGTACGTCCGGGGCACCCGCCGCCGCCTCAACCGCCTCTCCCGGGGCCGGTACGGCGGCTTCCGCGGCTACCACACCGACCTGGCCGCCCGATACCGCCAGCAACTCGTCTCCGTCGGGCTCGCCCCCGCCCCCGCCGAGGTGGCCGACGCATTCGGCATGTCCGACGGCACCAACCTGCTCTGCCGCCGCCACCTCGTCCGCACCGACGACTCCCCCGTCGAGGTGGGCGCCTCCTGGTTCCTGCCCCGCGACACCGCCGGCACCTCGCTGGAGCGCACCGAGGCCTTCGGACGTCCCCTCTACCAGGAGGCCGAGGAGGCCACCGGCCGGCGGTACGTCTCGGCCACCGACACGATCAGCGCCCGCCAACCCAGCCGGGAGGAGGCCGAGACGCTCCAGATCCGGCCGGACACCCCGGTGCTGCACCTGCTGCACATCGCGTACGACGCGAACCGCAAACCGATCGAGGTGGCCCAGGCGACCTGGCCCGGCCCGATGACCACGCTCACCGAGGAATACAAGATCCCCGCCCCGACCCCCGATCCGGAACCGGACCCCGGCCTGGTCCTCGGCTGACCTGCCCGGCCCGGAGCTGGCACGGCCCTGCCCTGGCACGGCGATCTTGCACTTTCTGTCGCCATTTTGCCCCGCTTGGCAACTTTCGAAAGTTGCAAGATCGACAGCGAGGCATTCGGGCGAGGCTCGCAGCGTCGTGCCCCGCCCCGAGCGCTCCGTCGATCATGGAGTTATGGTGCCTTACATAAGGGGCGCAGCTCCGCAAACCGACCACCACAACTCCATGATCGACCCAAGCCGGGGCGAGCCAGCGCGGGGCGAGCCAGCGCGGGGCGAGCCAGCGCGGGATTAGAGGCGGATGCCCAGGAGGGCGTCCACCGTCTTCGCGAAAAGGGCCGGAGCCTCGGGATCGTCCGCCGCCCCGGCGAGGGTCGCCTCGGCCCAGCGGTCGGCGACCGCCAGGGCACCGGGAGTGTCGAGGTCGTCGGCCAGGCGTGCGCGTACCCCGGCCAGCAGCTCGGCCCCGGACGGCCCGGCGGGCGCGGCGGCGGCCTGCCGCCAGCGGGCCAGGCGCTCCTGGGCGGCGGTGAGCAACTCGTCGGTCCAGGTGCGGTCGGCGCGGTAGTGCCCGGAGATCAACGCCAGCCGGATCGCCATCGGGTCGACCTTGTCGGCGCGCAGCCGGGACACGAAGACCAGGTTGCCACGGGACTTGGACATCTTCTCGCCGTCCAGGCCGATCATCCCGGCGTGCACGTAGTGCTCGGCGAACGGCGCCTGACCGGTGAGCCGCTCGGCGTGCGCGGCGGACGCCTCGTGGTGCGGGAACAGCAGGTCGTTGCCGCCGCCCTGCACGTCGATCCGGTCGCCGAGCAGGTTCAGGGCGATCACCGCGCACTCGATGTGCCACCCGGGGCGGCCCGGCCCCAGCTCCCCGCCCGGCCAGGACGGCTCCCCCTCGCGGGCACCGCGCCACAGCAGCGGGTCCAGTGGGTCACGCTTGCCGGCCCGGTCGGGGTCACCGCCGCGGTCCGGGAAGATCTCCAGCATCTGCTCGCGGGTCAGGTTCGACTCGTAGCCGAACCTGCCGGTGGCGGAGATGTCGAAGTAGACGTCGCCCGTGCCGTCGTCGAGTCGGTACGCGGCACCGTCCTTGACGAGCACCTCGACCTTGTCGGCGATGTCCGGGATCGACTCGACCGCACCCACGTAGTGCGCCGGCGGGATGATCCGCAGCGCCTCCATGTCCTCCCGGAACAGTGCGGTCTCCCGCATCGCGAGGACCACCCAGTCCTCGCCGTCGCGGGCGGCCCGCTCCAGCAGCGGATCGTCGATGTCGGTGACGTTCTGCACATAGCGCACCGGACGGCCGGCATCGCGCCACATCCGCTGCACCAGGTCGAACGTGATCATGGTTGCGGCGTGGCCGAGGTGGGTCGCGTCGTACGGGGTGATGCCGCAGACGTACATGCTGGCCGCATCGGCCGGGTCACTCGGCTGCACGCTCTGGCGCGCCGAGTCGTACAACGCCAACGGCACGCCCGTGCCCGGCAGCCGTGGCACCTCGTGTCCCGCCCAAGACTCCATGGGATCAGCCTAACCAGCCCGACGACGCCGCCGGAGCGCCCCACGGGTGATCAAGATGACAGCGGTTCACATGGGTGGCCAGGGCATCGCCGGCCAGTCCTCCGGTGGCTGTGGGAAACGGCAAGCCTCCCGCAGCCGGTCGATCCGGGAGGCCAGTTCGGCCACCTCGCTGATCGTAAGGTGGTCGGCCAACTCAGCGCCGAGCGCTCCGGCGACCTGCCCGGCGAGCCCGTCGAGCATCTCCACGGCGTCCGGGGGAAGCTGCCCACCGGCCCAACCCCAGAGCACCGTCCGCAGCTTGTCCTCCACGTGGAAGCTCACCCCGTGGTCCACGCCGTAGATCCGGTCGTCCGCGCCGACCAGCACGTGACCGCCCTTACGGTCGGCGTTGTTGATCACCGCGTCGAGCACCGCCAGTCGGGCCAGTCGCGGGTCTTCGGCGTGCGCCAACACGTACGCGCTGCCGTCGTCGTCCCGCGCCGCGGCGATCGGGAACCAGCGGGGCGGCAACTCGTCGGCCGGCAGGAACCCGACCAGCGCCTCGGCGTCCTCCGGCTCGTCGATCCACAACTGGCAGGAGCCGGGGCCGAACGGGCCGTCGCGCAGCACGGTGGGCGGCACCAGGCCCCAACCCGTCGCCTCGGAGACCAGGTACGCCGAGACCTC
This sequence comes from Micromonospora sp. B9E7, assembly GCF_039871815.1. Lineage (NCBI taxonomy): Bacteria > Bacillati > Actinomycetota > Actinomycetes > Micromonosporales > Micromonosporaceae > Micromonospora > Micromonospora sp. B9E7. The sequence continues at coordinate 273,410 of NZ_JBDPLX010000006.1, forward strand.
CCGGCCAGCCAGGGTGCCGTCGGGAAAGTCCCAGAGCGGTCGTTCGCCACGCACCGGCTTGTAGACACAGCGGGCGGTGACCCCGTCCAGGGTCAGGATGCCGCGCAGCGTCGTGTTCGACGCGTCGACCAGACGACCTTCCAGGTCGAGCACGCCGTCGCGCAACAGCCGAAGCGCGGCGTCACCGTCCTGGCGAGGCTGGAGGCCGGACGAGGTCACCGGTGGTAACCGTTGTGCCGCGGGCAGAGGTGCCCGGCGGGGTCCAACGGTTGGCCGCAGAGCGGGCACGGCGGCCGGCCCGCGTTGACCACTCGCCGGGCCCGCTCGATGAACTGGCGGGTCGCCTGCGGGGTGAGCCGGACCCGGAGCCGATCCAGGTCCTCGTCCGGCTCTTCGTCCTCGTCGTCGTCCTCGTCCTCGTCGTCGTCCTCGTCGCCCAGCTCGACCTCGGGCTCCACCTCGCCGGCGGCGATCGCCTCGATCACCACGGTCGCGGTGTCCACGTCGAAGGCCAGGCCGAGGGTGCCGACCCGGAACTCCTCGTCGACCGGAGTGTCCAGCGGCTCGTTGTCACCGATCACCGGCGCCAGCTCGGGCAGGTCCACCCCGAAGCGACGCTGCGCCTCGGTGAGCAGCTCTTCCAGTTTCTCGGCGAGCAGGGACACCTGGACCTTCTCCAGCGCGACGCTGACCAGCCGACCGCCGCCACGGGCCTGCAGGAAGAAGGCGCGCTCTCCCGGCGGGCCGACAGTCCCGGCGACGAACCGCTCCGGCGGTTCGAAGGCATGCACCTGGTGGGTCATACCCACGACCCTATCCGGCCCGCCATGGCACCGCGCACCCCACCGACCCGAATCGCCGCAGCGGCGGCGCGCCCGGCGTACCAGCGGCTACACCCGGGCGTGGCGGCTCGGCCGCCGGCCTGCGCCTGCCTCGGCCGCCGGGTCGGGGATGGTGCGGCCGGGCGGCCGTTGCCCGGCGTCGTCACGCGACCGCACCGGCCCCACCGCCGACGGCGGCGTCCGAATCGGCCGCGCGGGGGGCCCGCCGACGCCGCTTGCGGGGCGGCGGCACCAGGGCGGAGAGGTCACCGCCGGTGTCGTTGAGCCGGAGCAGGAACGGCCGCAGCGGCGTGAACCGGATCGCGGTCACCGACGCCGGGTCGGCCACGACCCGCTGAAAAAGATCCAGGTGTACGCCGAGCGCGTCCGCCACGATGGCCTTGATCACATCACCGTGGCTGCACGCCAACCACACCGCCTCGGGACCGTGCTCGGCGTTCACCCGAGCGTCCCACGACCGAACCGCCGCCACCGCCCGGGCGGACATCGCCGCCATCGCCTCCCCGTCGGGGAAGACAGCCGCGCTGGGCCGTTGCTGCACCACCGGCCAGAGCGGCTCCTTGGCGAGCTTCTTCAGCGGCTGCCCCTCCCAGCTGCCGTAGTCACACTCGATCAGGCCGTCCTCGACGACCGGCGTGGCCTGCGGCAGCGCCAGCTCCAGGGTCTGCCGGCAGCGGATCAGCGGGCTCGTCACGACGGCGGCCAGCGGCACCGCCCGCAGCCGCTCGCCCACCGCGGCGGCCTGGGCGCGCCCGGTGTCGTCCAGCTCGACCGGTTGCCGGCCGGCCAGGCCGCCGTCGGCGTTCGCCGTGGTCCGGCCGTGTCGCAGAAGCAGAAGGGTCGCCACAGCGACCACCATATGACCTGGGCCCCGCGCCGGGCCGTCGCGGGCTCCGGAGGCACCACCCGGGGTCGTCGCCGTCGGCGCGTGCCGAGTGCCCGACCTTCCTGATCGACTCGGTTTTCAGGAAGTCGGGGTGTCGGGCCGTCCCGGACAGCGCGATGTCAAGAAAGTCGAGTGGATCATGACGGGCACCGGGCACCGGGCACCGGGCACCGGGCACCGGGCACCGGGCACCGGGCGGCGGACGGCGGACGACAGGCGGCTAGGACGAATGCGGCCCCCGGCTCCGCCCTCAGGCAGGGCCGGGGGCCGTCGGCAGATCTATCAGGTGGCGCTGATCGTGCCGGTCAGCAGCAGGGCCAGGACCAGGGTGCCCAGTGCGACCCGGTACAGGACGAAGACGTACAGGGTGTGGTGGGCGACGTACCGCAGCAGCCACGCGATGGCCGCGTACCCGATGCCGAATGCGATGACGGTCGCCACGATCATCTGGGCCACCGACGGCGTGGACGTGCCCGGGGCGGACGGTTCGAAGACGTCCCCGAGGCTGAACACGCCGGACATCACCACCGCCGGAATGGCCAGCAGGAACGAGTACCGTGCCGCCGCCTCCCGGGTCAGGTTGAGCAGCAGGCCGGCGGTGAGCGTGCCACCGGAGCGGGACACCCCGGGGACCAGCGCCATCGCCTGGGCGAAGCCCATCACGATGCCGTCCTTCATCCGGAAGTTCTCCAGGGTGCGGGTCTGCCGCCCCCAGTACTCGGCGAACGCCAGCACGAACGCGAACACGATCAGCGTGGTCGCCACCACCCACAGGTTGCGCCCGGCGGTCTTGATCTGGTCCTTGAACAGGAAGCCGAACAGCCCGATCGGGATCGAGCCGACGATCACGTACCAGCCCATCCGGTAGTCGAGGCTGGACCGGACCGACGTGTCCCGGATCCCGACCAGCCAGGTCCGGGTGATCCGCCAGATGTCCTTGGCGAAGTAGATCAACACGGCCGCTTCGGTGCCGAGCTGGGTGACCGCGGTGAACGACGCGCCCGCGTCGCGGTCGAAGAAGATCGCCGAGGTGATCCGCAGATGCCCCGACGAGCTGACCGGAAGGAACTCGGTCAGTCCCTGGACGATGCCCAGGACAATGGCCTCGACCCAGGTCACTCGCCGACTCCCGAAAGATCAAGTGCCTCGGCGACGGTACGCAGGGTCTGAATCCCACTGTCCCGGTCGGCCACGAACAGCGTCACCGACAGTGTGGTCACGCCGGCGGCGGCGTACTCCCGCATCCGCTCGGCGACGCGCTCCTTCGGGCCCAGCAGCGACGTCCGGTCGATGAACTCCATGGGTACGGCGGCCGCGGCGTCACGCTGCCGCTTGGCCAGGTACAGGTCCTGCACCTCGCGGGCGGCGTCGCCGTACCCCATCCGGGTGGCGAGCTGGTTGTAGAAGTTCTGCTGGCGGCTGCCCATGCCGCCCACGTACAGCGCCGCGTACCAGCGCACCAACTCGGCGCAGGAGGCCACGTCGTCACCGATCACCACGGGCACCGACGGCACCACGTCGAACCCGGCCAGCTCCTTGCCGACCTTGGCCCGCCCGGCACGGACCGAGGCGAGCTGCTCCTCGGCGAACTCCGGGGCGTAGAACACGGCCAGCCAGCCGTCGGCGATCTCGCCGGCCAGCTCCAGGTTCTTCGGGCCGACCGCGGCCAGGTAGATCGGTATGTGCTCGCGGGGTGGGTGGAAGCCCAGCCGCAGGGCCTTACCGGGGCCGTCCGGCAGCGGCAGCGTGTAGTGCTCGCCGTCGTACGCCACCTCCTTGCGGGCGATGGCCAGTTTGACGATGTCGACGAACTCGCGGGTGCGGGCCAGAGGCTTGGCGAACCGCACCCCGTGCCAGCCCTCGGAGACCTGCGGGCCGGAGACGCCCAGGCCGAGCCGGAACCGGCCACCGGAGAGCGCGTCGATGGTGGCGGCGGTCATCGCGGTGGCTGCCGGCGTACGGGCCGGGATCTGCATCACCGCGGCGCCGACGTCGATCCGTTCGGTCTGGCCGGCCATCCAGGCCAGCATGCTGGGCGAGTCGGAGCCGTACGCCTCCGCCGCCCACACCACCGAATAGCCCAGCCGGTCCGCCTCCTGCGCCAGCGCCAGGTGGTCGGCCGGTGTGCTCCACGCCGTCTGGTATCCAAGACTGAGCCCGAGTCGCACTGGTCCTCCCCCATCCGTGGCACAGGTCGCACCAGGTTACGCAATGCCGATAACGGAGTCGATCACCGGCTCGACACCTTTGGTCCCCCCTCCATCGGGACAGCCCCGGGCGGCGGAACCGGCAGAACCGGCAGAGATACGGGAGCGAGGATATCCGTGGCGGCAGGTTCGAAATAAGGTTCACCCATGCAACAGCGACCGCTCGGCCGAAGCGGGCTGGCGGTTTCCCGGCTCGCGCTCGGCACCATGACCTGGGGCCGGGACACCGACGCCGACGATGCGGCCGCCCAGTTGAAGAGTTACCTGGACGCGGGCGGCAACCTGATCGACACCGCCGACGTGTACGGCGACGGTGACGCCGAGTCGGTGATCGGCTCGCTGCTGGGCTCCCTCGTGCCCCGCGAGGAGCTGCTCATCGCCACCAAGGCCGGGTTGCGGCCGGGCAGCGGCCGACGTCGGGACGGCTCCCGGGGGCACCTGCTGCGGACGCTGGACGCGTCGCTGCGCCGGCTCGGCACCGACCACGTCGACCTGTTCCAGGTGCACGGGTACGACCCGGACACCCCGCTCGAGGAGACCCTGGCCGCGCTGGACCACGCGGTGGCCAGCGGCAAGGTCCGCTACGTCGGTGTGTCGAACTTCTCCGGCTGGCAGACCGCGCGGGCCGCCGCCTGGCAGACCGCCTGGCCGGGCCGGGCGCCGGTGGTCGCCGCCCAGGTGGAGTATTCGCTGCTGGAACGGGGCGTGGAGCGGGAGGTGCTGCCCGCGTGCGACGCGCTCGGCCTCGGCGTGCTGCCCTGGTCCCCGCTGGGCCGGGGGGTGCTGACCGGCAAGTACCGGCACGGCCGTCCGGCGGATTCCCGGGCCGCGTCGCCGCACTTCGAACGGTTCGTCGCGACGTACCTGGAACCGCGCTGCTCCAGCATCGTGGAGGCGGTGGCGACAGCGGCCGGCGGGCTGGGGGTGTCGCCGCTGGAGGTGGCGTTGGCCTGGATCCGGGACCGGCCGGGGGTGACCGCGCCGATCCTCGGCGCCCGGACGGTGGGGCAGTTGCTCGGCGCTCTCCAGGTGGAACGGATCACACTGCCCGAGGAGATCACCACCGCGCTGGACGACGTCTCGGCGGTGCCGGTCGGCTACCCCGAGCGCGACGGCTGACCCGTCCGCCGGGCCACCCGGCAGACCTGTCGGCCGGCACAGCGCGCCCGCCGTCCCGGTCACGGCGTCGGGCGCCGGCCCGGAAGTTCGCGGATCGCGGTCAGGAAACGCGACTGGTCGTCGCGGAGAGCGGGCTGGGTGAGTCGGATCCACGAGCCGTCGTCGAAGACGATGGTGGACGAGAGCTGGACCAGCCCGGCCGCGCTGCGCTCGGAGTCGACCCGGGCCACCCGGCTGCGCGGCACACTCCAGAGCACCCGCGGTTGGCGCCGGTCGGCGTCGGGCCGGGGCCCCATCCGCAGCAGGTGGAGGTGGGTGTCGGTCACCGCCAGCGGCGTACCCGTGTAGCGCTCCAGGAAGAGCAGGAGGCTGCCGGCGAGGGTGGCGAGGTCGCCGCTGAAGACGTACCGACGGCGGTAGGCGATCTCGGCCAGCTGGTCGGCCAGCGGGCGGTACAGGCTGAGCCGGAACAGCGCCCGGAACGCCTCCTGCTCCTCGGTGAGCGGGATGGGGTCACGCCGCACCCGCTGGTGTGGCGGGCCCGGCTCCGGTTCGGCCGTCTCCGGCACACCGGCGGCGATGGCGCCGGCCTTGCCCGGCAGCAGCAGCACACCCGCGGCCAGCCGCACCGGCGTCAGCACCGCATCCACCCAGACCACCGGGTTGACGATGTTGAGCAGCCCGAACAGCACCTTCGGGTCGAGCGACTCGACCAGTTCGTTGGCCATCACGTCGGCGAGCTGCCGGCCAGCCTTGTGCGTGTCCGGGGCACGGACCGGGCCGAGGCCCACGTAGCGGAGCTCCTGCCCCGGCAGGAGCGGCGCCACCAGGGCACGTTCGGGTTCGTCGCTGGTGCGGAACTCCTCGCGCAGCTCGCGGGCCTTGTCCCGGGCGGCCCGCGCGCCGCCGAGCACGGCGTCGCTGAACCGACCGAACCGACCTCGCTCCCCTGACATCACGCGTTCCCTCCCTAGCGGCCCGCCGGCTGGTCGGCCGGCGGCTGCCCGAAGACATTCTGGTCGATCCAGTCGGCGCCGCCCTGCACCGCCTGGTCGGCCTGGTCGCCGACCTGCTCGCTACACCACCCGGACGCGCACACAGGGACACGAACCGTCCACGGCAGCGGCGTCGGTCACCCCGGAGGGGGTGGCGAATGGCCGCTGGGCTGGGCAGCATGGATGACATGGACTACGAATACGCGCCGCTGCGGTTGCCGCCGAACGTCGACCGGTTGACCGCCGCGGCGCAGTTGGCGATCCAGGCGGAGTTCTCCGGATGGGAGCTGGCCCGGGTGCGGCTGTACCGCGACGGCACGCGGCAGGTGGTGCTGCGTCGCCGGCGGGTCAACCAGCCGCAGCCGGGCCTGTCGTACTGAACGGGACGCGACGCCCGGGGCCTGTGCGGGCCCCGGGCCGTCGACCAGACGAGGAAGTCCTCACCCTGGCTGGGGCGGTGGGCGCAGCCGGCCGGCGGTGACCGTCGGTCACCGCCGTCGCGGTGGATGCGGTGGTGAGCGGTATACCTCAGAGTCATATTCATACCTCTGAGGTATACCGCTCAACAGGACATCGATATGGCGGGCCAGCCGAAGCGGGTGGCGAGCGACCTTGGCCCGGTCTTGAGTTGGGACCTACTCGTCTAGTGCTGGTGCCCGGCGTGGTCGTGGTCGTCGTCGAGCTCCATGAACGGGTGCTCGTCGAGCCGGCCGACCAGCCGGTCGTCGGCCGCCGGTTGGAACGGGCCGACCGCGTCGTCGTCGTCGAACGACTCCAGGTCGACGGGGGTGCCCACCTCGCTGACCATGACCACCCCGTCGAGCGGTTCCAGCTCCGGGACGTCCAGCGCGCCGAGCGAGCCGTCGCCGCTCTGCAGCAACTCCAGCACCGCCTCGCCGACGCCCTCCACCGGTGCCGGCTCGTCGTCCTCCGGGGTTCCCTCGCGCCGGGCAGCCTCGGCGACGCGCAGCAGCGCGGCCACACTCGGCACCCGGTAGTCACGGCGCTGGCGCACCGAGATCACCCGCGGGTGCGGGTCGCTGGCCTCGGCCCCGTCGACGCCGCCGAAGCGCTCGTCGGCCTCGTCCGGGTCGATCGAGTCGACATCCCACGGCGTCACCTCACCGAAGGCGTCGAGCAGCCGCTCGTCGTACGCGAAGGAGGCGTTGTTCAACGCCACGTACGCCTGCCAGACGTCGTCGTCGTCGACGCGGCCCTGAGCGGCGCGTACGGCGGCCAGGTGGTGGCGGGCCGCTTCGATCACGCGCTCGAGAGCGGCGTCCAGCTCACCGTGCTGGTCGGTCATGTGGGGCAGTCCCTTCACGATGGGGAGGTTGCGCGCCCGGCGACAACTGCCGGACGCGGCTAGCAGGTGCGGAGGAACCGGTCGAGCACCCGCACGCCGAACTGTAGTCCGTCGACCGGAACGCGCTCGTCGATGCCGTGGAACAACGCCGAGAAGTTCAGGTCGGCGGGCAACCGGAGCGGGGCGAACCCGAAGCAGCGGATGCCGAGCTGGGAGAACGCCTTGGCGTCGGTGCCGCCGGAGAGCATGTACGGCACGGGCCGTGCCCCCGGGTCCTCGGCGCGCAGGGCCGCCGACATGGCCTCGACCAGGTCACCGTCGAAGGTGGTCTCCAGCGCTGGCTGCCGCTGGACGTACTCGATCGCGATGTCCGGGCCGACCAGCTCGCGCAGCTGCCGCTCCAGCAGCTCGGACTGGCCGGGCAGGCTGCGGCAGTCGATGGTGGCGGTGGCGCGGCCGGGGATGACGTTGTCCTTGTAGCCGGCGCTCAACCGGGTCGGGTTGGCGGTGTTGCGGATGGTCGCGCCGATCAGGTTGGCGATCGGGCCGAGCTTGGCGATGGCCGTCTCCGGGTCGTCCGGGTCCAGCTCGATGCCGAGCAGGTCGGAGACCTCGGTCAGGAAGGCCCGTACGGTGTCGGTCACCACCACCGGGAAGCGGTGCCGGCCGATCCGGGCGACCGCCTCGGCGAGCGCGGTGACCGCGTTGTCGTCGTGGACCATCGAGCCGTGCCCGGGGCGACCCTTGGCGTGCAGCCGCAGCCAGTCGATGCCCTTCTCGGCGGTCTCGATGAGGTAGAGCCGCTGGCTGTCGTTGACCGAGTAGGAGAAGCCGCCGACCTCGCCGATCGCCTCGGTGCAGCCGTCGAAGAGGCCGCGGTGGTTGTCCACCAGGAAACGCGCGCCGTAGTCGCTGCCCGCCTCCTCGTCGGCGGTGTACGCGAGCACGATGTCGCGCGGCGGTCGAACGCCGGTGCGCTGCCAGTGCCGCACGACGGCCAGCACCATCGCGTCGAAGTCCTTCATGTCGATCGCGCCGCGACCCCACAGGTAGCCGTCGCGCAGCTCCCCGGAGAGCGGGTGCACCGACCACTCGTCGGCGTCGGCGGGCACCACGTCCAGGTGGCCGTGCACCAGCAGCGCGCCCCGGCTCGGGTCGGTGCCCGGGATGCGGGCCACCACGTTCGCCCGGCCCGGAGCGGACTCGTGCAGGACGGACTCCACGCCCACCTCGGCGAGCTTCTCCGCCACGTACTCGGCCGCGCGGCGCTCACCGACGCTGGTGTCGTTGTCCCCGGTGTTGGTGGTGTCGATGCGCAGCAGGTCGCGGCAGAGGTCCACGACCTCTGCGGTGGGGTCGGCTGGGGCGGAGGCGGCGTCGCTCGTCATCGCCTCTTCATACCAGCCTGAGATGACCGGCGGGCCGGCGCACCGGCGCGGACGGGCCGGCGCGCCGGTGCCCGCGGGTCGACACATCGACGGGCCGGTTTCGCCGTGGCCGCGTTCGGGTACCGCCGCCCACGACCGTACGTCCCCTGCCGGAGCTTCCGCCCGCCAGTCGAGGAGGGCACCATGTCCGCCGTTCCCCTACCGCCGCTGCCGCCCGCGCCCGCATCCGAGGAGGGCTACCGGCCCGCTGGTCGCAGCATCGCCGACATTGTCGACCGGGAGCACCAGCAACTGCTGTCGCTGCTGGACCAGTTGACCGGTCCGGACGCCACACCGCAGGAGGCGCTGGCGGTGCTCACCGCCGCGCTGTCGCGGCACCTGTCCGCCGAGGAGCAGTACCTGCTGCCGGCGGTGCGCGCCGCGCTGCCGAGCGCCGCCGAACGGGTGGATGCCGAGATCGCCGCCGACGCCGGCCTGCTGAACACCCTGAAGGGTCTGACGGACGAGGCGCTGAGCGACGTCGCCGAGCGGGTTCGCCAGCACGTCGAGGGGGTGGGCGCGCTCGTCACCGAGCTGCGCGCGGTCGCCACCGAGGAGGAGCTGATCCGCCTCGGCAACCGGTTGGAGATCGCCGAGGAGGCGGCGCCGACCCGCCCGCACCCGAGCACTCCGGCCACGCCTCCGTGGAACCGGATCGTGGAGCCGGCGGTCGGTGTGGTGGACAAGGTGCTCGACGCGGTGACCCGGCGACCGACCTACCTGGCGGACCTGCCGGAGCCACCCCGCGACTGAGCGCGGGCGCCACCCAACAATGCATTCATTATCACCGATCCGCTCGGGCTATTCCGCAGGCTGACGCGTAGTCCTACCGTCACCCTATGAACCTGGAGCTGCGTCACCTGCGGGTGGTCTGCGCGATCGCGGAGACGGGGAGTGTGACGAAGGCGGCGTCGGCCCTCGGTCTGGCCCAGCCGGCCCTCACCGCCCAGCTCCAACGCATCGAGCGGACCCTGGGCGGCCCGCTGTTCGACCGGGACCGGCGTGGTGCCCGACCCACCGCGCTCGGCGAACTGGTGCTGGCCCGGGCGCGGGTCCTGCTGCCGGCCATGAAGGGGCTGCAGGACGAGGCGGCCCGGCTGGCCGGGGCCGGCGGCGCTCCCACGTCCTACCGGTTCGGTGGGGTGAACAGCCCGATCCTGGGCCGGTTGGTGCACCGGTTGGCGGCCGAGCAGCCGCCGATCCAGATCACCACGTTCGCCTCCTGGTCGGTGGACGAGTTGGCGCAGTTGGTGGCCGGCGGCCGGCTGGACTTCGCGCTCACCGGGGTGTGCGGCGACGCCAGCCCGTCGGCCGGTTTCGGGTTGAGCTGGCAGGAGGTGGCCATCGACCCGGTGCTGGTGTTGCTGCCGGAGACGCACCCCCTCGCCGTCCACGACGAGGTGCGCCTGGCGGACCTGCGCCACGAGCAGTGGGTGGCCGCGCCGGGCGACGGCTGCTTCGGCGACTGCTTCGCCGCCGCGTGCGCCCGCGCCGGCTTCACCCCACGCAAGGTGTACGAGACCGACATCCGCGGCTGCACCGACCTGGTGGACGCCGGTGTGGCGGTGGCGTTGTGCCAGGCGACGTTCCGCCCGGTGGCCGGGTTGGTGACCCGTCGGCTCGCCGGGACACCGCTGCGCTGGCGGCTCCTGCTCGGCTGGCACCCGGACTCCCCCGCCGCCCAGGGCGCCGACCTGGTGCTGGAGACGGCCAAGGCGGCGTACGTCGACTCGTTGGCCCCGCATCCCGCGTACCTGGCCTGGCTGCTGAGCAACCCGGGGTTCGGGGTGCGGCAGCCCAGCGGAATCCGGCCGGTCGTCTGACGGGAGGTAATGACCGGCCGGTGGCGGTGCGAACCGCCGTTGGCCGGGTATCTGGCGGACATGACGGACCTCTACCCGCCCGCCGACGACCGCGAACTGCTGCGCCAGGCGGCCGCCGCGCACACCGCCGCCACCCGCGAGGTGGAGGCGTTCCTGCGCCGCCTGCCGACGGTGCCCGACCCGGCCGACGTCACCGAGTACGCCAACCTGCTCACCCGGGAGGACCAGACCCGCGGCGACCGGGACGCGGCGGCCGACGCCGCCGGACTGACCATCGCCAGCCTGGAGCCCGACCAGGGTCAGTAGCAGTGCGCGTCGACGGTGCCGTCCCGGAGCGGGGCGGCACCGTCGAGCGGCGCACCGTTCAGCGTTCGACGAGCGGGTCGTGCCCCAGGTCGAGCAGCGAGTGCCGCCAGCCGTCGTCGGCGTTGCCGCGCGACGGCTTGGCGTCCATCAGCTCGCGGATGCGCTCGACCGCCTCCCGCATGACCTCGATGTCCTCCGGGGTGAGGTCGACCTTGCGCTTGTTCAACACCTTGAGGATCTCGCGGCCCGGCTGGGGCAGGTCGAGGTTCGGGTTCGGGCTGAACGACTCCTCACCGGAACCCCGGGTCAGCAGCCAGGTCCGTAGCTGCTCCGACGGAACGTTCACCTCGGCGTGGAAGTCCTCCCAGAGCACTTCCACCTCGGGGTCGAGCCGCGCTTCGCGTACCATCAGGTCTCCTCTCGCCGGCGGTGCCCGGACGTCTCCGGGTCGTCGTCCTGGTCGGTCTTCGGATGCAGGCCCTCGGCGGGCACCCGCGTCCTGCGGGGGTTCGCGGTGGGCGGCGCCAGGATCGGGTCGGGGTGCTCGTCCTCGTCGCGGGGTGGCACGGGCTCCTTCGGGTCCTCGTGCTCGTCTCGCCGCGCCGGCCCGCTCATCGCGGGTGGGTGGTCGTGGCCGGGGTGTACCCGCGCTCACCGGCGCTCACGTCGAAGGTGAGCGCGCCGTCGCGGACGTCGACGGTGACCTTCTGCCCCGGGGAGATCGCCGACTCCAGCAGCATCCGGGACAGGTGGTTGTCGACCTCCCGCTGGATCACCCGGCGCAGCGGGCGGGCGCCGAACTCCGGCTGGTAGCCGTGCTCGGCGAGCCAGTCGATGGCGGCGGTGGTGAACTCCACCTGGAGGTCCTGGGCGTGCATGCGGCGGCGGGTCTCCTCCAGCAGCAGCGCGGTGATGTCGCGCAACTGTTCGGCCTCCAGTCGGCGGAAGATGATCACCTCGTCGATGCGGTTGAGGAACTCCGGGCGGAAGTTCTCCTGGAGCCGACGCATCAGCCGCTCGCGCAGTTCGTCGTTCTCCTGCTCGCTGCCGACGTCGCCGGCGCCGAAGCCGACCGAGCGCTGGGCGCCGGTGATCAGCTCGGAACCGAGGTTGCTCGTCATGATCAGTACGGTGTTCTTGAAGTTCACCGTGCGACCCTGGCTGTCGGTCAGCCGCCCGTCGTCGAGCACCTGGAGCAGGATGTTGAACACGTCCGGGTGGGCCTTCTCGATCTCGTCGAGCAGCACCACCGCGTACGGGCGGCGGCGGACCGCCTCGGTGAGCTGGCCGGCCTCCTCGTAGCCGACGTACCCGGGTGGGGCGCCGACCAGCCGGCTCACGGTGTGCCGCTCCTGGAACTCGCTCATGTCCACCCGGACCATCCGGTCCGCCTCGCCGAACAACGCCTCGGCCAGGGCGCGGGCCAGTTCGGTCTTGCCGACGCCGGTCGGGCCGAGGAACAGGAAGCTGCCCATCGGCCGGTCCGGGTCGGCCAACCCGGCCCGGGAGCGGCGGACGGCCTCGGCGACCGCGGTGACAGCGTCGTCCTGGCCGACCACCTTCTGGTGCAGGTGCCCCTCCAGGCGCAGCAGCCGGTCCCGTTCCTCCTCGGTGAGCTGGCTGACCGGGATCCCGGTGGCCCTGGAGACCACCTCGGCGATCTCCTGCGGACCCACCTCGGGCACCTGGGAGGAGGACATCCCGTCCTCGCCGTTGGCCCGGCGGATCTCCTGTTCCAGTTCGGAGATCCGGTCACGCAGCGCGGAGGCCCGCTCGTACTGCTCGTCGGTGACGGCCTGTTCCTTGTCCCGGCGTACCTCGTCGAGCTCCTGCTCCAGCTCCCGTACGTCGGACGCCGGGGTCCGGGTGCGCAGCCGCACCCGCGCGCCGGCCTGGTCGATGAGGTCGATGGCCTTGTCCGGCAGGAACCGGTCGGTGACGTACCGGTCGGACAGCTCGGCGGCGGCGACCAGCGCCTCGTCGCTGAAGCGCACCTGGTGGTGTGCCTCGTACCGGTCGCGCAGACCGCGCAGGATGGCGATGGTGTCGTCGACACTGGGCTCGGGCACCAGCACCGGCTGGAAGCGCCGGGCCAGCGCGGCGTCCTTCTCGATGCTCTTGCGGTACTCGTCCAGCGTCGTCGCGCCGATCACCCGCAGTTCGCCACGCGCGAGGGCGGGTTTGAGCATGTTGGACGCGTCCATCCCGCCCTCGCTGCCGGCGCCACCCGCACCGACCAGGGTGTGGATCTCGTCCAGGAAGATGATCAGCTCGTCGCGGTGCGCCCGGATCTCGTCGATCACCTTCTTCAGCCGCTCCTCGAAGTCACCGCGATAGCGGGTGCCGGCGACGAGGCCCGCGAGGTCGAGTTGGACGACCCGCTTGCCGAGCAGGGTCTGTGGGACATCGCCGTCGCAGATCCGTTCGGCCAGCCCTTCGACGATGGCGGTCTTGCCGACTCCGGCCTCACCGATCAGCACCGGGTTGTTCTTGGTACGCCGGGACAGGATCTCCACGGCCTGCTCGATCTCGTCGGCTCGTCCGATCACCGGGTCGATCTGGTCGTTGCGGGCCAGGTCGGTGAGGTCCTGCCCGTACTGGTCCAGGGTGGGGGTGCCCCGATCCGGCTTCGGGCCGGTCATCGGCCCACGCTCGGCGTTGGCGGCCTGCAACGACTCGGGTTGGATCCGGCCGGCGGCCAGCATCCGTCCGGCCGGCGACTCCGGGTTGAGCGGCAGGGCCATCAGGATGTGTTCGGGGCCGATGTAGTTGGCGCCCATCGCCCGGGAGAGCTGGTGGGCGTCGAGCAGCGCCCGCTTGGCGGCGGGGGTCAACGACAGGTTCGGTGGCACCTCCCCGCGCGGCGCGCCGTCACCCTTGCCACCGAGGGCGTTGAGCAGGGTGTCCGGGTCGGCGCCGGCCCGGCGTACCAGGTCGCGCAGGGGTTCGCGTTGCAGCGCCGCCCAGAGCAGGTGGTCGGTGTCGAGGTCGCTGCTCTGGCGTTGGGCGGCGCGTCGGGCCGCGTCGGCCAGCATCTCCCGGGCGTCGGCCGTCATCAGTCGGGTGATGTCGACCCGGTGCGGTGGCCGGCGTCCCCCCTCGCCCCGGCCGAAGTACCGGGCCAGGAATTCATCCCACGGGTCGGAGCCGATGTCACCGGGTCCCATCATGTCTGTCCTCCGCAGTCGGGCGCGGCACGGTCGGCAGGGGCTACCCGGCGCGCGGCCCGACAAACGCGGCAGGCGGTGGCACACCGGAGTCCCGGGTGTGGCGTCGGTACGGGACCGGCCGTTGGTGGCAGGCTGACCGGATGGATGACACCCCGCTGTTGATCGTGGATGGTGCCAACGTTGTCGGCTCCCGCCCGAACGGGTGGTGGCGTGACCGCGCCGGTGCGGCCGCCCGGTTGCGCGACTCGCTCGCCCCGGTGGCGACCGTCGGGTTGCCGGCCCGGCTGCCCGCCCCGGTGGAGGTGGTGCTGGTGGTCGAGGGGGCCGCGCGGGACGTGCCGGGCACCGAGGGCGTCCGGGTGGTCTCGGCCCCCGGCTCCGGCGACGACAGCGTGGTCGACCTGGTCGCGGGCGCTCCGCAGCGGCGCCGGTTGGTGGTCACCGCGGACCGGGAGTTGCGCGAGCGGGTCGCCGCCCTGGGCGCGGAGGTGTACGGGCCGCGCTGGCTACGCGAGACCTGACCAACAGTTGAGAAGTTCTCGCACTGGGACTCCCACAGAACGGACTCCCGGCACTTCCGGGTGCCTTCCGGACAGGCGGGCAGGAACACCGACAGGGCGGATGTTCTTTCGGAACCGCCGATAGGCTCTAATGGAGATCTCCCCGCCCCCAGGAGGTTCCGCCGTGGCGAGCGTCGCCGAGTTGAAGGCTGCCATCGATGTCGCCCTCCAACAGATCGGGGACGGGCAGACAGCCGTGCAGGCGGCCGGCGAGAAACTGTCGGAGGCGCAGCAGACCCTCGCCGGTGCGCTGGAGGGCAGCGGGCACGAGACGGTGGAGGCGGCCCAGGCGTCACTGACACAGGCCAGCCAGGAGCTGGAGGAGTGTCTCGCCGCGACACTTGTCGCGGTGGAGCAGGCGCAGCTCTACGTCGCCACGCTGTAGGCCGTCATGTCCATCATCGAGGACGTCGGTGGGCAGGTCCGTGCCGCCAGCGAGGAGTTTCCGCTGGCCCTGCTGGGGCAGGCGCTGGAGAAGTTCGGCCTGGCCGCGGAGCGACTGCGCTGGGTCCGCCAGGAGTCGGCCAACCCGATGGGGGTGCCCGAGCTGTCCGCCGCGACCGAGCACGCCGAGAGCGCCGGCTACGCGCTGCGGGTGGCCCAGGAGCAGCTGTCGGCCTATCTGACGGCGATCGGGCTCGGCGCGGACGGCGCCCCGGCGCCCCGCCCCGAGCAACGCGCTCCCCGACACGACATGCCACCGACGTCCGGGCCCGCCGCGGTCGCGCCGGAGCCGGCCGAGCAGGTGCGGATGCGCCGCTGGTGGTCGGTGCGGGTGGCCGAGCTGACCGGCGGGCGCGAGGGCGCCGACGACGAACCCGACGAGCGGGTGGACGACTCCCAGGAGCTGCTGCGCCGCGTCGTGGGCGGCGTCCGCGCCGGCGACCGGGACCGGCTGCGTACCGAACTGCGCCGGGCACCGGCCGACGTGGGGCTGGGCATGGCGGCGCTGGCGCCGCCGCTGCTGCGCGAGCTGGCCGGAGAGCTGCTCGGGCACCCGCCCCGCGCCACCGACCTGGGGCGGCTGCGTGGGGAGCTGGACGGGCGCGTCCGCGACCTGCTGCCCGGGCTGCCACCGCCGGTGCTGGAGACGCTGCTGACCCGGGTGTGCCGGATGCCGCCGCCGCGCGTCTCCGGTGAACCACCACACGCCGCCGACTCCGCGGTGACCGCCGGGGTGGCGACCGCGCTGCTGCTCGCCCGCCTCGGCCGGGACCTGCCGCCCGGCGGTGCGAGAGAACCGGCGGGTGCGGGGCAACCGGCGGGCCAGGGGCAACCGGGCGGCGCCGGGCAACCGGCGCGGGCGCAGCAACCGGGCGGGATTGGGAGGCCGGGCGCGGTTCCCCGCGCCGCCGGTGCGGTGCAGCGGCCGGGCGGTGCCGCCGCGCAGCGCTCCGGTGGCCTGCCGCCGCGCTCGGATGGTCCGCCGCGCCCCGGCGGGCTACCGCCGCGCTCGGGCAGCCCGTGGCGGGACGCGCCGACGCGTCGGGGCTCCGATGGCTGACCGGCGCGGTCAGCTGGCCAGCCGGGTCCGAGACACCCTCGCCGAGGCGTTGGGCGCCACCCGTACCCGGCTGTCCGCCGCCCAGGCCGACCTGACCGCCGGGCGGGAACGACTGGCCCGGGTGCAGCGGGCGGCGGCCGCCGTACCGGAGCGGGTCGGCGCCCAACGGGACCGCCGCATCGCCGACATCGACGCCCGCTACTCCACCCGGATCGCGGAGCTGGCCCGGCGGGCCGCCGACGCCGCCCGGCAGGAGGCCCCGGGTTGCGCGGGGGCCGACTGGGCCGGGTGGGCGCCGACACCCGCCCGACGGGCCGAGCCGCCCGGCGCGCTGCGGGTCGGCACGGTCCGGATCGACGGCGTCGACCCGGTGCCCGCGCTGGTGCCGCTGCTCGACGCCGGGCACGTCCACCTCTCCGGGGACGACCGCGCCGGCTGCGACGCGGTGGTGTCCGCGTTGCTGCTGCGGGCCGTCGGCCGCGCCGACCCCGGGGCGGTACGACTGATCGGGTACGACCCGGACCAGCTCGGGGGCGGTCTGGCCGGGTTCTCCCCGTTGGGCACGGCCGGGCTGCTCACCTTCGTCGGCCCGGGCGGGCTGGGCCCACTGCTGGACGACCTGGTGGAGCAGATCCGCCGGATCAACGAGACGGTCCTCGCCGGCGAGTACGCGTCGCTGCGCGAACTGGCGGCGGCGACCGGCAGACGACCCGAGCCGTGGCGGGTGGCGGTGCTGCTCGGTGGCGAGGAGCTGAACCGGCACGAGCGCGGGCAACTGGACCGGGTGGTGCGGGCCGGCGCGGCCTGCGGCGTACACCTGGTGGTGCACGGTGTGCCGTTGCCGGAGGACCCGACGGTGACCCGGGTGGTGGCCGGGGTGTCCGGCGCGCGGATCGGCGGTTCGGCCGGGCTGCCGGTCCGGCTGGACCCACCGCCGCCGGCGACGGTGGTCACCGAGACCTGCCGAGACGTCGCCGCCCGGGTGAACGCCGGCCCACCGCCGACCCCCTTCACCGACCTGCTACCCCCGCCCGAGCTGATGTGGCGGGAGGACTCAGCCGACGGGCTGACCGCGCCGATCGGTGAGGGCCCGCACGGTCGGCCGGTGCGGTTGACGCTTGGCGACTATCCACCGCACGCGCTGATCGGCGGGCCGTCCGGCACCGGCAAGACCAACCTGATCTTCGCGTGGATCGGCGCGCTCGCCGCCCGCTACTCCCCCGCCGAACTCGAGTTCTACCTGCTGGACTTCAAGGAGGGGGTCTCCTTCGCACGGTTCGCGCAGGGCCGGCGCGACCCGAGTTGGCTGCCGCACATGCGGCTGGTCGGCATCAACGTCAACACCGACCGGGAGTTCGGGCTGGCGCTGTTGCGCTTCCTCGCCGAGGAGCTGCGCCGACGCGCCGACGCGGCCAAGAAACACGAGGTGACCAAGCTGGCCGAGCTACGGGCGGTCGACCCGACCGGGCACTGGCCACGCATCGTCGCGGTGGTGGACGAGTTCCAGATGTTGCTGGCCGGCCGGGACGTGGTCGCCCGGGAGTCGGCCGACCTGCTGGAGGACCTGGCCCGGCGCGGTCGGTCCCAGGGCATCCACCTGGTCCTGGCCTCGCAGGACGTGCGAGGCATCGAAGCACTGTGGGGCCGCCCCGCGCTGGTCGCCCAGTTCACCCTGCGCATCGCGTTGCCCAAGGCGCTGCGCATCCTCGCCGAGCGCAACGACGCGGCGCAGTCGCTGCCGCGTTGGCACGCGGTGGTCAACGCCGAGTCGGGCATGGTGGAGGGCAACGAGGTGGCCCGCATCCCGTCGGCCAGCGACTGGGAGACCTGGAGCGGGTTGCAGCACCGGCTGTGGCGGATGCGCGCCGCGGACGCGGCGCCCGCCCGGCTCTTCGACGGCGACGCGATCCCCCGGCTGGCGGACGCCCCGGACTTCCGGGCGCTCGCCGTACCCCCGGACGGGAGCGCGCCGCGCAACCCGGTGGCCCTGCTCGGCGAGATCATCGACGTGCAGTCCCGCTCGGCTGCGCTGCGGCTGCCGCGCGCACCGGGCCGCAACCTCGCGGTGCTCGGCACCCGCGTCGACGAGGCGTGCGCGGTGCTCGACGCGGCGGCCCGGTCGCTGGCCCGGCAGCACCCGCCGGGCACCGCCCGGTTCTCCATCGCCTGCCTCGACCCGGACGCCGACCCGATCGCCCGCGCCCTCTACGACGACCTGGCCGACGACGCCGCCTGGTACGACGAGGAGACCGTCGGCGAGCTGATGGCCGAGACGGCCGACGGGCTCGGCGGCCCGGCAAGCCCGCACTACCTGCTGCTGTTCGCGGTCGACGCGGCAGCGGGTGCGCTGGCCGCCCGCGCGGGTCGGCGGACCGGCCTGGAGCAGCTACGCCGGATCATGCACGACGGGCCGGAACGACGCACGCACGTGCTGGCCTGGTGGCGGGGGGTCGCCCGGATGCGCGCCGATCTTGGCGGGCCGGCCGCCCGTACCGACCAGATCGGCGCCTGGGTGGCCCTGGACGCGCACGGCGGCGAGCTGGGCTCGTCGCTCTACCCGGGCACCGGCGGCCCGGACTGGTATCCCCGCCCCTGGCGGGGTCTCTTCTTCGACCGGGCGGTGCACCGCACCGGACAGGTGATCATCCCGTATGGACCGACACGGTGAACGAACCGGTGACCAGCGAGACGTACGCGGCACAGCTGCGGCGGCTGGCCGACCTCACCGCGCGGGTGCGCGAGCAGCGCGCCGAGGCGCACACCTGGCACGAACGGCAGTGCGCCGCCGCCGAGCGGGCCGTCGCCGACGCGGCCGAGCAGCTCCAGAGGGCCGAGGAGGAGCTTGTCGCCGCCCGTGAGCAGCAGGAACGGGTCGACGCCGAGGTGGCCCACCTGTGGCAGCAGGCCCGCTCGCGCCTCGGCGTCCGCCGCCTCGGCGGCCCACCCGGCCCGGCGAACGGGGTCGGAGCCATTGACCCTGTACTGCTGCTCGCCAAGGCCCGTGACCTGCTCGACCGGGCTGGTCAGCCGGGTGAGCTGCCCGGTTCGGTCAACCCGCTGCTGGCGCTCTGCGGGGTGGCCGGCGGTGTGCTGGCGTACGCGCTGGGTGCCGGTGCCCGCGCGCTCGGCGTCGGGTACGGCGGCGACCTGGCGGTGGGATTGCCGGTGCTGGCGCTGGTGGTGACGCTGCTCGGACCGTTGATCGGTCTCGCGCCGGCACGGATGCTGGCCGACCGCCGGCACGCGATGCTCGGCCCCCGACCGATCACGGTGGTGATCGGCGCCGGTCTGGTTACCACCGCGCTGCTGCTGGTCCTCGGCCGCTGATCATCGGAGCGTGCGCTACGCCGGCAGTGCCGCGACGGTGGCCGCGACAAAGCCGTCGGGATTGTCCAGCATGATGTTGTGGCCGCTCGCTGGCACGGCGACCACCCGCACGCCGGCGTCGGTCAGGGCGCGCGCACCGATCGGCTCGTCGTCGGCAGGGTGAAGGTAGGTGCGCGGCACGGGCAGTTCGAGCAGCAGCTCACGGATGGTGCTGCTGCGGCCGAGGTGTAACGCTGTGCGGTAGAGCGCCTCCGGACCAGTGAGCCGCATCGTCGCCGCCCAGGAGGCGCCGACTCGGGTGAGCGTCTCGGATCGGCCGTCGCCGTGTACGAACTGCTCCTCGGTGTAGCGGGCTCCGATGCCGACGCCCGGAGGCTGCGGGTCGAGAGTGGCGTGAACGAGAACCAGTGCACTAACTAGGTGCGGATGGCGCGCGGCCAGGACGATGGCGACGGCGCCGCCCATGCTGTGGGCGATCACCTCCGCGGCCCTGACCCCGGCTGCGGTGAGCGCGGTAGCGGCGAGGTCGGCGTGCTCCTCAAGGGTGTACGAGGCGTCGGCCGGCCGGTCGCTGATGCCGTGCCCGAGCAGATCCATCAGCAGGCTGCGCCGTCCGGCGAGCGCGGGGTTGGTGGCCACCGCCGCGTAGTACGCCGGCGAGGAGGCACCGAGCCCGTGCAGGTAGACCCGAGTGGGTTCGGCACCGGGAAGTTCCACCCACCGGATGGTCGTGCCATCTGGTCGGACCTGGGCGCCACGCATCACATACCTCCTGACCGATACCTCGTGTTCGAGGTATTTCGTTGCCGAGGTAAGTTAGCACGGTGTTGGAGTTCGCGATATTGGGCTTCCTGGCCGACGCCCCGCTGCACGGGTACGACCTACGCAAACGCGTGGCCGCGCTGACCGGCCACGTCCGGCCGATCGCGGACGGGACGCTGTACCCGACGATCAAGCGGATGGAACGTGCGGGCCTACTTCGTCGGGACGTGCAGGCTGGCCAGGTGGCGGCACCACGGCACGTGCTGATCCTGAGCCCGGACGGACAGGCGGAGTTGCTGCGTCAGCTCCGCACACCCGACGAGCTGTTCATCACCGACGAGAACCGCTGGTTCACGCTGCTGGCTTTCCTGCATTATCTCGACGACCCGGCAGCTCAAGCGGCCGTCCTGTACCGCCGGCTCGATTTCCTCACCCAGCCGGCGAGTTTCTTCTGGGACGGCAACCGACCGCTGCGCGCTGACGACTTTCCCCACGACCCCTTCCGGCGAGGGCTCTTCCGCATCGCCACCGCCACCAGCCGCACGGAGATCGCCTGGTTGCGAGAAATGCTGACCTCACTCGCGCGGTAGCTCAGGCCGGGACCAGGACGGCCTCGCGGAGCAGTCGACGGGCCAGGGTGACCCGGTCGGCGTCGTCGGGCAGCCCCGGCAGGTCACCGACCCGGGTGGCCGTGCCGCTGAGCAGGGCGCGAACCGCCGGCTCGCACGAGGCGGGCAGGGTGATGGTCCGGTCGAAGAGCCGCAGCGCCACCGTGTCCGGATCGTGCGGCAGCAGCTGCCAGCGCAGGCCCGGCCGCAGGGTGACCCGGGAGTCGGCGTCCAGGGTGGCCAACGCGTCGGCCTGGGCGAGCGGTCGGATCGGCGCCGGGCGGGCCGCCGGCCAGGCGCGCTGCCGCAGCCGTGCGGCGACCGCGCCGGGGTCGGCGCGCAGCAGCCAGTCCCGCAGCGCCTCCACCGTCTCGGTCAGCTCCGGCTCGATGGCGTCCGCGTCGGCGACGTCGGTGCCGAACGGCAGGCTGGCCCGCAACCGCTGGTCCTCGGAGGCCAGCGCCAACAACTCCTCGACCAGCGCGTAGCGGGTCAGCGCGCGGATGCCCACCGTCAGGTGCAGCGAACTGGCCTCCTGCGCCTGCGCGCTGTGCAGCCAACCCCGGGGCAGGTAGAGGGCGTCACCGGGGGCGAGCACCACGTCCAGCGCGGCCGGCCCCTGGGCGGTGGCGCCGACCTCGTCGGCGCGTCCACCCCACGGCTGCCTCTCCAGCGGGTCGGGCAGCACCGGCGGGTGGATCCGCCAGTGCTTGCGGCCGTCGACCTGGAGCACGAACACGTCGTGGGTGTCGTAGTGGGTGGCGAACCCCTGACTACCCGCCGGGGTGAGGTAGGCGTTGACCTGAAGCGGCTGGTTGAGCGCGAGGCCCAGGTCGCGGGCGAAGTCGACGAGCGGCGGCCAGATCCGGTGCAGACCCTGCAACACCAGGGTGGCACCGGAGGCGTACTGCTCCAGGACCCGCTCGTCGAGCACCTGGTCGCCGATCTCGGCCCCCGCGCCGCCACCGCCGGTCCAGCGCGCCGCCGGCACCAACTGGCCGTCCTTGGCGACCCGCAGGAACGGGGTACGCAGACCGCGCCGGCTCAGCAGCTCGTCGGCGTCGGCAGGGCTGAGCAGGTCGGTGAAGCCGGCCGGGTCGGGCAGCTCGGCGGCGCGGGACAGCAGCGGGGTGTGTCCCCAGTGCGCGGCGGCGAACTTGGCCGGTTCGACCGACACGCAGCGGGCCAGCGCCGCGGCGGCCTGTGCAGACGGAACCGCCGGACGGCCCTGGCCGCCCGGCGGGTCGAGGTGTGTCATGGTCTGCGCCGTTACCGGGCGCTGCCGTCGGCGCCACCGTCCTGCTGACCCGGCGTCGCGCCGCCGTCGGCGGGGCCCTCCGCGCCACCGTCGGCGCCACCGTCCTGCTGACCCGGAGTGGCACCACCGTCGGCGGGGCCCTCCGCGCTGCCGTCCGCACCACCGTCGTGCTGACCCGGGGTCGCACCACCGTCGGCGGGGCCCTCCGCGCTGCCGTCCGCACCACCGTCGTGCTGACCCGGGGTCGCACCACCGTCGGCCGGGCCCTCCGCGCCGCCGCCGCCCATGGTCTGCATGTCGTCATCGTTGAGTGCCATCGGTACTCCCTCGGGTGTGCCGCCCCCGCCATCCGCCGGGGTCCGTCGTACTGCGGGTGGTACCCCACGCGCGATCTTCTCTAACCCTCACCGTAGACGCCGAATCGGGGCGACACGGGCAGTTCGCGGGTGGCGGCGCAGAGTGCCAGGATGGGGTGGTGATCCTGGTGGGCACGTCCGGCTGGCAGTACCGGGACTGGCGGGGCCGCTTCTACCCGCAACAACTCCCGCAGCGGCTCTGGCTGGAGCACTTCGCGGCCGGGTTCGCCAGTGTCGAGGTCAACAACGCCTTCTACCGGCTGCCGGAACGGGAGACCTTCGCCGCCTGGCGGGCGCGTACACCGGCGGACTTCTGCGTGGCGGTGAAGATGAGCCGCTACCTCACCCACATCAAGCGGCTGCGCGATCCGGCCGAGCCGGTGGCCCGGTTCCTCGGTCGCGCCACCGCGCTCGGTGACCGTCTCGGGCCGGTGCTGCTGCAACTGCCGCCGAACCTACGGGCGGACGTCGACGCGCTCGACGCGACCCTACGGCTGTTCCCGGCCCAGGTGCGGGTCGCCGTCGAGCCCAGGCACCCCTCCTGGTGGACCGACACCACCCGGGCGGTGCTGGAACGGCATCGGGCGGCGCTGGTCTGGGCCGACCGGCTGGGACGCCCGGTCGCTCCGCGTTGGCGCACCACCGACTTCGGGTACCTGCGGCTGCACGAGGGGCGGGCACGGCCGTGGCCCCGCTACGGCCGAGCCGCGCTCACCTCATGGGTACGCCGGCTGACCGACGCCTTCGGCGAGGACGAGCCCGCGTACGTCTATTTCAACAACGACCCGGGCAGCGCTGCCATCGTGGACGCTGTCGCGTTCGCCGCGCTGGCCCGTGCGGCCGGGCACCCGGTGTCGCGGGTGCCGACGCCGGCCGAAGCGGACACCTCCGGCGACTGAGCCCGCCCGAGGAGTTCGTCGGGCGGGCTCACGAGCGTCAGGCCGTCACGGCATCATCGTGGCGAGGTCCTTGGGCATGGTGTCCTTCACGTCCTGCCACTCGCCCTGGGTGACGTGTCGGCGCAGAGTGTCCAGCACCACCTGCGTCACCCGTTCCGGGCCGCCCTCCGCGTCGTACGGGAAGCCCTGCCGGACCTCGTAGAGGAAGTCGTCCCGGTTGAGCTTGATCGGCACGTCGGACGGGACCCAGCCGTCGAAGTAGATCCCCCGCACCAGCACCGGCAACTGCTGGGCGAACTCGACGCTCTCGTCCACCGGCAGCCGGTCGCGCAGCAGGTGCAGCACCGTACGCAGGGCCGCGTACGACTGGTTGCGCCGTTCCTTCGGCCAGCCGTAGGCGTTCTCGATGTCCTTGAGAATGAGGTTCGTCTTGTCCAGCGAGGACTCGAACGCCGAGATCATCGAGTCAGCCATCGGTCGACCCCCGTTCCGTGCTGTCCCACCGTCGGTCGTCTGCGCGGCGCGGCGGCCCCGATGGGCCGCGGCGGGCCCGCACCGGGCTGCCCTGCGGCGCGCGGCGGGCGTTGTCCGCCGTACCGACCACGTGCAGGACGGCACCGCGCCGTCGATCCGTCACCACTCGAACCGTCATCCCCGTCACCTCCGTGTCGTCTGCGGCGTCGACCGCCCCCGGGCGGTCGTACCCACCGTCCCCACCCTGCCGGCGGTGCGGGTGAGGCGGCCCCACCCGGATCGGGTGAGGTCAGGTGGCGTCGAGGAGGCCCGCGAGGGTCTTCGCGTTGGTCTGCGCGTAGTCGCGGTAGCAGTTGTTCATCAGGACGTGGGTCTGGCCGGCCTCGTCGGCCAGTTCGCGCAGCTTCGGCGCCCAGTCGGCCAGCTCCCGCTTGGAGTAGTGGTAGCCGAACTTCTCGTGGATGTCCTTGCTGGTCCACTTGTCGCTGTGGCCGTGGAAGCGCACCACCGCGAGGTCCGCGGTGGCGGCCAGGATCGGGGGCAGTGACGAGCGGTGGCCCTGCGGCATGTCCACGCAGACGTACGGCAGTTGGTGCTCGCGCAGGAAGGCCAGGGTCTCGTCGGCGTTGTCGCCGTCGAACCAGGAGGCGTGCCGGAACTCGTAGGCCGGGCGCAGCGGCGCGCAGCGCTTCGCCACCTCCAGCAGGTACTGCTTGTTGGCCCGCTTGATGGTGAACCAGGGCGGGAACTGGAACAGCAACGCACCGAGCTTGCCCGCCTCGACAAGTGGGTCCAGCGCGGACAGGAAGCGCGTCCAGACCTCCTCGTACGACTGCGCGGGCAGGTCGTCGGGGTAGACGTTCTTCTTGTCGGTCTCCGGGCGGAGGTCCTTGTAGAGGGCGCTGACCCGGGTGGGATGCCCGGTCAGCAGACTGAACGCCTTGATGTTGAAGGTGAAGCCGGCCGGGGTGCGGTCGGCCCACAGCCGCGCGGTCGCCTCGGCAGGCGGCGAGTAGTAGGTGGCGTCCACTTCGACCAGTGGGAACTGCCGCGCGTAGTAGGCCAGCCGCTTCTCCGGGTTGTCCGCGGTCTGCGGATACCAGCCCGAGTCCAGCAGCGTGCGGTCGGTCCAGGACGCGGTGCCCACGAGGATGTCACCCATGGCTCAAGTCCATCGCGCCGCGGACCGACCGGCAACCGCTGGCGTCGCTCAGGCCGCCCGCCGTTCGCGGGTCTGCTTGCAGGTCACACAGGTGGTGGCGGACGGGAAGATCTCCAGCCGCTCCACCGGGATCGCCGCCGAGCAGCCTTCGCACCAGCCGTAGGTGCCCTCGGCGAGCCGGCCCAGGGCGTGCTCGTACTGGGCGCGGCGGTCCAGGATGGTGCGCAACAGGGACTGTGCGGTGTCCCGCTCGGCCGTCTTGGTGCCGCTGTCGGCCTGGTCGTCGCCAGCGGTGTCGCCGACCTCCACCAGCCGCAGCACCTGGCTCTGGAGCACGGCCTGGTCGTACTCGGCGGTCAGCTCGTCGTAGCGCGCCTGGAGAGAGAGCCGGATCTGGTCGATTTCCTGCTGGGAACGGTTCGTGTCGACCGTGTCGTGGACGAGCATCGCTGCCTGCCTTTCCTAAGCCTGTGGCTCACGGTGAACCGGGTGCCGGCGGCGTCGAGCCCCGGTCACGGTCGCGTTCGGTGCGCGGGCGATCACCCGCGCCTGTGAGCCGGGCGAGTACCCGCCGGATCGGCGGGGCAAACCGGCGAATTTCTCGCGGTTGTCAGGCGTCGCCGCCGGGCTCCACGAGCGCGGGGCGGCGGGGGTCGTCGACCCGTACCACCACGTCGGCGAAGCTCGCCGGGACGACCTCCTCGGCGTACCTGTCGAACGCCGGCAGCACCCACGCGTGGGACGGTTCGGTACGCCGACGCAGCGCCGCCGGGGACATCTCCAGGTGGACGGTGACGTCGAACGGCAGCCCGCCGCCGAGCAGCAGCGGACCGCTGACCAGGACGACGCCTCCGGGTGGCAGGTCGACGTAGCGGGCCCGGCTGGCCCGGTCGGCGTCGGCGTCCCAGAGCGACGGGAGCACCCGGCCGGTGCCACCCGGGCCAGCCGGGTCGAGCACCTCCCGACGAAGTCCGGCCTCGTCGACCCAGCCCTCGTAGAAGGAGTCCGGGTTGGTGCGGCCCAGTTCGAAGCGCAGCGACGCGGGGCGGAGGAAGTCGGTGGCGCGTACGTGCAGCACCGGGCGGCCCTGGGCGCGCAACGGGTCGACGAGGGCGGCGGCCAGCTCGTCCGGGCCGGCGGCGGAGGCGCCGTCGATCGCCACCCGCAGCCGCGCGAGCCCGGCGTCGGCGGTCCCGGCGCCTGTCGCGGCGTCGGCCAGCCGGCCGGTCAGCTCGGTGACGAGCAGGTCGGGCGAGATGGGACGGATGCGCACCGGACCATCCTGCCCCGGGTCGGGCGGGCGGGTGACGCCGGTCAGCCGCTGCGGTCGATGGTGACCCGGGCGTCGTCGGCCAGCCGGTAGCCCACGCCGTAGACGGTGGTGACCAGGGGCACGTCCACCCCGACCTTGCCGCGCAGCCGACGCACGTGCACGTCGACGGTGCGTACGCCGGCGTGTTCGTAGCCCCAGACGGCGTTGAGCAGTTGCAGTCGGGTGAACACCCGGCGCGGATGGGCGACCAGGTGCAGCAGCAGGTCGAACTCCAACCTGGTCAGCGGCAGCGGCTCGTCGTCGCGCAGCACCGAGCGGGACGAGGCGAGAATGTGCAGGGCGGGAATGGTCGGGCTGAGCGCCCGGGTGGGCGACCGGTTGGCGGGTGGCTGGTCGGGGCGGCGTTCGGTCGGCACGGACCCGATGATCACTCCCTCGCCGCGTTCGAGCATCTCGCGGGCGGCCTCCAGCAGCCGACGTGCCGCCGGGGTCAGCGACTCCTCACAGGTCAGCGGGATGGACAGCGTCACGGTGAGCACGGGCGTCGCGGTGTTCGCCGGGCGACGCTGACCGCCGGGCGGTCGACCGGGCACCGCGGGTTGCGACGTGTGCCATCCGGCGCGCGACGAGGCGGGGCTGACCGACATGGTCCTCCTTGGGCTGGTCCGGGTATCTCCCCACGGCCCGGGACGCCGCCTCATCGATGCTTCCCGGCACCCGGGCAAGGGTCAAGAGGCGGCGGCGTTGCATGAATGTGACAATTGACGAACGCATCGGAGCCGGGCGCTCGCTCTGCGTACGAGCTTGATGATTACAGCAGAGTCACCGAGATGCCCCGTTACGGGGGTCCCCGCCCGGTTCAACGCGGTGGCCGCAGGCCGCCGGACCAGGGCTTACCGGCTGTGGTCCACGCTGATCCGAGCCTCGTCGGCCAGCCGGTAGCCGACCCCGTAGACGGTGGTCACCACCTCCGACCCGGCCAGCTTGGCGCGCAGCCGGCGGACGTGCACGTCCACGGTCCGGGCCACCGCGTGCTCGTACCCCCAGACGTTGGACAGCAGTTGCAGGCGGGTGAAGACCCGGCGGGGCCGCTCGGCCAGGAACAGCAGCAGCTCGTACTCGATGCGGGTCAGCGGGACGACCCGGTCGCCCTGGCGGACCATCCGCGAGCCGGCCAGGATGCGGACGTGGGGCGCGTCGGCGGACGGCTCGCCGACGGGGCTCGGGGCCGGTCGCGGTGCGGGCGCGAGGTCCTCGACGGTACGCAACCGACCCTCCCCCGACTCGGCCAGCTCACCGAGCAGCTGGACCAGCCGGGCCAGCCGTGGGCTCAGCGGCCCGGGGACGAGGTCGAGGGTGATGGTGAGGGTCGGGGCGGTGCGCGGACAGGTCGGGCGCGTCCCCGGGTGGCGGCGCGTGGGGATGGCGACGACGGACATGATGCCTCCTGAGTGGCGGTACGCCGCCACGCCTGGTGCGGCGTGACGGTCAGCGGCGCGCCCACCCGGTGTGCACGGGGGACGCGAGTGGGGAGGTGTGCAGCGGGGTCGGGCCGAGAGCCGGCAGGCCGGCGATCCGCCACGCCGCGAAGCCGCCGACCACGTCGGTGGCCCGGTGCAGGCCGACGTCCTGCAGGGCGGCGGCGGCCAGGGACGAGGTGTAGCCCTCCTGGCAGAGGATCAGCACCGGCACGTCGTAGTCGACGGCCTGCGGCAGTCGAGCCGGGCAGCGCGGGTCGAAGCGCCACTCCAGCACGTTGCGCTCGACCGTGAGCGAGCCGGGCACCACGCCGTGCGCGGCCCGCTGCGCGGCCGGTCGGATGTCGACCAGCAGCGCGCCGGCCCGGTACGCCAGGTGCGCCCGCTCCGGGTCGAGCCGACGGAGCCGGGCCCGCGCGGCGGCCAGGATCTCGTCGATGCCGCGGGAGCCCGGGGGCGGTACGGGTGTCGGACAGTGCTCGGCGGTTACCTGCATCATCGTGTTCCTTCCGGTGCCAGGGGGTTGATCGGGACTCGCCGTGCTCACCAGGACGTGCCGGCTTCGGCGACCTCGGCGACCCGCAGCCGGCCGTCCACGAGGTCGTAGCGGGTCATCCGCAGCAACGCCGGCCGGTAGACGTGCACGCTGACCGCCGGATCCGGGCCCTGGTTGGTCACCCGGTGCACGTGTCGGGGCCCGAAGCGGCGACCGGCGCCGGCGGGTAGCAGTCGTGGGCGTAGCCGACCGGCGGTGACCGTCTCCTCGGTGAGCGTTCCGCTGACGACCCGAAACGCTCCGGAGGAGCCGCCGTGGTCGTGCAGGTCGGTGCCCTGCCCGGGCAGCCAGCTCAGCGCCCACACCTCGTGCTCGTCACTGACGGCGAGGCGGGCGTACCAGCGCTCGGCGGGGTCGAAACACAGCGCGACCGGCCAGCCGGCCGGGTCGGCCCACCGGGCGGCGACGGTGAGCAGGTCAGGCTCCGGGCGGTGGCGCGTCATGGCAATTCCTCGCGGGTCGTGCGGCGGGGTGCCCTCGTACTCTAGACGGTAAAGCCTATAGGTTTAGTAGGTAATTCCATTCACTGGGACGCGGGTCGGACCTGGTGTCGTTCAGCGCACCACCGGTGGGTCCACCCGGTATCCGGGCAGCGAGGGCCACCGCACCGTCAACACCACCGACGCGCGCTCGGCGAACCACGAATGGTCCACCCCCCGGCCCCACACCACGTAGTCGCCGGGCAACGCCAGCCGTACCGTCCGATCGGGCAACTCCACCCGGAAGCAGCCCTCGACGAGCACGAGCAGGGTGGTCCGTCGCTCCCCCGTCGCCCATCGCGACCGGGCCTGCCCGGGCGGATGCACACCCCACTTCACCTCGACGTCGGTGCTGTGCCGGATCTCCCCCGGTGGCGCGAAGTGCCCGAGCAGCCAGCCGGCGTTGGTGGCACCGTCGACACCCGCGTTGCCCACGTACACCGTCTCACCCATCGGACCCTTCCCCCAGCACGCCGGCCGAGCAACCTATCAGCACACGCCGTAGCCTGGACGGGTGACCGAGGACCTCGACGCCGAGACGCTGGCGTTCGCGCACCGGATGTTCGACCTGGCCCGCGCCGGCTCCACCGAGGAACTGGCCGCGCAGCTCGACGCCGGCCTGCCGGTCAACCTCACCAACGACAAGGGCGACACGCTGCTGATCCTGGCCGCGTACCACGCCCACCCGGACACGGTGGCCGCCCTGCTCAGTCGCGGCGCCGACCACTCCCGGGCCAACGACCGGGGTCAGACGGCTCTGGCGGCGGCGGTCTTCCGCAGCAGCACGGACGCGGTCCGCGCGCTGCTCGCCGCGGGCGCCGCCCCGGCACACGGCAACCCGTCGGCGCTGGAGACCGCGCAGTTCTTCGACCTGCCGGAGATGACGGAGCTGCTGCGCGCCGGCTGACACCAGCCCGCAAGGGCCGGTATACAGGGTCGGTGGAAGATCCCCTGCCCGAGCAGATGCGAGCCGCCAGCACCACGCTGCTGGCCGCGCTCGACCCCGCCGCCCGCGAGAGCGCCGCGCACCCGTTCGACGACGAGGCGGCCCGACGCTGGCTGGAGTACCGGCCCCGACCCCGACCGGGCGTCAGCCTGGCCGAGATGGACGTCGCCGGCCGCAAGGCCGCCCACCGACTGCTGGCCACCGCGCTCAGCCCTTCGGCGTACGCGCAGGCGATGGCGATCATCGCGCTGGAGGAGGTGCTGGACCGAGCCGAGGACTGGCAGCGCGGACGGCACAGCGCTGACTACTGGGTGGCCGTGTTCGGCGACCCGGCGCGCGACGACCGCTGGGGATGGCGGTTCGAAGGGCACCACCTGTCGGTGACCATGACCGTGGTCGACAACCAGGTCTCCCCCGCCCCGATCTTCTTCGGCGCCAACCCGGCGACGGTCCGCTACGCCGGCCGCCCGGTCTCCCGCCCACTCGGAGTCGAGGAGGACCTCGCCCTGGCCCTGCTCGACGCGCTGGGCCCCGCCGAACGGGCCGCCGCGGTCATCGCCGACGAGGCGCCGGCGGACATCATCAGCGCCACCCGAGGGACCGTCGACGCGCCACTGGAGCCGCTCGGCGTACCGGCGGACCGGATGGGGCCGACCGGTCGCGCGCTGCTCGACCAGGTGGTCGCGCTGTACCTGGACCGGCTGCCCCCCGAACTGGCCATCCGGGAGGCGACTCGACTGGCCGCCGGCCCGCTGCACTTCGCCTGGGCCGGCCCCACCCGCCCCGGGCAGCGGCACTACTACCGGGTACAGGGCGACGACCTGCTGATCGAGTACGACAACACCAGCCCGGACGGCAACCACGCGCACACCGTCCTCCGTCGCCCCGCCAGCGACTTCGGTGCCGACGTCCTGGCCGGGCACCACCGGACCCACCACTAGGAACGCTCGCCCGCGCCCGCGCCCGCGCCCGCGCCCGCGCCTGCCCTGCCCTGCCGCCCGCGCGCGACCGCCTGCCCTGCCCTGCCCTGCCCTGCCCTGCCCTGCCCTGCCCTGCCCTGCCCTGCCCTGCCCTGCCCTGCCCTGCCCTGCCCTGATGATCGACTCCATCTCGGCGATGTGGTGCCATCCTGCTGCCCGGACACCCCCACCTCGCCGAGGTGGAGTCGATCACGCCACCCCCGCTGGTCGGTCAGGGGCGGGTGGCCTCGATGAGGAAGCGCTCGGCGTGGGCCACGAAGGGGCCTTCCTCGACGATCCGCCCGTGCAGGTCTCGCAGCCGATCGCGGTAGCGCTCGACCGTGAACCCGGGCACCGTCCAGATCACCTTGCGCAGGAACCAGACCACCGCGCCGATGTCGAAGAACTCCGCCCGCAGAGACGCCCGGCGCAGGTCGACCACCCGCAGCCCGGCCGCCTCCGCGGCGGTGACCGCGTGCTCGGGGCGCCGCGCGGTCGACGGCGGCAGCGGACCGAGGATCGCCTCGCTCAGCTCCCGCATCGTGCCCGCCCCGATCTGTTGGGACAGGAACGTCCCGCCCGGTCGCAGCACCCGGGCCGTCTGTGCCCAGTCGGTACGCACCGGATGCCGGCTGACCACCAGGTCGAAGGAGGCGTCGCGAAAGGGCAGCGGGCCGTCCGGGTCGACCGCCACCACCGTCGCGCCCACCTTTTTCAGGGTGCGCCGGGCAACCTCGACGTTGGGCGGCCAACCCTCGGTGGCCGTCAGCAGCTTCGGTGGCCGTGGCACCTCGGCGAGCACCTCCCCACCGCCGGTGTCCACGTCCAGCGCGGAGGTGGCGCGCGCCATCCGATCGGCGACCAGCCGGGCATACGCCCACGGCGGGCGCTCCTCGGTGGCACGGCCGTCCAGCCAGCCGAAGCCCCACCCGTCGACCGGGGCGGCAGCTGCCTCCGCGATCAGTTCCTCGGCGTTCCGCAGATCGGTCATGGCGGTCAGCCTCACCGCCCGGCCACCCGACCGGCAACTCATTTGCCGGCCACCGCCACCGCCCGCCGGACGACTGCGGGTCACGGGCGACAGCGCCTGGGCGGCAGCGCCGGGCCGGCAGCGCGCGTCAGGGGCGCGGGCGGACGATCTCGACGGTGCCACCGGCGAGCGCGTCGAGGCCGCCCGTCTCGGTGCGGCCGGTGTCGAACTGGCGCATCAGCCGGGCGCCCAGGTGCACGCCGATGCCACCGGCGGCCAGCGCGACCAACTCGGTGATCAGGATCGCGGCCGACGCGCCGTGCTCCGGTGACTGCGACCGGACCAGGCAGGTGAGCAGGAACATGCCGGCCATCACCGCGTTCACCAGGTTGAAGGCGACCGCTGTGCGGCGGGTGCGGTCGACTGGTACGTCCCACAGGTCGATCATGCCGGCCACCGCGGTCAGTGCCGCGGCGACGAGGGCGGCGACGCCGGTCCAGTAGCCGACCTCACCCAGGAACGCCGGTCCGCCGACGATATCGGTGAGGTCGAAGACGGTGGCGCTGACGAAGAGCCCGAGCGGGAACGTGACCAGCATCGGTTGGATCGGGTGCCCCTGCACCCGCAGCCGGCTCTGCATCGGTCCTCCCCCGGGTCGGCGCAGCTCACCTGACCAGAGTGCTACCCGGGGCCGGTCGGGACGAAACGACGCCGCCCGACTCGCCACCGAGCGAGAGAACGGGCACCGCCGGGAGAACGGGCACCGCCGGGAGAACGGGCACCGCCGGGAGAACGGGCACCGCCGGGAGAACGGGCACCGCCGGGAGAACGGGCACCGCCGGGAGAACGGGCACCGCCGGGTGAACGGGCACCGCCGGGTGAACGGGCCCGTCGGGAGGTTGATCGACTCGGGATACAGGAAACCGGGCCATCCAAGTGCCTTGGACACCCCGGAATCAAGGAACCCGAGTCGATCAACGCCGAGGCCGCGCCGAACACCTAGGCCGCCGAACGCCGAGGCCCCGCCGAACACCTAGGCCGCCGAACACCTAGGCCGCCGAACACCGAGGCGCCAACGCCGACCCGTCGGGCGGGTCGCGACGCGCTGTCGGTCAGGCGTCGCGGGGGCGGGAGACTGTGCGGACCAGTCGCTCGGCCACCTCGCGCAGCGGGATGTCCAGCGACGTCGCGGCGGTACGCAGCACTTCGAGTGCCTCGGCCGGCGGACACCCGCGCTGGGTCATGATCACGCCGACGGCCTGGCCCACCACCCCGTCGTGCAGGAGCGAGGCGTCCCGTTCACCGGCGAGGGTGAGCTGTCGGCTGCGGTCGCGGACGGCGGCCAGCAGCAGGCCGGCGTGCTCGGCGAGCAGCATCGCGGTCAACTGGTGTTGCGGCGTGAGCAGGTCCGGCGAGGCGGCGTAGAGGTTGATCGCTCCGATCACCTGGTCGTCGATGTCGACCGGCGCCGAGATCACCCCTCGTACGCCGAGGTCACGGGCGCGCGCAGTCCAGACCGGCCAGCGGGGCTCGGCGGTCAGGTCGGCGGCGAGGATCATCTCGCGGCGATGGATGGCGCTCATCGCCGGCGAGTCCGGACCGTGTCGCAGGTCGTCCAGCCCGGCCAGCCGCTCGTCGGAGGCGGCCACACCGGCCGGTTCGCCGGCACGCAGGGCGGTGAAACCACACCAGCGCACCCCGGCCACGGCGTCCCGGGTCACCCGGACCAGCGCCAGCAGCGCCTCGTCGAAATCGGTCAGAGCGATCAGCCCTGCGGTCAGTTCCCGTAACAGCGCGGCGGTTTCCAGGACGCCGAGGGTCTGCACCACCGGCTCTCGCGTGTCGAGGTTCACCGGTTCGCAGCCTCCGTGCCCATCCGCGCCTGCCCGCCGGGCATCGTCACCTGTGTCATCGTCTGCTCTCTCCCGACTCGACCGACCAGCCCTACTACCCTCGCAAACCTAGGTCGAAACGACGTAAATCGGGGCCCCTTGCCAGGCGCGAGCGCACGACAGGGGGCCCCGAGGGCCTACCTCAGCGGGAGGCGCCGCTGAGCCGCCGCCCGATCGAGGCGATCAGCCGGTCCAGCTCGGAGCCGAACGGGTTGTCGTGCACCAGGTACGTCCAGGTGGCGGTGGGCCGGACCAGGGTGCCGTCGTCGGCCTGCCAGTCCTCATCGAATTCGGTCTCGTTGAAGGTGGCGATGGTGCGGGCCTCGATCTCCGGGATCAGGTCGTTGAACGCCGGCACGGCGGCCCGGTGGAACTCGTCCAGCGGGTCGAGCCGGCCCAGCGCGCGCAGGTGCACGCCCTCACGGACCTCCGACAGCTCGGCCAGGTGCTCGGCCCAGAGCCGGTCCAGGTGGTAGAGCGCGATCGAACGGGCCGCGCGGGCGAGCAGGTCCTCGTCCATCTCGCCGGCCTTCTCGGGCTCCTTCTCGAGGAGCATCACGGCGGCCACGTCGCTGGTCAGCAGCCGTTCGCGGCGCGCGGCGAGCGCCTTGCGCTGCTGCTCGATCACCACGCTGTAGCGCCAGGTGTTGCGGTGGATCTCGTGGTTGACGCCCTCGGCGACCCGCTGGGCGTGCTCGACCGCGTAGTCCACCTGCTCGTCGGTCACCAGGCCGTCGGCGTTCATCCGCGGCGAGGCCGGCACCGCGTCGGCGGCGTGCCGGACGACCAGGTCGTCCTCCAGGCTGACGAAGAAGACCGACCCACCGGGGTCGCCCTGCCGGCCGGCCCGGCCGCGCAACTGGTCGTCCACCCGACGGCTGTCGTGCCGGCCGCTGCCGATCACGTAGAGCCCGCCCAGCTCGGCGACCCGTTCCTGGTCGCTCTGGTCGCTGCCACCGAGGCGGATGTCGACACCCCGGCCGGCCATCTGGGTGGACACGGTCACCGCGCCGTACGCGCCGGCCTCGGCGATGATCGCCGCTTCCTCGTCGTCGTTCTTGGCGTTCAGCACGACGCAGGGCACCCCGGCGGCGTTGAGACCGGCCGCCAGCCCCTCGGACTCCTTGACGTCCAGGGTGCCGACCAGCACCGGTCGCCCCTCGGCGTGCCAGCGCTGGATCTCGTCGATCAGCGCGTCGTCCTTCTCGGCCCGGGTGGCGTAGATGCGGTCCGGCTCGTCCTCGCGGATGCACGGGGTGTTCGACGGGATCACCGCGACCTCGAGGTTGAAGAACTCCCGCAGCTGGTCGCCGACCAGCACCGCCGTGGCGGTCATCCCGCACACCTTCGGGTAGAGCGCGATGTACGCCTGCATGGCGATCGTGCCAAGCACCTCGCCCTCGGCGGTGGCGTCCAGGCCCTCCTTGGCCTCGACTGCGGCCTGGAGACCGTCCGGCCAGCGGCGGCGCTGGGCCACCCGGCCGCGCATCTCGTCGACCAGCTCGACCGAGCCGTCCCGGACGATGTAATCCACGTCACGGTGCAGCAGGGCGTGCGCGTGCAGCGCCACGTTGACCGCGGAGAGCTGCGCGACGTGCTCCTCGTCGTACAGGTCGATGCCGAGCTTGGCCTCGATGGCGGCCAGGCCGGCGGAGGTGAACGCCACGCTCCGCCCGTCCTCGGCGACCGTGTAGTGCTTGCCCTTGCGCAGGCCACGCACCAGCGCGGCGGCGGCGTGCACCGGGTCCTGCTCGCCCGGCACCGCGCCGGCCAGGACCATCGGCACCCGGGCCTCGTCGATCATGATCGAGTCGGCCTCGTCGACGATCGCGGTGGTCAGCGGGGGCTGCACCCGGTCCTCGGCGTCGGTGACCAGCTGGTCGCGCAGGTAGTCGAAGCCCGCCTCGCTGACCGAGACGTAGGTGACGTCGCAGGCGTACGCGTCACGCCGCTCCTGCGGCGTGGAGGCCTCGTTGACCCAGCCGACGGTGAGGCCGAGCAGGGTGTAGACCGGCTCCATCCACTGGGCGTCGCGGCGGGCCAGGTAGTCGTTGATGGTGAGCACGTGCACCGGACCGTTGCCGAGCCGGACGTGCCCGTACGCGGCGATCGTGGCGGTCAGTGTCTTGCCCTCACCGGTGGCCATCTCGGCGACCTTGCCGGAGAGCAGCGACATCGCGCCGAGCAGCTGCACGTCGTACGGCCGCTGGTCGAGGCCACGGCGGGCGGCCTCCCGGCCGACCGCGCAGATCTCCTCGTAACCGACGGCGGCGCCCGCGGCCTCGGTCAGCTCGGCGTCGTCGAGCGCGGCGAGCTGATCCTCGCGTGCCTCGATCGCCGGCAGCAGCTTCTCCAGCGGAGCAAGATCCACGGTCGAGCCGGGGCGCTGGAGGAACCGCCGGAACTTGCTCTTGAACCGTTGCGACACACCCATGAGCGGCAACGGTACGCGATTCCGGCCGCCGTGCGCGGCCCGGCCGCCCGGCAAGTTCGCCGCAAGCGGCCGTCGGTCAGCCGACCAGCAGTTGGTGGCTGGCGAGTTCGCGGTAGAGAGGGTCGGTGTCGGCCAGTTCGGCGTGGGTGCCCACGGCCACCACCCGGCCACCGTCGAGGACCACGATCTGGTCCGCGTCGACCACGGTGGCGAGCCGGTGCGCCACGATCAACAGCGTCCGCCGGACCGCCACCGCGTCGATGGCGCGGCGCAGGGCGGCCTCGTTGCGCGAGTCGAGGTTGCTGGTCGGCTCGTCGAGCAGCAACACCGGCGGGCCGGCGAGCAGCGCGCGGGCGATGGCCAGGCGCTGCCGCTCACCTCCGGAGAGCAGCACTCCACCCTCACCCACCTGGACGTCCAGCCCTTCGGAGGTGCGTTGCGCCAGGTGCGCGAGGTTGACCTCGTCCAGGACCTCGCGCAACCGGTCGTCGGTGGTGTCCGGAGCAGTGATCAGCAGATTCTCCCGCAGCGTGCCGGCCAGCACGGGGGCCTCCTGCTCGACGTAGCCCAGCCGGGCCCGCAGCGCGTCGCGAGGCAGGTCGCGCAGGTCGGTGCCGTCCAGCCGGATCGCGCCGGCACTCACCTCGTAGAAGCGCTCGACCAGGGCCAGCAGGGTGGACTTGCCGGCGCCGGAGGGGCCGACCAGCGCGGTACGGGTCCCGGCGGGCACCGTGAAGCTGACCTCGTGCAGCACCGACTCGCCGCCCGGGTAGCCGAACCCCACCCGGTCGAACTCGATCATGGGGGTGGGGCCGCGCGGGGTCGCCGTCGCGACCGAGGGCGCCGGCCGGTCCGCCGCGCCCTCGGCGGGCACGGCGAGGATCTCCTCGATCCGCTGCAGGGCGCCCAGACCCGACTGCAACTGGGTGTACGCCCGCAGCACCTGGGCCAACGGCAGCGCCAGGAGGAACAGGTACATGACGAAGGCGACCAGGTCGCCGACGGAGATCGCCCCGGCGGCGACCCGCGCCCCGCCGATGCCGAGCACCAGCAGGAACGCGCCCTGCACGGTGATCGAGCCGATCGGGCCGACCAGTGACTGCACCCTGGCCACCCGCAGTCCGGCCGCGTACGCCTCCCGCGCGCTGCCGGTGACGGTCTGCGCCTCCCGGGTCTCGGCGCGGCTGGCCCGGATGGTCCGGGCCGCCGAGATGGCCCGCTCCACCGCCGAGGTCATCTCGCCGATCCGCTCCTGGGCGGCGCGGGCCAGCGCCCGGACCCGGCGGGCGAAGGTGACGGCGAAGCCCAGCCCCAGCGCCACCCCGAGCAGGGTGATGCCGAACAGCAGCGGGTCGAGCAGCACCATGGCGGTGCCGGCGCCGACCACCGTCACCGCCCCGGTGACCGTCTCGAAGAGCCCGGAGGTGACGACCGCTCGCAGCAGTGTGGTGTCCGAGCCGACCCGGGAGAGCAGGTCGCCGGTGCGTCGGCTGTCGTACTCGGCGATGGGCAGCCGCAGCAGGTGACTGGCGAGCCGTCGCCGGGTGCCCAGCACCACGCCTTCGGCGGTGCGTTGCAGCAGGTAGTCGCGCAGCCCGCCGATCGCCGCGCCGAGCACCACGAGGGCGACCAGCACCGTCACCAGTCCGGAGACCGGGTGGTCGGCGCCGATCCGGTCGAGCACCGACCGGGTGAGCAGGGGCTGTGCCAGCGAGGCCGCCGCGCCGACCAGCGACAGCACACCCACCACGACCAGGGTGCCGCGGTGCTCACGCAGGTACGGCAGCAGCGCGGCCAGGCCGACCGACCGCTCCTTCGGGGTGCTGACCGGCCGGTCCTTCGGGGTGCTCATGCCGGGAACGGTAGTCCGCCGCGTCACCCCCGCGGACGCGGTCCGGGCCGACCCGCTCCCGGTGACCGCTCCGGGAGCCGGTCAGGCGGCCAGCACCCCGCTGCGGGGGCCGATCAGGCGGCCAGCACCACCTGGAGTTCCTGGCGTCGACGGTCGGCCAGGTCGGTGAGCAGGGTGGGCGCCTCGTCGAACGGCACCACCGCCGACACGAGGTGTTTACGGACCACGTCCCCGTACGTGCGGAGCAGGTCGACGGTCTCGGCGGAGAGCCGCTCCCGGTCCCAGGTGGGTGCTAGGCCGCGCGGCACCCGGCCGATCTGCGCGCAGCGCAGCGAGAGCCCGTTGTGGTGGAATTCCTCGCCGAGCCGGACCGCGTCCGCGCCCTCCTGGTAGAAGGCGAGGTCGATGACCGTGCCCTGGGGGCGCAGCAGCCGCAGGGCGAGTTGCAGCGCCCAGGCCTGTCCCCGGCACTGGAACACCACGTCGGCGCCCCGGTCACCGGCGGTGTGCGCCCAGCGGGTCTTGAGCACGACGGCCGGGTCGTCCGCGTCCGGGTCGAGGGTTTCCAGGCCGAGCGCCTCGGCGGCGTGGCGGCGTTGCGGGGTGGGGTCGAGCACCACCACCGAGGCAGCGCCGTTGCGGCGGGCGAACAGCGCCGTCAGCAGCGCCACCACACCGGCGCCGACCACGGCGACGCGCCGGCCGCGTACCCCGTCGCCGAGCGCGCGGACGTCGGCGCCGTGCAGGTCGGCGGCGGCGTGCAGCAGACCGTTGGCGCAGATCGGGCCCATGTGCGCGACGTAGACGCCGAGCAGCGGGTCCAGGTCGTCGGGCAGCGGCACGAACCGCTCCGCGACCGGGTCGGCCAGCCAGCCGGTGCGGTGCCCGTAGGTCATGGCGCCGACCGTGCCCACCGCGACGGCCGGGGTCTGGCTCTCCACCACACGGCCGACCTGCATGTAACCGAGTCGGTTCACCGGGTAGGGGGTGCTCGCCGCGCCCGGTTGGAACAGGCCCAGGTCGGCGTTCCAGGTGACGTTCAGGTACGGGTTCGTGCCCTTGACGTAGCTCAGTTCGGTGCCGGCGGAGACGCCACTGAAGAGCGTCTCGACCCGGAACGTGCCGGGGCGTAGCGGCGCGGCGTCCTGCTCGACCAGCTCGACCCGACCGGGACCGGTGACCACCACGACCTTGTCACGCATCGACGGCCACCCCCGTGGAGAGCGCCGCCGGGGCGGTCGGGGTGGTGAGCCGTACGGTCGCGCCGGTGCGGGCCGAGTCGGCCACCGCGAGGGCCAGTCGCTGGGTCGCGAGGGCCTCGGCGTACGGGACGCGGACGTCGTCGCCGATGCCGCGCACGGCGTCGACGAACGCTCGGTCGACCGCCACCCGGGCGGCCTCCGGATCGGCGGGCACGTGTCGTTCGCCGTCGGCGTCGCGGATCGACAGGCCGTCCTCGGTGAGGGCGAGGGCCAGCCCGTCGGCGAGGATCTCGAGGCCGGCCCGGTGCTTCCAACCCAGCACGCAGGCCGCGCTGAGGGTGCCGACCGCGCCGTCGGCGAAGCGCAGCACTGCGGTGGTCACCGAATCGATGTCGGCGCCGTCGACCGGCGGCGGGGTGCCGTTGCCGTACGCGGTGACCTCGGTGACCTCGCCGGCCAGCACGCGGACCAGGTCCAGCACGTGGGCGGCCTGCTCGACCACCGGGCCGCCGGAGCGGTCCCGCCGCGACCACCAGGCCACCGGGGGCACCTTGTCCAGCCAGGCGCCGGAGACCATCCGCACCGGACGGTCGGCGAGCAGTTCGCGGGCCTGGTCGAGCACGTTCAGGTAGCGCCAGTGGTGGCCGACGGCGGTACGCAACCCCCGGCGCGCGACCAGGTCGGCGATCCGCTCGGCGGTGCCCAGGTCGACGGCGACGGGCTTCTCCACGAACATCGGCACCCCGGCCTCGACCAGCGCCTCCTCGGCGGGGCCGTGTGCGAACGGCGGTACGCAGACGTACACCGCGTCCGGGCCGGTGCCCAGCAGCTCGGCCATGTCGGCGCAGGCCCGCGTGCCGTGCTGCGTGGCCAGCGCGGACGCCGCCTCCGGTGTGACGTCGGTGACGCCGACAAGCTCGACGTCCTCGAAGCCGGACAGCACTCGCGCGTGACGTTGTGCCACGCCGCCGGCTCCGACCAGACCCACCCGGCACTGACGCATTCGACACCCCTTCGGAGACCTTTCATGTGCGATGGGAGCAGTCCCCCGGGGTGTGCGCAATCAAACGTTCATCCCCCGGGAACGCACCGGCGTCACCTCTGTGATCAAGCTGTTGCCGAGAAAGCGGTTAACGCGTGGCAGGGAATGGGAACTACCAATTTCGGTTTTCACGCACGAACGGAGGGGGTGCCCGTGCGGGATGCGACATCGAGCGTGTCACCTGTGGTGGAGGCGTGGGCCACGTACCGGACGACGACGGCGGCCGACTGGCCGGCACGTCGGCTGATGCGGGCCAAGGGCGAGACCCGGGTCAGTGTGGTGCTGCCGGCGCGCAACGAGGAGGCCACCGTCGGCGCGATCGTGTCGACCATCCGGGAGCACCTGATGGATCGGGTCGCCCTGGTCGACGAGCTGATCGTGGTGGATTCACGGTCGACCGACCGCACGGCGCAGGTGGCCCGGGCCGCCGGCGCGGAGGTGGTCAGCCAGGACGCCATGACCCGGGGGCTGCCCCGGCTCACCGGTAAGGGCGACGCCCTCTGGGCCGGTCTGGCTGCCGCCGAGGGGGACGTGGTGGCGTTCATCGACGCCGACCTGCGGGAGTTCCGGCCGCACTTCGTGAGCGGTCTGCTCGGCCCGCTGCTGACCGACCCCTCCGTGGACTTCGTGAAGGGTTTCTACCACCGGCCACTGGTGGGCACCGCCAGCGTGGAGCAGGACGGCGGGGGCCGGGTGACCGAGCTGATGGCTCGACCGCTGCTCAACCTGTTCTGGCCCGAGCTGGCCGGCTTCGTGCAGCCCCTCGCGGGCGAGTACGCGGGCCGCCGGGACGTGCTGGCCCGGGTGCCGTTCGTCTCCGGGTACGGGGTGGAGACGGCCATGATGATCGACCTGCTCGACCTGGTCGGCCTCGACGCGATGGCGCAGGTGGACCTCGGCGAGCGCAAGCACCGGCACCAGGACACGGCGGCGTTGGGCCGGATGTCCGCGCAGATCATGTTGACCGCCTGGTCCCGGTTGCAGCGGCGCGGCTGGGCGACCCCCGGCCTGGCACCGGAGGCGTTGTTGACGCAGTTCCGTCGCGGCGGCTCGGACACCCTGCCGAACCTGGACCGCGAGATCGTGGTCACCGACGTGTCCATCGAGGAACGCCCGCCGCTGGCCGAGTTGCGCCACCGGGTGCCGCGCCGACGGGTGGCCGCCGCGTGAGCGCGAGGGCTGCGCCGATCCTGCGAGCCCCGCAGTCGGCGACCGCGGGCCCAGTGAGCGGCCGGAAGGGGCGAGCCGGATGAGCCTCACCGTGCTGATGAACGCCGGGCCGTGGCTGTCCGTGCCACCGCCCGGCTACGGCGGCATCGAGAACGTGATCGCCACGCTCGTGCCGGAGCTGCGGCGACTGGGCGTACGGGTGGTGCTCGCCTCGGTGGGCAGCAGCACCCTGCCGGTGGACGAGCGGGTGTCGGTCTTCGCCGACGGGCAGTTCGCCGCGTTGCAGCGGCCGTACAACCAGGTCTGTGGCATCGCCCAGGCGCACCTGGCCGGGGTGGTCCGTGAGCTGCACTCCCGCGACGACATCGACCTGGTGCACGACCACGTGGAAGCGGTCGGCCTGGCCACGCTCGCCGCGATGGGGCCGGCCGGGCCGCCGACCCTGCACACCCTGCACTGGGACCTGGCCAAGCATCCCGCGCTCTACGGCAGCCTGGACGGCGGCGACCGGGTCCGGGTCAACGGGGTCTCCGCATCGCAGCTGGCCCGGGCCCCGCTGGCGCTGCGGGAGCACTCGGTGGGGCACGTGCACCTGTCCACGCCGCTGGCCGTCGACGCCGACCGCCGACCCCGACCGGAGAAGGGCGAGCACCTGCTCATCCTGGGCCGGATCAACCCGGGCAAGGGGCAGGACGTGGGTGCCCGACTGGCCCACCGGGTCGGGTTCCCGCTGGTGCTGGCCGGTCCCGTGGGCCCGTACCATCGGCCGGCCGACCTGGCCGCGGCCGGCGACGAGGCCCGGCAGAACCCGGACGTGCGGTTCTTCCTCGACGAGGTGGCGCCGCACGTCGACGGTGACCTGGTCCGCTGGGTCGGCACGGTGGCCGGTCAGGAGCGGGACGACCTGCTCGCCAGCGCCCGCGCGTCGCTGTTCCCGCTGCGGTGGGAGGAGCCCGGCGGCACGGCGGTGGTCGAGTCGCTCGCCCTGGGTACCCCGGTGGTGGCGACCTCCCGGGGCTGTCTGCCGGAGCTGATCGAGCACGGCCGGACCGGGCTGCTCACCGCCGAGGAGGAGGAGCTGGGCGATCTCGTGCTCGCCAGCGACCTGCTCGACCCGGACGAGTGTCGGCGGGTGGCCGCGCAGCGGTTCACCCCGGCGGTGATGGCCCAACGCTATGTGGAGCTGTACGAGTGCGTCCGCCACCTCTCCAGCGCGCCCAGGCTGCTGCCGGCCTGACCGTCGGCGGCGTTTGTCGGCGGCGGCAGCGGGTAGGCCGCAGCGCTTCGTACCCGCCGCGCAGCGAGGAGCCGGGGAATGGTCGGACCGATGGCCCACTCCCGGGCCCGACCCAACCCGGCCGACGGCAAGGCGCCGGTCCGGCGCGCGGCGGCAACGGTGGGCGTGCTGCTCCTGCTGATCGGCGTGCTCGGCTTCGTTCCCGGCATCACCAGCGGGATGCACGACCTGCGCTTCGCCGGCCACGGCTCGGGCGCGTACCTGTTCGGTGTCTTCCAGGTGTCGGTGCTGCACAACCTGGTGTACCTGGCGTTCGGGGTGGCGGGTCTGGTGCTGGCGCGGACGGTCGCCGGGGCCCGGACGTTCCTGATCGGCGGCGGCGCCGTCTACCTGGTGCTCTGGCTCTACGGGCTGGCGGTGGACCAGGACACCGGCGCGAACGTGCTGCCGGTCAACGACGCGGACGGCTGGCTGCACCTGGGCCTCGGCGTCGGCATGATCGCGTTGGGCGTCCTGACCGGACGACCTCGGCCGTGACCTGCGCCGATGCGGCCGGTGAGCCTCCTCGCTCCGCCGTTGGTCCGGTTTGACGCCGGGCGGCCCCGGGTAGTGGGGAGCTCCCGACCCAGCAGCGAATCGAGGGCACTGATGTCGAGCCGGATCACCTGCGAGGTGCGCCGCACGGCACCGGTGGCGGTCGTCCGACTCACCGGTGCGCTGCATCTGGGCACCATGCGCTCGGTGCACCAGGCACTCAACGACGCCCTCGTCGACCAACCGGAGGCGTTGGTGATCGACATGGCCGAGGTGAGCGTCGAGGACAGGCTCGCGCTGTCCGTCTTCGCGGCGGCCGCCCGTCGCGCCGAGGAGTGGCCGGCGGTGCCGGTGGTGCTCTGCGCCCCGTCGCCGGTCGCCGCGCGCTG
Organism: Micromonospora sp. B9E7; assembly: GCF_039871815.1. NCBI lineage: Bacteria > Bacillati > Actinomycetota > Actinomycetes > Micromonosporales > Micromonosporaceae > Micromonospora > Micromonospora sp. B9E7. The sequence continues at coordinate 316,814 of NZ_JBDPLX010000006.1, forward strand.
GCTGGCCGAGTCGACCACCTGCCGGGCGGTCCCGGTCACCGCGGACTGCGCGGAGGCCACCCGGATGGCGGGTGCCACGCTGCGGATGCGGACCCGGCTGGAGCCGGTGGCCGAGGCGTGCCGGCGGGCCCGGGACCTGGTCACCGACGCCTGTGCACGGTGGAACCTGCCCAACGCGTCCGGCCCGGCCGCGTTGGTGCTCAGCGAACTGGTCGGCAACGTGGTGCGCCACGCCGGCACCCCGATGCAGGTGACGGTGACCCTACGTCGACCGTATCTACACCTGGCGGTGGTGGACGGCAGCAGCGCCCAGGCCCGGCCGGGTGGGACGGACCTGCACGCCGAGGGTGGCCGGGGCTTGATGCTGGTCCGGGAGTTGACGCAACGGTGGGGCAGCGTGCCGGCCGGTCAGGGCAAGGCCGTCTGGGCGATGTTGCCGGCGACCTGAGCGGTCGAGGTGCCTGCGCCGGTACTGGCGATCTGACCGAAATTACCGCTCTGGGCTGGTTACATGGGGAGAGGGTCGGGTAGGCACGCCCGTCCTTTCTGCCGTCACGACGGGGTGAACAGCCATGCCCAAGCGGGTAACCACGGAACCCGGTCGCGATCGGGGCCCGGCGATCCTGGCACCGGCCCGGTTCGGGGGCTTCCCCGGAGCGGTCCGGGCACCGGTCCCCGGCAACTCGTTGATCAAGTTCCTCGCCACCACGGATCACAAACAGATCGGCCTGCTGTACCTGCTGACCTCCTTCGGCTTCTTCGTCCTGGCCGGCCTGCAGGCGATGGTGATGCGGGCCGAACTGGCCCGTCCGGGAATGCAGTTCCTGTCCCCGGAGCAGTACAACCAGCTCTTCACCTCGCACGGCGCGGTGATGCTGCTGCTGTTCGCCACGCCTGCGGCGTTCGGATTCGCCAACTACATCGTGCCGATCCAGATCGGCGCGCCAGACGTGTCGTTCCCCCGCCTCAACGCACTGGCCTACTGGCTGTACCTGTTCGGCGGGCTGATGGTGGTCGGCGGCTTCCTCACCCCACAGGGGTCGGCGGACTTCGGCTGGACGGCGTACACCCCACTGAGCAGCGTCGAGAACTCCCCCGGTGTGGGCGCGAACATGTGGGTGCTCGGTCTCGTCGTCTCCGGGCTCGGCACCATCCTCGGCGCGGTCAACCTGATCACCACGATCCTGACCCTGCGCGCACCCGGAATGACCATGTTCCGGATGCCGATCTTCACCTGGAACATGCTGTTCACCAGCGTCCTGGTGATCCTGGTGTTCCCGCTGCTGGCCGCCGCACTGCTGGCGCTGTCGGCCGACCGGCTGCTCAACGCGCACGTCTACGACGCCGCGACCGGCGGTCCGATGCTCTGGCAGCACCTGTTCTGGTTCTTCGGCCACCCCGAGGTGTACATCATCGCGTTGCCGTTCTTCGGCATCATCACCGAGATCATCCCGGTCTTCTCCCGCAAGCCGCTCTTCGGCTACACCGGGATCGTGCTGGCCACCGTCGCGATCACCGTGCTGTCCATGACGGTCTGGGCGCACCACATGTTCGCCACCGGTCAGGTGCTGCTGCCGTTCTTCAGCATCCTCAGTTATCTGATCGCGGTTCCCACCGGCGTGAAGTTCTTCAACTGGATCGGCACGATGTGGAAGGGCCAGCTCACCTTCGAGACACCGATGCTGTTCGCCATCGGCTTCCTGGTCACCTTCCTGCTCGGCGGTCTCACCGGGGTGCTGCTGGCCAGCCCGCCGGTCGACTGGCACACCCACGACAGCTACTTCGTCGTGGCGCACTTCCACTACGTGGTGTTCGGCACCGTGGTCTTCGCCCTCTTCGGCGGCTACTACTTCTGGTGGCCGAAGATGACCGGGCGACTGCTCGACGAGCGGCTCGGCAAGGCGCACTTCTGGACGATGTTCATCGGCTTCCACGGCACCTTCCTGGTGCACCACTGGCTGGGCAGCGAGGGCATGCCGCGCCGCTACGCCGACTACCTGCCCAGCGACGGCTTCACCACGCTGAACACGATCTCCACGATCTTCGCGTTCATCCTCGGCCTGTCCACCCTGTTCTTCATCTACAACGCCTGGAAGTCCTGGCGCTACGGGGCGGTGGTGACGGTGGACGACCCGTGGGGCTTCGGCAACTCCCTCGAATGGGCCACCAGCTGCCCGCCGCCGCTGCGCAACTTCGACCGGATGCCCCGGATCCGCTCCGAGCGCCCCGCCTTCGACCTGAAGTACGGCCCGCTCGTCGCCGACCTGGGCCGGGACCTGCCGCAGCGCACCACGAAGCCGCCACAGCACTTCGCCGACGAGCTGCGGATGGAGCACCACGCCCCGGAGTCGCCGGCCGCCGAGGGCGCGCACGGCGCCCGGGACGCGGTCGACTACCGGCCGGCGCCGCGCTCCGGCGCCCGTCCGGTGGACGTGCCGGAGCCCGAGGGCGTCCGCCGGCCGAGCTTCGAACAGAGCGACGCGCCCGAGGACGCCGAGGACCCGCCGAAGCCCCACGAACGCTGGCGTCACCCGCACAGCGACGGCAACCCCGAAGAGCACTGACCAGGGGTACGCGCACAGCAGGGCCGACGCCCGACCGGGTGTCGGCCCTGCTGTCGTCGGTGTGCGGTCAGTCCCGGGCGGGGGCCAGGCCGGCGGCGGTGAGCGAGCGGCGTACTGCGGGCTGGACCCGGGTCAGGCGCAGCGGCACGCCGGTCCGCTCCGCCGCGTCCCGCCCGGCCATCAGGGCGGCTATCCCACCGGCGTCGAACCCGCCCGCGCCGACCAGATCGACGACCACCTCGCTGGGCTGGCCGGTGACCGCCTCCAGCATGGCCCGGCGCAGCTGGTCCGCGCCGTCGCGGTCGATCTCGCCGCCGACCTCGACCACCACCCGGTCGCCGTTCTGCTTGACCGAGATTCGGGTCTTGCCCGGGTCGGGTTCGGCGGCGCCGTTCTGCCACGGCGGCGCCGCGTCGGCGAGCATCGCCTGACGCAGCCAGGTGAGCGCCCGCGACAGCAACCGGGAGACGTGCATCTGCGAGATGCCGAACCGGGCGGCGATCTCCGCCTGGGTCTGGTTGCCGTAGAAGCGCATGGCCAGGATGCGCCGCTCACGCCAGGGCAGCCGGTGCAGCAGACCGCTCACCGTGACCCGGTCGTCGACCGACTCCAGCGCGTTGTCCGACTCGCCGACCAGGTCACCGAACTCCGCGGAGCTCTCCCCGCCGACCGGAGCGTTGAGGGAGGCCGGGCTGTAGCCGGCCGCCGACTCCAGCGCGGCGAGGATCTCCTCCTCCGGGGTCTCCAGTCGGGCCGACAGTTCGGCCACCGACGGGGCCCGGGACAGCTCGCTGGTCAGCGCGGCGGTGGCCTGTCCCACTTCGAGGATCAGGTCGCGCAGCCGGCGGGGTACGTGGACGCCCCAGGTGCGGTCGCGGAAGTGCCGTTTGATCTCGCCCACGATGGTGATCGCGGCGTACGCGGTGAAGGACCCGCGTTCCGGGTCATACCGGTCGACGGCGTTGACCAGCCCCAGCCGGGCCACCTGCTCCAGGTCCTCCAGGGGCTCCCCACGCCCCCGGTACCGGCGGGCCAGCCGCCCGGCGAAGGGAAGCGCGAAGCGCACCAGGTCGTCGCGGGCCTCTCCGCGTCGCTCCGGCGGCAGCCCTTCGATCCGGGCCGCGTACGCCAGTGCCGCCGAGTCGAGATCCTCCAGACCTCGATCGGTGGGTGGTGGTGGTGTGGTCGTGGTTGTGCTCGTCTGTCCGAACATCCGCGCCTCCCTCAGGAAGGTCCCCCGCCCGGATCGGGAAACCGGTCGTGCGCGTGGTCGAACCACGCACCGGGCCGGAAAAGTGGGTCAGTGACTGGGATGCCAGCGGGCGACACCGCGTCCACGCAGCGCAATCAGGCCGTCGCAGTCAGCGATGTTCCCGCTCCGTAGGTACTCAATCACGGGACCCCGGGTTCGCGAGGATGTTTCGGCGTGCTCCGCCTCAGGAGACCAACAACCCCTGGTGGCCGCCGCTGTCGCGGAGCACGGCGAGAGCCTCGGCGGCCCTCAGCGGGGGCGGCACGGGCAGGTCGTACGGCTGGGCTCGCAGGACCTCGGTGGCCCGGCGGGTGGGCACGGAGGTCACCGGGTAGCCGCGCGCGGTGGTCCGGTCCAACGCCCGACGCCGCCGCCCGAACCCGGCCACGGCCAGCCACTGCGGCAGCCCGGCCAGGGCGGGCGAGCGCATCCCGGGCGGCTCGGGCAACACGTCCACCGAGCTGAACGCCTCGCTGCCGGCCAGCCACCACTCGGCCTCGTCGACGCTGCGCCGGGTGGCGTTCTCGCACCAGTACGGCACCAGCCCCGCCCGCACCACCTGCCACGGGTCGAGCAGGCGCCCGCATTCCACCACCAGCCGGTCACCGGTCTTGCCGGCGGAGCGCAGCCACCGCCGGTAGAGGTCGGCGACGCCCGCGCTCAGTGCCGCCGGTCGGGGTACCAGCACCCGGTGCATCGGGTGCTGGTGGCGCGCGGACCAGTCCCGCACGGCCAGCTCGAAGCCCGAGTCGATGCCGTGTTCGGCGTCACCCGACGGTACGGACACCTCCGGTGGCGCCCACCGGGCCGCGTCGCCGCCGACGGAGCGCAGGACCTGCCGCAGCGCGTGGCTGTCCGGGTGGAAGTCCACCGGGTCCAGCCCGCTGGCCGGGCAGCCGACCTGGAAGCTGTGCCCCGGACCGCGTTCCAGGACCGGCCAGGTGCGCGCGTCGCGCACCAGCAGCACGGGGGCACCGGGGAGCAGCCGGTCGGCCAGGAACCGCGCGTACGCGGCCGGCAGCGCCCTCCACGCGGCGGTCAGCGCCACGGTCGCCCCGGTCAGCGGACCACGGGTGGCCGGGCAGTGCACCTGGCGCAGGTGCAGGTCGGCGTTGCCGGCGAGCAGCCGGGTGGCGAGTGCCGCCCCGTGCTCCAGGGCGTCCGCCGGGCGGTCCACCGCGCCGTCGGTCCAGTGCACGGTCATCTCGAAGCTGGCCGGCAGCCACGGCACGCCGAGAGCCACCGCGAGGTGTGCCAGGCCGCCGTGCGGAGAGCCGATCAGCACCCCGGGGTAGCGCCGGCGGGGGTACTGGTCGACGAACCAGCGGGCGACCCGTGCGGCGTCCACCTCGTCGACCTGGTCGACGGTGAGGGCGACCCGTCCGGCGGCCCGGGTGACCGCGGCACGGCGTACCGGTTCCGGGGCACCGGGGAAGCGCGACGTGGGTCCGGTCTGCCCGAGGTCGGCGCAGTCCGCTCCGCGCAGCGCCCGGGCGGTGGCGGCGACCAGCACCCGGGCGGCGCTGCCCGCGGCCACGACCCGGTCGCCGGCCAGACCGGCGCCATCGGCCGTGAGCCCCTTGTGCACCTTGTGCACCGGCCCCACCTTGCCTCGTTCGCTCACCACGCGGCCCGGCTTCCCGTCCCGATGGGGTTCAAACGGGGCATCACCCACCCGTCGGCACATTTCGCTGGTCAGGGGGGTGCGCCGGTCATCAATGGCGTTCGGTCGCTCGGGTTTCGGTGGGGTCAGGGCGGGCACTTCCGGGTCCATGGGCACCGACGACACCAGCGAGCCAGCGGCCGCCACGATCACCCCGTACGAGGACGGACCGCTGCTGGTCCGGGGTGACTTCGCGTTGGTCACGCCGGACGGCGAGCGGATCGACCCGCGCCGGGGCACGGTGGCGCTGTGCCGGTGCGGCAAGTCGGCGCTCAAGCCGTTCTGCGACGGCACCCACAAGGCAATTCGATTCCGGGCGGGCACCGCCCGCGAGGGCTGACCCGAGGTCGCCACGTCACGCAGCGCGAGCGCGCCGGCAGGGCCCACCCGCCACACACGCCGCCTTTGCTCTGCACCCACGCAGGCACCACGCACGGTCGGTAACCGTCGCATGGGTGGGTGCAGAGCAAAGGGCGAAGCAAGGGGTGTACGCCCGAGGGCGGCGGCGGCACCTCCGCCGGCTCGCAGCGCGACCAGCGCAGCCAGCGCGACCAGCGCGACCAGCGCGACCAGCTTCTCCGGTCAGACGAACGCGGTCGGGGCCGGCGGGGCGACCACGAGGGGCGGGCCCACCAGGGTCGACGCGACGAGCGAGACGGTCGGCGGCAGGGCCGGCGGCGCGGGCGGCCGCAGCGAACTGCGACCGGCAGCCCAACTGTCCAGCAGGTGCGCGGCGAACAACCGGTCCAGCGCGAGCCCGGCCGCCGCGCCGAACAACACGTCGGGGGCGAGGGCCGGCTCGACACCGACCAGGCCGCCGCACATGTCGTGGACGGCGATCTGCTCGTGCACCGCGTCGGCCTCGACGTGCTCGTCGTAGAAGCGGGTGGCCACCTCGTCGAAGCCGAGCCGGCGCAGGCCGTTGCCGTAGCGGCGGTTCGGCAACGAGGAGGTCATCTCGAACGCGGCGAGGTGCCCCAGGAGCGCGCCGCGCAACCGTCGGTGCAGCCCGAACAGCGACATCAGGTTGTTGGTCGCCAGGGTCACCGCCGGTACGGCGTCCAGGTGGGCGGCGTACCCGATGTCCAGCCCCAGCCGGTCGAGGGTGCGCCGGAACAGCTCGGCGTGCATCCGGTCCAGTCGGCCGTTGCCGTACTCGTCGGTCTGGATCTCCACGAGCGCGGCCTTCGCCGGCCCGCCGAGTCGGGGCAGCGCCCAACTGTGCGGATCCGCCTCGCGCAGGTGGTACACGGACCGGTGCACGACGAACTCGCGGAACTGGGCGAGGTCGGCGCGCCGCTGGAGGTTCGCGGCCAGCGACGGCCCGTCGTCGGCCGCGACCAGCTCGGCCAGGCCGGCGGGCACCCCGGCGGCGGGCACCGCTGGCGTGCCCACCAGCCGGCGCAGCGCCGCCTCGAAGAGGCGTTCGCAGTGGGCGCGCAGCGCGAGCAACGTCGGCTGCCACTCCCATGACTCGTCCACCCCGAGCCAGCCCCGGTAGTGCAACTCGTAGCAGAGGAACAGGGTCAGCTGAAGGTCCTCGTCGGTGATCGGGTCCGCCGGGTCGAGGTCGACGCCGAGATCGGTCGGCAGGTCGTGCGGCGGACGCCGCAGAGCCTTGACCACCGCCGTGGAGAGCGGGCCGCGCGGCCGCGGAAGGGTCGCGGGACCGTAGCGGCGGTCAGCGGGCTCGGACATGGAACCTCCAGCGTCGTCGGGCCGCTTCTGATGCCCTGGCCAGGCGCGACTAAACGAGGTCGTCGGCGTTCGCGGTGACCTCCACCTGCTCCCGCACCTTGCGGGCGGGGGCGCCGTCGGCGTACAGGCCCCGCAGGTCGGCGAACGCCGGCTCCGGCGGCGCCAGCGACACCGCCGGGTCGACGACCGCTTCCAGTACGCAGGGGCGGTCCGCCGCGAGGGCCTCGTCCCAGGCCGCACCGACCAGCTCCGGGCGGTCCACCCGCACCCCGTGCAGCCCGAGCAGGCGAGCCCAACCGGCGTACGGCACGTCGGGTCGGCGTTGGGTCGGGTCGGACGACGGCGCTCGCCCACCGCCCATGCCGTTCTGGTCCCGGTTGTTGAGCACCAGCACCACCAGACGAGGGTCCCGCCACTGCTGCCAGTGGTGCGAGACGGTGATCAGCTCGGCGAGCCCGTTGAGCTGCATCGCCCCGTCACCGACCAGCGCGACCACCGGTTGGTCGGGGGCGGCGAGCTTGGCGGCCACCGCGTACGGCAGGGCGCAGCCCATCGAACCGAGCGTGCCGCACAGTTGGGCGTTCACCCCGGGCGGCAGGGTGAGGTGCCGGGCGTACCAGTAGAGGACCGAGCCGACGTCGACCGCGACCGCGCCGTTGCCCGGCATCCGGGCGGACAGCTCCTGCAGGACGAGTTGCGGGTTGACCGGATCGGCGGGCGCGGCGACCCGCTCGGCCGCGACGTCGCGCCACCGGTCCACCGAGGCCTCCACGGTGGCGCGCCACCGCTGCTCGGGTCTGCCGCGCAGGCGGGTCAGCAGCGCTCGCAGGGTCTCGGCGGCGTCACCGACCAGCGGCACGTCCGCCGGGTAGCGGGTGCCGATCCGGCGACCGTCGATGTCGATCTGCACCGTGCGGGCCTGTTCCGGCATCGGGAAGTAGTCGGTCCACGGGTCGTTGGTGCCGACCATCAGTAGCGTGTCGCAGCCGCCCATCAGCTCGGCCGCCGCCGGGGTGCCGACCTCGCCGAGGACCCCGGTGTGGAACGGCAGCCGCTCGTCGAGCACCGGCTTGCCCAGCAGTGAGGCGGCCACCCCGGCGCCGAGCCGGTCGGCCACCTCGATGATCTCGGAGGCCGCGTCGCGACCACCCTGGCCGACCAGGATCGCGACGCGTTGACCGCCGCCGAGCAGTTGGGCGGCGGCGTCGAGGTCCGCGTCGTGCGGCAGTACCCGGGCCAGCGGCTCACCGGGGGTCGCCGAGACCACCCCGACGGCGGACGGCTGCAGGTCGGGCACCAGGGCTTCCTGCAACTGCCGGGGCAGCACGACACAGGTCGGGCTGCGGGTCGCCGCCGCCGTACGGAACGCCTGGTCCAGCAGCGTCGCCACGTCCTCGGGGCTACGGCCGTACCGGACGAACTGGTTGCACACGTCCCCGAAGAGACGGCTCAACCCGATCTCCTGGTGCGCGGCGCCGAGCGGCCCGGAGATGTCCTCCCCGACGATCGCCACCACCGGCTTGCTGTCCAGCTTGGCGTCGTAGAGGCCGTTGAGCAGTTGGACGGCGCTGGGCCCCTGGGTGGCGAGGCAGACCCCGATGCCGCCGGTGAACTTGGCGTGCCCGGTGGCCATGAACGAGGCGGTCTCCTCGTGTCGCGCCGGGACGAACGCCGGTTCGCCACCGGTACGCTCCAGCGCCTCGACCAGCGGAGCGATCGCCGCCCCCGGGTAGCCGAAGGCACGGGGTACCCGCCAGGCCAGCAGCCGTTCCACCACCAGATCCGCCACCCGGCGCTCAGCCATTGCCGCGCCCCGGTGTGCCGGGGTCGACGTAGCGCAGCACCGCGCCGACGCCGTCGGTCAGTTCGGGTGCCTCGTCCGGGCCCAGCACGGTCAGTGCCGCGTCGGTGCCGACGAGCGCCCGCACGAGCGCCGCGTCGGCGCGTACCCGTTGCGGGTCGTCCACCGACATCGCGGCCAACTGCCCCGGGTCGACGGCGATCTCGGTCGGCTCCGAGCCGATCCACAGCTCACCGGTGGCCGACGGGTCGTCCACGATGATCATTGTGTCGACCTGGTTGCGTTGCAGGGCCGAGACGACCGCGTCGAGACCGCCGCCGACGTCCTCCTGCACACCGAACTTGTCCAGTGCGGCGGCGATCCGCTGGTCGGCGACCTCCGCGATGGTCTGCACGGTGAGGTCGTCCAGCATCGTCTGGTCGGCGCCGCCCGCCCGGGAACCGGCGTCGGTGCGGACCACGAGGTCCTGCCAACGCTCCGGCATCTGCGCGGCGATCATTCCGGTGGCGCGGACGTCACCGGCGACGACCACGACGTCGGCGCCGACCCTGTCGGCCAGGTCCACGGTCGCGGCGGTGACGTCGCCGGCGTTCTGGTGCCAGGCTTCCATGGCCGCCCGCTGATAACGCGACTGGGACCAGCCGCCCGGCTTCGTTCGGCGCAGCGGGAACTCGTCCCGACCGGCGACGTGTGCCCGCCGGGGGACCCCGCCGGCGCTGACCGCCATGGCGTCGGCGCCCATCCGGTCGGCCACCACCCGCACCCAGGCCACCTGTTCGCCGCGCTGGGCGAGCAGCGGCATGACGTGTGGCAGCGGCGCGAAACTGGCCAGGTCGCGCAGTGGTGGCGCGGACAGGTACTCGGAGAGCACCACCCGGCCGTGGCTGGCGAACACCGCCAGGCCGTAGTCCCCGACCATCGGGTCGTGCCCACGGATCACCCGGTCCAGCGCGGCGACGCTCGCCTCGTCGGCGCCCTGGTCGGTGAGTTGACTCTGCAAGGCGCGCCAGCGCAGGTCCAGTGCGGGATGGGCGTCCTCCGTGTCCGCGGAGGCGTCCAGGTACACCGAGCACCACGGCCCGGGACGGTCGTAGAGCGGGCGCAGGAAGGACAGCTGCATGCTCGACCCCTTTCCAGCTCGGCCCCCCGCTTACCCGGGTCGCCCGGGATGTCACCTCGCGGCCGTGAGCCCGTGACCAGGTTTCATTCACGTCGTTCAACCGAGGACGTCGATACGATCTGTGCACACAAGCGGACTCTCGGTGGTGGAGATGGACAGCGGACTCGATACCCGACGGATCGTGCACCCGACGGAGCGAATCGTCACCGGGCGCCTGGTCCGCCTGTTGGACGGCTACACCCGCGAGGTCCGGATCGGGCAGCCGGTGCTGGTGGCGGTGCTCGCCGCGGCGGCGGTGGCTCGACTGCCCGCCCTGCTGCTGCGCGCGCTCTTCTCCTTCGGCGGTGGCGGCACCCGGCGGCGTTGGAAGCAGTTGAAGCAGGGCCCGGAATATCTGGTCACCCCGGTGCGGCTGCGTAACGCCGCCGGTCAGCTCTGCGAGGTGGAGCTGCACGGTCACCTGCCGCAGAGCGCCCTGCACCCGGCGGACCAGGTGCAGCTCACGTTGCGCCCGCAGCGGGACCCGGAGCTGCCGCCCCGGATCGAGAGGATCGTCAACCTCACCACCGGGCAGCTGCTGACTCCGCGTACCGCGACGCTGTGGTCGCATCTCGGACCGCCGCTGCTGTTGCAGGCGTTCCTGGGCGCGCTGCTGCTGGCCGGCATCGTGGCCTGCTCCGCGCTGACGTGACCGCTCCCCCGAAAGATCCGGGCCGCACGGATCCGCCCGGTCAGCCGACCGGCGCGGGCTCGCGGGCGGGCTGGCGGTCGACGCCGAGCATGCCCCGGCGGCGGGCCCAGCGCTCGTAGGCCAGGGTGGCGAACGGCGGCACCGCGCTGGCGAGGGCCACCGCCGTGGCCAGCAGGCTCCACCGGTGCAGCCGGGCCACGGCCAGCACCAGCAGGACGTACGCGACGAACAGGCCGCCGTGGATCGGCCCGAAGATCTTCACGCCCAGTTCATTGCCCGGCGGGCCGTACTTGACCAGCATGCCGACCAGCAGAGCCAGCCAGGAGCAGGCCTCCGCGATCGCCGCCGCGACGAACAACCGGGTCACCTTCTCGCGCATCCGCACGCCACCACCTCTCCGGGCCGTAATGCTAACGGGGCGGGCTGGCTGGGCTATCAGGGCGGGCAGTTGGGTAGGAAAGGACCATCGGGTCTATCCTCGCCCGCCGCGACGTGCGAGGTTAGGGGTGGCCAGCGGTGACAGGGTGGTGACCATGGGCGAGGACGTCGGCGTACGAACCTTCAGTCGAGAAGATCGGGCCCGCTATCGGGACAAGGTTCGCCGCTGCCTCGACGTCTTCGCCGAGATGCTGCGCGAGTCGCGCTTCGACGTCGACCGGCCGATGACGGGCGTGGAGATCGAGCTGAACCTGGTCGACGAGTCGTCGAATCCGGCGATGCGTAACGCCGACGTGCTGGCGGCCATCGCCGATCCGAGCTTCCAGACCGAGCTGGGCCAGTTCAACGTCGAGATCAACGTGCCGCCGCGCCGGCTGACCGGCACCGGCACGGCCGACTTCGAGGAGTACGTGCGGGCCAGCCTCAACGCCGCCGAGGTGAAGGCCCGGACGATCGGCGCGCACATGGTCATGATCGGCATCCTGCCGACGTTGCGCCCCGAGCACCTGACCGCCGAGACGCTCTCGGCCAATCCTCGTTACAAGCTGCTCAACGAGCAGATCTTCGCGGCGCGCGGTGAGGATCTGCCGATCGCCATCAGTGGCGTGGAACGGCTGGCGGTGACCGCCGACACGATCACCCCGGAGGCGGCCTGCACCAGCACCCAGTTCCACCTGCAGGTCAGCCCGCCCCAGTTCGCCGACTACTGGAACGCCGCCCAGGCGGTCGCCGGCATCCAGGTCGCGGTCGGCGCGAACTCGCCGCTGTTCTTCGGCCGGGAGCTGTGGCGCGAGACCCGCATCCCGCTGTTCCAGCAGGCCACCGACACCCGGTCGGAAGAGATCAAGGCCCAGGGGGTACGCCCCAGAGTCTGGTTCGGCGAACGGTGGATCACCAGTGTGTTCGACCTGTTCGAGGAGAACGTGCGCTACTTCCCGGCGCTGCTGCCGGTCTGCGACCCGGAGGACCCGGCGCAGGCCCTGGCGGCCGGCGAGGTACCCAACCTCCACGAGCTGCGCCTGCACAACGGCACCGTCTACCGGTGGAACCGCCCGGTGTACGACGTGTCGCGCGGCCGACCCCACCTGCGGGTGGAGAACCGGGTGCTGCCCGCCGGGCCGACCGTGCTGGACACCATCGCCAACGGTGCCTTCTACTTCGGACTGGTCCGCGCTCTCGCCGAGTCGGACCGACCGCTGTGGTCACAGATGTCGTTCAGCGCCGCCGAGGAGAACTTCACCAACTGCGCTCGGCACGGCATCGACGCGCAGGTCTTCTGGCCCGGCCTCGGCTACCTTCCGGTGACCGAGTTGGTGCTGCGCCGGTTGCTGCCGCTGGCGCACCACGGGCTGGATCGGTGGGGGCTCGACCCGACCGAGCGGGACCGGTTGCTCGGCGTCATCGAGCAGCGCTGCCTGACCGGCCGCAACGGCGCGACCTGGCAGGTGGAGACGCTGCACCGACTGGAGTCCGCCGACCACCTGGACCGGCCGGAGGCGTTACGTGAGGTGGTCCGCCACTACGTGGACCTGATGCACAGCAACCGGCCGGTGCACGAGTGGCCGATTCCCTGAGCGCCACGGGTGGCCCGATCGGCGCGGGGCTCAGCCTCGCGGGGTGGGCACACCGAAGAGGTCGATGATGCCGCCGGGAAGCTGGGCGAGCAGGTCGTGTCGCTCGTCGTCATTCAGCGCCTCGGCGACGGTACGTAGCACCGCCTGGGCGTGTTGACGCACCTGGTCCGCGTTCGCTACCTGCTCCCGGTCGCCGACGTGCTTCAGGAACTCGCCGACGTCCCACCGGCGGCCCTGCGGATTACGGGTGACCGACGCGTCCAGTCGATCCGGTAGCTGTGCCGCCAGGTTGTCCGCCTCCTGTCCGGCGAGCCGTTCGCCGAGCACCGACAGGACGGCCTGTACGGACCGCACGGCTTCGTTCTCACCGAGGCCCGCGCGCTGTCGTACCGTGGCGATCATCTGCTCGTAGTCCATGCCCCGCTCCTTCGGTCTCGTCGGCATACCGTCAGGCCTGCCTGCGGACGAACGGGGCGAGTTCCCAGGCTCCCTGACCACAAACGGGGTCACCCGCGGATCCGGACCCCCTGCCATCGGCGGGCGGGTCCTCACAAACAGGCCACTCACGTCACTCGGGTTGCCAGCTGAGCCAGGTCGGGCCGTGTTGGAAGCCGGCCCGCTGGTACAGCCTCACCGCGCGTTCGCTGGAATGGACGGTCACGTGTTCCAGGCCGAGTTCGCGCGCCTCGGCCAGCATCACCGTCAGCAGGGCCGCGCCGATCCCGCTGTTGCGCAGCTCCGGCACCACGTACACCGCTTGGACGTCCCCGGTCCGACGATGCCGGCGCGTGGGGGCCGGCACGCGATCCGCGACCATCAGCCAGGCCATCCCCACCACGTCGCCGTCGACCTCGGCAACGAACGGCCGGTGGGTCGACAGATGCTCGGTGACCCACGTGGCGAACAGCTCTACGAAGTCGTCGTGGTCATTGCCCGGGTAGCCGTCTTCTTCGGTCAGCCGCCGCCATCGAAGGCCCGCCAACGCCACGGCGTCGGCTGGCGTCCCCGCGCGTACGTCTGCCCGAATCTGGCCGTGGTGGATGTCGTTCGGCATACCGCGAGGCTACCCAGGCCTGGCCACGGCCCGCTGTGTCCCCTGTGGACCCCCAATCGGATCGATGACTGTCGTAGGCTGTGGCGGCTCGCACATCGTCTGATCACGATGAGGGGACGCCGGTGACCACTTCTGGAACAGAGCCAGCCACGATCCAGGGGGCCGCGCGGGTGCCTCTGTCCCGTCGACACATGCTGCGGATGGGAGCGGCGACGGCCGGTGGCGCGGTGCTCGTCGGCACGGCGGAGGCCGCGCAGGCCGCGCCGGCTGGTGCGAAACGCGCCCTACGGGCGCCGGTGTTGGCACCCGGGGACCGGGTTCGGGTCGTGTCGCCCGGCGGCACCCCCAACCCCACGAACATGGCCCGCGGCATCGAGATCCTGCGCAGCTGGGGCCTGGAGGTCGAGCTGGGCGCACACGTCTTCGCCAGGTACGGCTACCTGGCGGGCACCGACGCCCAGCGGCTGGCCGACCTGAATGCCGCGCTCACCGACCCCGGGATCCGTGCTGTCTTCGCCGCCCGCGGCGGCTACGGCACCCAGCGGATCGTCGACCAGATCGACGTCTCCGGTCTGCGCCGGGATCCTCGGGTGGTCGTCGGCTTCAGCGACATCACCAGCATCCACGGCAAGCTGTGGCGCGACACCGGTCTGGTCACCTTCTACGGCCCCATGGTCAACTGGAACGACGCCCGCACCGGCCCGGAGTCGGCCGAGGCGCTCCGCAGGGCGGTGATGACCACCGCGCCCGTGACGATCGTCCGGGACCCGGCCGAGACAGCGGCCCCCGTGCTGGTGCCGGGGACGGCATCAGGGCCTCTGCTCGGCGGCACCCTGACGATGATCTCCACCTCGCTCGATGCGGCGGACTCGCCGAAGTTCGACAACGCGATCCTGTTCTTCGAGGACGTGGACGAGGCTCCGTACAGCATCGACAGGATGCTGACGGAACTGCGCCGGGTGGGCGTGCTGTCCCGGGTGGCCGGGGTGGTCATCGGTCAGATCACCAACAGCGTCGGCGGGCCGGGCGAGTGGGACGCGGCAGCGGTGCTGAGGGACCGCCTGTACGACCTGGGCGTGCCGGTCCTGGGCGGGCTGCGACTGGGCCACGGCAACGGACAGCTCACCGTTCCGCTCGGCGCGCGGGCCACGATCGACGCCGAGGCGGGGACCTTGACGGTGGAGCCGGGAGTCCGCGCGCGCTAGCCGTTCGTCGCCGACTCCCAGGGGGACGGGTCGTCGCGCAACCGGCTGTAGAGGTAGGCGTCGCGCCACTGGCCAGCGCGAAACTCGCTGGCCCGGATGATCCCCTCCAACTGGAAGCCGGCCTTCTCCAGCGCCCGCTGCTCGGCGACGTTCTCCGGGTGGGTGCCGGCCTGGATGCGCTGCGCCGGGCTGTGCTGGAACAGGTAGTCGCAGAGCAACGCCTGCGCGCGCCAGCCGACGCCCCGCCCGCGCCACTGCGGCAGCAGGGCGATGCCGATCTCCCAGTACGACGCCCGTCCGGCGTAACGCCCAGCGGTGTAGCTGAGGACGCCAGCGGCGCCCTGCTCCTGCTCGACCTCCACGACGAGCCGTCCGTCGTCCTCGCCGAGGTAGCCGTCGACGGCGAACCGCCGTGCCGGCGCGCCGGCGTCCCGGAAGCCGGCCCAGTCCAGCCCGATCAGGCCCGGCTCGGTGCAGAACCGTCGGAACATCGCCAGGTCGGGCTCGGCAACCGGCCGTAGCCGGACAGTGAGGTCGACCGATACCGGCACCGACATACCGCCACTCTCCATGGCGACACGCTAACTCGCCACGGCCGGCGGCTGGCGCCCGTGACGCACTCCCCCGCCGGCAGCGCCCACCCACTCAGACCTTGAGCAGCACCTTCGTACAGTCGTCCTGCTTCTTCTGGAAGATCTTGTAGCCCTTCGGGGCGTCGCGCAGCGGCATCCGGTGGCTGACGATGAAGCTCGGGTCGATCTCGCCGCGCTGGATGCGCTCCAGCAGCGGGCGGGTGTAGCGCTGGACGTGGCACTGACCGGTCCGCATGACCAGTGAGCGGTTCATGAACGCGCCCATCGGGAACTTGTCGACGAAGCCGCCGTACGCGCCGACGACCGAGACCACCCCGCCGGATCGGCAGGCCAGGATCGCCTCCCGCAGCGCGAACGGCCGTTCCGTCTCGACCCGGGCGACCTGCTTGGCCCGGTCGTACGCGTACATGGCGGCGTTACCGTGGTGTCCTTCCAGGCCGACCGCGTCGATGCACGCGTCGGGGCCCCGGCCGGCGGTCATCTCGTTGAGGGTGTCCAGCACGTCGGCCTCTTCGTAGTTGATCGTCTCGGCGTCGATGTGCTCCTCGGCCAGCCGCAACCGGTACGGGTACCGGTCGATGACGATCACCCGCTCGGCGCCGAGCAGCCGGGCGCTGGCCGCGGCGAGCAGCCCGACCGGCCCGGCGCCCCAGACGGCGACGACCTGCCCGGGTTTGATGTCGCACATCTCGGCGCCCATGTAGCCGGTCGGGAACACGTCGGCCAGCATGACCGCCTGGTCGTCGGTGATCTCGTCGGGCACCTTGACCGGGCCGACGTCGGCGAACGGCACCCGGGCGTACTCGGCCTGACCGCCGGCGTAGCCGCCGAGCAGGTGGGAGTAGCCGAAGATGCCGGCCGGCGAGTGCCCCATGATCTTCTCGGCGATCCCCGCGTTGGGGTTGGAGTTCTCGCACACCGAGTAGAGGCCGCGCTGGCAGGACGAGCAGTGCCCGCAGGCGATCGGGAAGGGCACCACCACACGATCGCCCGGTTTGAGGTTGCGGACCTGCGGGCCCACCTCGACCACCTCGCCCATGAACTCATGACCGAGGATGTCGCCCTTGCGCATCGCGGGGATGTAGCCGTGGTAGAGGTGCAGGTCGGAGCCGCAGATCGCGGTGGTGCTGATCTTCACGATCGCGTCCCGGGCGTTCATGATCGTCGGGTCGGGCACGTCGATCACCTTGACGCTGTCGGTGCCCATCCAGGCGGTGGCCTTCATTCTCGGTCCCCTTCGGAGCGTGAGCAGGTCAACGGCGGGACACCGCGTGGGCGGTCAACGGCGCGACGCCGGCAGCGGCTGGGCGGGGCGCTGCGTGGCCTGTTGGCGTACGGAGATGCCGTTGGGGCTGCTCTCGGACCGGACCACCTCGCCGGTCTCCAGCACCTGCTTGAACCGGCGCAGGTCGTCACGGACCTGCTGCTCGGGTTCCTCGCCGAAGAGTTTCGCCACCGCGCGGCCGAGCGCGCCGGCGGGCGGCGCGTAGCGCAGTTCCACCCGGACCTCGGTGCCGCGGTCACCGGGCGCGGGCACGAACCGCACCCGACCGGCGTTGGACACCCCGGCACCCGGCAACGATCGCCAGGTGATCGACCTGTTCGGCTGGTCGTCGATGATCTCGGCGTCCCACTCGACCCGTCGACCGGCCGGGCCGCGGGCGATCCAGTGCGAGCGGCGCAGGTCGTCGGCGCGTACGGACTCCAGGTGCGCCATGAACCGGGGCAGGTTCTCCACGTCACGCCAGAACCGGTACGCCTCGGCGGGCGACCGGTTGACCGTCACGGCGATCTCCATCCGGATCACCCGGTCCCGCGCCCGTCGAGCCCTCCCGATGCGGACGGCGGAGAGCACGTCGACGGCGGTGATGCCGGCGATCGCGAGGGTGGTCAACGCGACCCGGCGACGCCGTTCACCGTCGCGGTCGGCGAGGGCTCGCCCGAGCAGGGTCAGGTCCATGGCGTCACCGGCCACCCGGCTCCACGTCCAGCCGGCGGGGCGTCGGCCGCTGAGCAGGCCAGCGGCGCTGCCCAGTTCGCGCAGGCCGACAGCCGGGAGCACGGCCCGCGCGGCCGGGGAGTCGTCCACCCCGGTCAGTCGCGCGAGCGGGCCGGGTGCGACCAGGGCACCCACGCCCAGGGCCAGGCTCAGCAGGCCCAACGTGCTCGGCAGCGTCGCCGGCACCGGCCCGTCCAGCTCCGGCAGGAGCACAGTCTCGACACGACTCATGTCCGCTTCCTCCGGTAAACGTCGCCACCGGTCCACCACGGAGCGCGGTGGACCTGCCCCGTGACGCTATGCGGTACTCGTGACCCGTGCGCCTGATTCGGGCACAAGGCCCCTCGCGCGCGGCCCGTGCGGATTGGCCGTCCGCCGAACGTCGGCATAACGACATTGACCAACTTGGATCAACTACGGGCCGTTACCGTCGGCTCGCCCCGTCACGCCGCCGGAAGGGACCACACCCATGAGCCGCGTACTCCTGCGCCACCTGACCGCCACCGTCGCTGTCGCACTGCTCGTCCTGGAGGCCGCCGCGCCGGCCTCCGCCCGTACTCCCGGGTCTGGGTCGCCCGCGCCCGGTCAGGTCCGCACAGTGGTGCGGGACGCGGCGACCGGCGCTCCGGTGCCCCGGGCCTGCGCCTCGCTCCTCCCGGTGGACGCGGCGGCCCTCACTGCGGTCGCCATCGGTGAGGACCAGCTCGGCCGGTACGGGGGCTGCGCCGACGAGCAGGGCGTGCTGGTGACCGGCGACGTGGCCCCGGGAAAGTACCGGCTGCTGGTGCGCCCCTACGACGGGACCGTCCACGGCTCGCAGTGGGTCGGCCGGCACGGCGGCACCGGTGAGCGCGAACGGGCGCAGGTGGTCCACGTCCGGGCCGGCAGGGTGACCAGCGCGCCGATCGTCCGGCTCGACCCGCCGGGCACCGTCGTCGGGGTGGTGACCGACGCGGTGACGGGCGCACCCGTGCCCCGCGCGCTGGTGATGGTCGTGCCCTACGTGCCGCACCCGAAGTACGACGACCACGGTCCGACCACCGACGAGGAAGGCCGCTACACGGTCACCGGCCTCGGGCCGTACCACTGGCCGCTGCAGTTCGCCGCGAACGGGTTCGCCACCGTGTGGTCCGGCGGGGTGGGCAGCCGGGCGCAGGCCCGGACGGTACGGGTACGCGCCCAGCAGACCGCGACCCTGAACCAGGCCCTGCCCGCCGGGACACCGCTGAGCGGGGCGGTACGGGTCGACGAGCTGCTCACCTACGCGCAGGTGATCGCTTTCGACGCGGCAACCGGGGACCTGGCCGGCGTGGCGGACGCGGGCGACAGTTACGGCCTGCGCCTGCTCTCCGGGCAGCGGGTGAAGCTGCGCTGCGACTGCTCGTACGCCCAGCCGGTGTGGCACCGCGACGCGGCCGGCTTCGACGCCGCGACCTCCGTGCGGGTCCGGCGGACGCCGACCGTCGTGGACTTCGACCTCGGGTGATCTCGCCAGCGACACCCGAACTCGCTGCGCACCGTTCGGGCCGGTGTTCGTCGTTCGGCTAAGATGATCAGCGGTGTGCCGGGAAGACTGGTCGGCGATTCCGTCAGCGACCCCTCCGGAGGCTCCCGATGACCCCGCCGCCCGCACCCCGCGAGCCGCAGCTCCTCTCGCGCGGCAGTTGGCCTGAGGTACGCCGGGTCGGCGACATCCTCCGCACCGAGACCGTCGGCGGGGTGCTGCTACTGGTCGCCGCGGTGCTTGCCCTGGCCTGGGCGAACTCGCCCTGGTCCGGGGCGTACCGGTCACTGGGTGACCTGACGATCGGCCCCGAGGCGCTACACCTGGATCTCACCCTGGGGCAGTGGGCCGCCGACGGCCTGCTGGCGATCTTCTTCTTCGTCGCCGGGCTGGAGCTCAAGCGTGAGTTCGTCGCCGGTGACCTGCGGGACCCCCGACGTGCGGTCCTGCCCGTCGCCGCCGCGCTCGGCGGGATGACGGTGCCGGCGTTGATCTACGTCGGGTTCAACCTGTGGGCGGGCGACGGGGCGTTGACGGGTTGGGCGATCCCCACCGCCACCGACATCGCGTTCGCGCTCGCCGTACTGGGGGTGATCAACACCAACCTGCCGGCGACGATGCGGACATTCCTGCTGACCCTCGCGGTGGTGGACGACCTGCTGGCGATCGTGATCATCGCGGTGTTCTACACAAGTTCACTGCACTTCGGGTCGCTGCTGCTCGCGGTGGTCCCGCTGGCCCTGTTCGGGTTGCTGGTGCAGCGGCGGGTCCGGTCGTGGTGGCTGCTGCTGCCACTGGCCGTGGCGACCTGGGCACTCGTGCACGCCTCGGGCGTGCACGCCACTGTCGCCGGGGTCGCGCTCGCCTTCACCGTGCCGGTGATCCGCCGTAAGCCGGGGCCGGGCCGAGGCCTGGCGGAACATTTCGAGCACCGGATCCGGCCGCTGTCCGCCGGGGTGGCGGTGCCGGTGTTCGCGTTCTTCGCCGCCGGAGTGTCGATCACCGGCGCGAGTGGCCTCGGCGCGACGCTGACCGACTCGGTCACCCTCGGCATCGTGGTCGGGCTGGTGGTGGGCAAGGCCGTCGGCGTCCTCGGCGCCACCTGGCTCGTGCAGCGGTTCACGCGGGCCCGGCTCGCGGAAGGACTGGCCTGGTGGGACATGGTCGGGTTGTCGCTGCTGGCCGGGATCGGCTTCACCGTGTCCCTGCTGATCGGCGAGCTGGCGTTCGGTGCCGGCACCGAACGGGACGACCACTCCAAGATCGGCGTACTGCTCGGGTCGCTGCTGTCGGCACTGCTCGCCACCGTCGTACTCCGCGCTCGCAACCGCCACTACCAGGAGGTGTGCGTCCTGGAGGAGCGTGACACCGACGCCGACGGCGTGCCGGACGTCTACCAGGCGCCGACGCACCGGCCCGGGTCCGCCTGACCTCCTGTCGCTGGACGGACAGAGCCGCTCGATCACCGGCCGACTTTTTCTGGCCGGCCACCGGAACCTTCTTCCCGGCCCGTTGGTGGGAGTGGTGGAGAAGGGAGGTGACGGTGTCCGACGGCGATGCGATCTCGGTCCTCTACGCCAGCTGTTTCCGGCGCCTGGTGGTCCAGCTGTACGCGGTGACCGGTGACCTCAGCGAAGCGCAGGAGGCGGTCCAGGAGGCGTTCACCCGGGCGCTGCTGTCGCCACGGCGCTTCGCCGCGCTGGAGAACCCGGAGGCGTGGCTGCGGCGGGTCGCGGTGAACTGGGCCCGCAGCCGGTTCCGCCGCCGTCGGGTACTCGACGGGCTGCTGCGCCGGATCGGCCCGCCACCGGCCGTCGCCGACCACTCACCGGAGCACCTGGCCCTCCTCGCCGCGCTGCGGGAACTGCCAGCGGGGCAGCGGCACGCCCTGGCGCTGCACTACCTCGTCGACCTGCCGGTGGACGAGGTCGCCGACACGCTTGGCGTGTCGGCCGGGACGGTGAAGTCCCGGCTGTCCCGGGGCCGGCATGCCCTGGCGGCGCTGCTCACCGACACCGACGACACCGAGACCAGGAGGATCGATGCACGGTCGTGAGTTCTCCGGGTTCGACGTGGACACCCTCACCGAGGCGGTGTCTCCGCCGCCCCTCGACGAGCTGCGATCCACCGCCCGGTCCCGCCGACGCCGGTCGGTCGCGATGGTGGCCACCGCACTCGTCGCACTGGCCGGGCTGGCGGTCGTGCCGCTGGTGGCCGGGGCGGACCGGGCCGACCCGGTGCTCCCCGCGGACCCGTCGCCCACCCAGGGGGACAGCTTCACGCTGACCGGACCCGACTCCGCGGTCGACGTCGACGTGTCGGAGGACGGCTGCGTCGTGCGCTTCGCGTACACCGGTGATCGCGGCCGGACCTGGTCGGACTGGGACGCGGCCCGGTTCCAGGGCACCAGGTGTACGGCCAACTCCTCCACCGGCACGCCGGCCGGTCGCAACGAGGTCGCCGTGCTCAGTGACCGGTCCTACCTGGTGAGCGACGCCGGGGTGCTTCATCTCTCCACCGACTACGGCCGTACCTGGCGGGACGGGAATTCCGCAATCGTCGCCGTACCCGCCTTCCCCGCGACGGCCCGGCCGGTCTTCTGCGGCTTCGGTTGCAAGCCACTGTCCGAGCCACTGGCGGTGGATCCGTCGAGCGGGACCGTGTACCGGCTCACCGCGAAGGCGCCCTCGTGGCGTCCACTGTTCAGTCTCTACCCGGCTGCGGACGGCTCCATCTGGGCGATGTACCGGATGGGGGGTGCCTCGGGTTCGACCGTTGCCCGCAGCACCGACGGCGGCGCGACCTGGACCACCTGGGACGCGGGCGACGACGCGAGCGTGGTCGCGGTGGTCGGACTCGACGACCGGGAAGGGTACGCGCTGACCGATTCGCCGACAGCGAACGGTGGGATGCGGCTGCTCCGCACCACGGACGGCGCGAAGACCTGGACGGACGTCGGCGTCGACCTGCCGTGGTGGACGTGGGACCTCACGGTGGGGTCGGACGGCTCCCTGCTCGCGATCGCCGGTGGGACCGAGCCCAACCGGCTCGCGCGGCTCCTGGTCAGCCGGGACGACGGGAGGCACTTCACGGTCGCGCGGGAGTACGGCCCGGTGGTCGGGACGGCCAGTGTGGCACCCGGGTACGCCTGGCTCTTCGGCCGCGACGACGGGTCGGCGGGCGAGCCCGACCACATTCTCGTCACCACGGACGCGATCGGCTGGAGCCGCCTCACGCTCAAACCCTGAACAAGACGCGCCGCCACGAGTTAACAGTGACCCGCACCGGGTAGCCGCCATCCGCTGCTACCAGCGGTCGGGGAGGTGGGATGACGGCGACCAGCGCCTTTTTCGAGCAGTTGACCGTTGCCGGCCAGGACCCGCGTTTCAGCAAGGTCTGTGGGAGCGTGCGCTTCGACATTCGGGACGGGGACCGCCTCGAACAGTGGCTCCTCGACATCGACCACGGCCGGATGCGGGTGACGAGGAGCGCCGAGCCGGCCACCACCGTGATCATGGTTTCGGCGCAGGTCGCGGACGCGATGGCGCGTGGCCGGGTAAACGGGCTGGCGGCGATCACCCGGGGCGAGATCCTGGTCGACGGTGACCTCGGCCTGGCGTTGCGGATCGGGCGACTGTTCCCGCGGGAGCCGGAGCACGACGGCCCGGACGGCGGCCGGTGACCGATGCGGGACATCCAGGGCACCGTGGCGTGCATCGACGGGAACACCTTCATGGTGTCCGACGCCAGTGGCGATGTGGAGTCGTCCCCCGCCACCCCGGTCGGGCTGTTCGCCGCCGACACCCGCTTCCTGTCCCGCTGGATGCTCTTCGTCAACGGCGAGTGCATGACCGCACTGTCGGTGGACGACAGCCATTACTACGAGGTCACGTTCTTCGTGGTGCCGGGCGCGGCGGTCGACTACGTGCAGGCCGACGTGTCCGCCATCCGGCGCAGGCGGATCGGCCCGGACCTCACCGAGTCGTTGACGATCTTCAACTACGGCGAGCAGGAGACGGAGCTCGACATCCGCCTGGAGGTGGCTGCCGACTTCGCCGACATCTTCGAGATCAAGTTCGACGTCAGTGACAAGGTGGGCACGTACTACACCGAGGTCGGCCCGAACGACCTGCGCCTGGGTTACCGCCGCTCCACCTACCAGCGTGAGGTGGTCGTGTCGGCCACCGAACCCGCCGAGTACGACCCGGACGGCCTCCGGTTCACGGTCCACCTGGGCCCCGGAGAGCAGTGGTCGACGCGCCTGCAGGCGGTGATGCGGGCGCTGCGCCCGGACGGCGTCGACCTGCGCTCCGCCCTGCGAGCCCAGCGCCCGGACGACTCCACCCTGCCCGACAGCCTGCGGGCCTGGGTCGCGGCGGCGCCGACGCTGGACACCGACAGCGTCGCCCTCCAACAGGTGTACGCCCGCAGCCTGGTGGACCTGGCCGCGTTGCGCTTCGCCCCACTGTCGTTGGGCGGCGCGACCGTACCCGCGGCCGGGTTGCCCTGGTTCATGACCCTGTTCGGCCGCGACAGCCTGCTGACCTGCTTGCAGACCCTGCCCGTGACACCGTCGTTGGCTCCGCCGACGCTGCGGATCCTGGCATCCCTGCAGGGCGCTCGGCGCGACGACGTGCTGGAGGAAGATCCCGGCCGGATCCTGCACGAGCTGCGCTACGGCGAGTCGGCCGCGTTCGAGGAGCAGCCGCACTCGCCCTACTACGGCACCGTGGACGCCTCGCCGCTGTTCGTGGTGCTGCTCGACGAGTACGAGCGGTGGAGTGGCGACACCGCGCTGGCGCTGGATCTGGAGCAGGAGGCCCGCGCCGCCCTGGCCTGGATCGACAGGTACGCGGACCTGACCTCCACCGGCTACATCTGGTACGAGCGGCGTAACCGCGCCACCGGCCTGGACAACCAGTGCTGGAAGGACTCCTGGGACAGCATCTCCTACGCCGACGGACGACTGCCGGGCTTTCCCAGGGCCACCTGCGAGACGCAGGGGTACGCCTACGACGCCAAGATCCGGGGTGCGCGGCTGGCGCGTACCGTCTGGGGCGACCCCGCCTTCGCCGAGCGGCTGGAGCAGGAGGCGGCGGCGCTGTACGACCGCTTCAACCGGGACTTCTGGCTGGAGGACGCGGGTTTCTACGCCCTCGCGCTCGACCACGACGGCACTCCCGTCGACAGCCTGTCCTCCAACATCGGGCATCTGCTGTGGAGTGGCATCGTGCCACCGGAGCGGGCCCCGAGAATCGTCGAGCACCTGATGGGTCCGGCGCTCTTCTCCGGTTGGGGGGTGCGCACCTTCGCCGAGGGGCAGCGCCGCTACAACCCGCTCGGCTACCACAACGGCACGGTCTGGCCGTTCGACAACTCGTTCATCGCCTGGGGTCTGCGCCGGTACGGCTTCACCAGTGAGGCGGGCCGCATCGCCGAGAGCATCCTCTCCGCGGCCACCTACTTCCAGGGTCGGCTGCCCGAGGCATTCGGCGGGTTCGACCGCGCCACCACCCGGTACCCGGTCCGGTACCCGACCGCCGGCAGCCCGCAGGCGTGGTCCAGCGGAGCGTGCATGCTGCTCATCCGCACCATGCTCGGCCTAGACCCGCACGAGGACCACCTGGCCGTGGACCCCGCGCTACCGTCCACCTTCGGGCGGATGGCACTCCTGGACGTTCCCGGCCGTTGGGGTAAGGCCGACGCCTTCGCCCGCCATCGCCCCCACCATCCCGGGTCGTAGAGATGACAGTCCGGTCGTGTCGTGCGTCAGCTCCCGGGTCGTGCCGGTCAGTCGACGGACAGCCCTCGGGTCGCCAGCTCGCTGAGCGACCCTTCGCCGCCCCCGAGGGCCACGCGAGCCACCGCCGGCTTGCACACCTCGAACACCTCCACCACGAAGGTCGGCGAGCCGGAGCGCCCCTGATGCCGTCCACCTCCTGCCGGTCCGGGTTGAAGGGCACGTCGGTATTCCGTCCTCCGACCTCCACTGTGGTCGGAAGTGGTCCGTCAGCCCTTCAGGTCGCGCAGCCCGAGGACGTACGTCGCCGTCATGGCGACGACCCGGTCCTGGTCCTGGGTCAGCTCGGCGAGGGCACGGGAGGCGGCTCCTCCGGGGATGTCCGCGAGCGCCTGGGTCAGCCGTCGACGCGCTGACGGTCGCACCGACTCGTGCGCGAGGCGGTCGACGAGCCCGGTCGTGATCTGCTCCGCCAGCGCGGGGTCGCTCGCCAACGCGCTCAGCGCGTCGGCCGCGTCGACGTCGTGGGCCTCCTCGACGACCATGTCGACCAGCGTCGGGACCGCGTCGGCCACGCCCCGCGCCCCGAGCGCCAGTGCCGCGCGCCGGCGGACCACGATGTCGGCGTGGGTGAGGGCGTCGCGCAGCAGGCCGGTCGCCGGGTCGTGCGCCACCTGGGCGATGGCCTCGATGGCACGGCTGCGTACCTCAGCCTCCGGCGACCGAAGGCCCTCCGCCAGCAGGGCAAGTCCGCTGTCGGCGGACCGCGCCAGAGCCCAGCGCAGGGCACCGGCGACGTTCGGGTCGGCCTCGCTGAGCACCGCCTCGACCAGTGCCTCCACGGAGACCTTCACCGAAGACGACAGGGCCGCGCGTTGACGCCGGCCAGCGCTCTCCGAACCCAATCCGCGCAGCAGGCCGACGGTCTCCAGGACGTCCCCCCAGTCAACCGGTTCGGCCGCACCGATCCGACGCAGCCGGGTCAGCAACTCCATCTCGCCCGCGATGCGTTGCCGCGTCTGGCGGATGAGGTCGTCGACGAGGATCGAGGGAGCGAACCCGGGATCGTCGAGCGCCCGCCGCACGTCGCGCAGCGACAGCCCCAGTGACCGCAGGCTCTCGATCTGAAAGATCAGCCGGATGTCCTCGGCGGTGTACTCGCGGTAGCCGGTGCTGGTCCGACCGCTTGGCCGGACCAGCCCGAGCGAGTCGTAGTGCCGGAGCACGCGCGCGCTCACCCCGGACCGGCGTGCCACCTCGCCGATCAGCACCCGATCACCCGCTCGCCGCCGCCGGGCCGAGCGCCACCACCCGCGTGGCCTCGTCGATCGCGTACGCGAAACCGGCGTCCGGGTCCTGCCACAGCCGCTGCGTGGCGGTCGCGTGCGCGCGTACCCGCGGGTCGGGATCGGTCATCGCGGCCCGCATCGTCGGCATGATCACCTCGCCGAGCGCGATCAGCGCGCGGCTCAAGCTCAACTGCGTCTCCCGGTTGCCCCGCCCCCACTGCGTCGACAGCACCCCGGCCAGGTCGGCCCTCGCGCCGTCGGGCACCAGGGCGACCGCCGCCCGCCAGGCGCTGCGCGCCACCTCGTCGTCGGCGTCGGTGAGCAGCGCCCGCGTGATCGCCGGCCACGCCCGCCGGTCCCCGATCTTGGAGAGCGTGTGCAACGCCTGGCTGCGTGCCTGCGCACGCTCCGAGCCGAGTTCACCCAGCAGCCTGGGGACCGTCTGCGCCGCCGGGTGGCGGGTCAGGGCCCAGGTGAGCATTTCGCGTACGGAGAAGTCGGGCTCGATCGCGCACCGCGCGACGAGCGGGTCGACGCCTCGCGGGTCCGGGGTCGTGCCGACGGCCAGGGCCGCACGCAGTCGCACCGACGCGTTGGTGTGCTTCAGCCCCTGGAGAGCCCTCGTGGTGGTCGTGTCCTGTTGCGGACCGGTCATCGAACCCACCTCCTCGGACCCCAGTACAGACCTTGTCACTGTGTCAAGGTCAAGCGATCCTCGCCTGCGCCTTTCCGCACTGCGGGCGAGTACGGCGTGGCAAACTCCGAGGTGTCCTCGGTGGTCCTGCATTTCGGCTGCGGGCGGCGGGTCGGCGCCCGGCTGCGGAAGGGGCGAGGATGCAACCAACCTGGCTGCTGGCGCTGTCCTGGGCCGCACTCGCGGCGGCGTTCGTCAGCTTCGTGATCGTGGTCGCCGACACCTACCTACGCGGGCATCGCCAGCCGGTGCGGGTCATGGAGATCGTCTGGCTGGTGACCGTCCTCTACATCGGCCCGGCGGCCGTCCGGCTCTACTGGAACTGGGGCAGGCCCGAGGCGTCCGGACGACGACGGCGAAACGCTGAGCGCCGGCCTCGGCGGGGCGTCATGGTCACCTACGTGTCCCGCTGCGGCGCGCACTGCGCGCTGGGCTTCGTCGTCGCCGAGGTCGCCCTGTACGCCCTCAGAGACGACCCGGCCCAGGGCACGTTGTGGATCGACTACGCCGGCGACTATCTGGCGGCCGTGACGATCGCTGTCCTCTTCCGGTACATCGGCGAACCCGGTCGCAGCGTCACGAAGATCTGGCACGCGACAACCACCGTCGTCAAGGTCGAACTGGTGACCATCACCGCCTTCGAGCTGGCCCTGTTCGCGTGGCTGACTCTCGCGCACCACGTCGTTCCCGAGCCGTCTCTGCGGCCCGGCAGCCCGATCTTCTGGTTCGCGGGTCAGATAGGGCTGATGGCCGGCTTCATCGCGGCGTGGCCGGCCGCCTCCTGGCAGCTCGATCGACGGGCCGGTCGAGCAGCGTAGGGTGCGGGCATGGTGGATCGGCGCCAGGTGTTGAACTTCCGCGTCCGGGCCCAGCAGCTCGACCGGGGCGTGGGCACGCTCGCCGACACCGCCGTCCTGGACATCGGGGTGCAGAACACCGGGCCGGACGGCGCCCGCTGGGCGCTGGCGGTGCGCGGGGTCGACGTGACCGCGGTGTCCGGCAGGGAGGTGGTCCTGCTGTGGACCGTGCGGGGCGCCCCCCACCTCTATCGCCGGGCCGACGTCGGGAGGGTGGCGGCCGCGGTCGAACCCTTCACCGATGCCGACGCGGGCAAGCGCATCTACGACGCGTCCCGACCCCTGAAAGCCGCTGGCATCGACAACCTCGCGGCCCTCGACGAGATCGCCTCTCGCATGCGGGCCATCGTCACCGTGCCAGCGGTCAAGGGAGACGTGTCCGGCCGCCTGGCAACGATGCTGCCGGAGCCGTACCTGCGGTTCTGCCGGCCGTGCGACGCCACGCACCTCTACGAGATGCCGTTCCGGCTCGCCGCCGTGCGGGCCGGACTGGAACTGCAGCTCGACACCTCACCCCCGGTCCTGCGGCGCATCACCGGCTTCACGAAAGCAGCCGCTCCGGGTGACCGGTTCGACCTCATCCGCGCGTACCTCCGCCTGCTCGGCCCGGCCACCCCGAAACAGGTGGCCGACTATCTCGACGCCCCGGTCAAGGACGTGAAGGCGCGCTGGCCCGACGACGTGGTCGAGGTGACGGTCTGCGGTGAGGTGCGCTCACTGCTGGCCGCCGACGAACAGGCGCTGAAGTCGGCCGACGGCACGGGCACCCGCCTCCTCGGTCCGTACGACCTGTTCCTGCAGGCGAAGGACCGGGCGACACTGGTGCCGAACGCCGCGCACGCCAAGCAGTTGTGGCCGGTGCTGGGTCGCCCTGGCGCCGTCCTGGTCGACGGCGAGCTGGTCGGCACCTGGCGCCCGCGCAAGTCCGGCAGGACGTTCACGGTCGCCGTGCAGCCCTGGCTGCGGCTGTCGGGCGCGCCGCGCGACGCCATCACCGTCGAGGCCGAACACCTCGCCGCGCACCGTGCCGTCTCCCTCAGCGGCGTCGACTTCGCCAGCTAGCTGAACCAACCCGGAGGCCGCAGCCCCTCACTCCACCGTCCAGGCGATGGCGGGCGGCCGGACGCGCGCGCAGAGCGGCCCGCCGGTGGCGTCGGTCAGCCCGACCCGGCCGACCAGGACCCCGCCGCCCTCGTGTGCGGCGCGCAGCAGCTCGGTCGGGACGTCGGTGAACATCAACTTCGCCCGTCGGAACATCGCGAAGCCGTCCTCGGTCATCGTGCCCCAGCTCAGGTACAGGAATCGCGCTCCGGGACGGCCGTGCACCCATGGACCGCCGACGTCGAGCATTCCGTCGATCTCGCGGCTGGACACCTCGAAGCGCCAGGTGGCGTCGTCTGCGTGGGCCGGCACCAGGTCGACCACCTCGGCCTTGCGCTGAACTCCGACGTGCACGTCGCTCAGCCGCAGCGTGTCGGCCTGCGCACCGGCACGTCGACCGGGGAGGTCGCTGCCGTCGATCCGGATCCGCATGCTGGCGACTCTCGTTCCCCGACCGGTTCGGGTGCGCCGGTCGGTGGTGTCGGCGGCCTGGAGAGGCCGGCCGAGGTGTGCAGCGGTCAGGCGGGTCACCACACCACCGGGGGCGACAAAAAGTAAAGGCAAGGAGATGACTCTCCCTGCCACTTCTAACGTATATCGCACCTGGGGGCTTGCCGCAAGACCCCGGTCGTGGCGCAGAATCGGCGGCCGGACCAGCACAAACGAGGTAACGGGGGCGCGACGTGGGTGTGGTGTCGATGGACGCGGGCCGCAGCGAGTTCGTACCGCTGGTGGATCTTCGAGAGGTCGACGAGACGCAGGTCGCGGTCGTCGGTGGCAAGGCCGCGCACCTCGGCGGGCTGTCGCGGATCGACGGCATCCGCGTGCCGGCCGGGTTCTGCGTCACGACGGCCGCCTTCCGGCGGGTCATGGCAGAGGCGCCGTCTGTCGACGAGCGGCTCGATCAGCTCTCGCGCCTGGACCCGGATGACCGGGAGGAGATCCGCACGCTGAGCGCGGAGATCCGCCACAGCATCGAGGAGACCGCGATCCCGGGCGAGCTGACGGCAGCGATCACCCGCGCGCTCGCCCGGTTCGGCGACGAGGCGGCCTACGCCGTGCGGTCCAGCGCGACGGCGGAGGACACCCCCACGGCGTCCTTCGCGGGCCAGCAGGACACCTACCTGAACGTCGTGGGGCCGGAGGCGATCCTGCGGCACGTCAGCCGATGCTGGGCGTCGCTGTTCACCGAGCGGGCCGTCGTCTACCGCCTGCGCAACGGCATCGACCACCGCACGGTGCACATGGCTGTCGTCGTACAGCAGATGGTTTTTCCGGATGCGGCCGGAATCCTGTTCACGGCCGACCCGGTCACGGGCAACCGGAAGGTCTCGACCGTGGACGCCAGCTTCGGCCTCGGCGAGGCCCTGGTGTCCGGCCTGGTGAACCCGGACGTCTTCAGGGTGCGCGACGGGGAGGTCGTCACCAGGGCGGTTGCCGCCAAACACCGTGCCGTCGCCGCCCTGCCGGGCGGCGGTACGCGGGAGGTGGCGATCGATCCGCAGCGGCAGGAACAGCCGGCGCTGACCGAGGCGCAGGTGGTACGGCTCGTGCGGCTCGGGCGACGGATCGAGGCCCATTTCGGCCGCCCGCAGGACATCGAATGGTGCCTGGTCGACGACGACTTCCTGATCGTGCAGAGCCGGCCGATCACCACGCTGTTCCCCGTTCCCCCGACCAGCGACCAGGAGAACCACGTCTACCTCTCGGTCGGTCACCAGCAGATGATGACCGACGCCATGCGGCCGCTGGGACTCTCCATGTGGCAGCTGACCGCCATCGCCCCGATGCTGGCGGCCGGCGGGAGATTGTTCGTCGACGCCACCCGGCTGCTGGCCTCCCCCGCCAGCCGCGCCGGCTTCCTGAAGATGGCGGGGCGCGACGATCCGCTGATGAGGGACGCGCTGGAGACCATCCTCGACCGGGACTTCGTTCCGACACTCCCGGACGACGGCGGTCCCGGTAGGCCGACGACCGGCGGCGCGTCCACCCCGATCGCGACCGACCCGGCCATCGTGACCGAGCTGATCGAGCGCAGCGAGACGTCCGTCGCCGCCCTGCGGCGCGACATCGCGACGGTGACCGGCACGGCGCTGTTCGACTTCCTGCTGGAAGCCTTCCAGGAGCACAAACGGGTCCTCGCCGAGCCGCTGAACATGCAGGCGATCATGGCCGGCATGGAGGCCACCTGGTGGCTCAACGACCGGCTGCACGAGTGGCTGGGCGAGAAGAACGCCGCGGACACCCTCACCCTGTCCGCCCCCGGCAACATCACGTCGGAGATGGGACTGGCGCTGCTCGACGTCGCCGACCAGATCCGTCCGCATCCGGAGGTGGTGGCGTTCCTCCAGAGCGTCGAGGACGACGGTTTCCTCGACGAGCTGCCGAAGTTCGCGGGCGGGACCGAGGCGCGCGACGCCATCGAGGCGTACCTCGACCGGTACGGCATGCGCTGTGTCGGCGAGATCGACATCACCAGGCCGCGGTGGAGCGAACGCCCCAGCACACTCGTGCCGGTGATCCTCGACAACGTCAGGCTCTTCGAGCCGGGTGCCGCCAGGAGGCGCTTCGAGCAGGGAGACCAGCAGGCGCACCAGAAGGCGCAGGAGGTCTTGACGCGCCTGCGGGCGCTGCCGGACGGGGAGCAGAAGGCCGACGAGACCGAGCGGATGATCGACCGGGTGCGTACCTTCATCGGCTATCGGGAGTACCCGAAGTACGACATCGTCTGCCGCTACTTCGTCTACAAGCAGGCCCTGCTGGACGAGGCGGAGCGCCTCGTGCGGGCCGGCGTGCTCACCGAGAGGGAGGACGTCTTCTACCTCACGTTCCAGGAGTTCCACGAGGTCGTGCGCTCGCACCGGGTGGACGACGAGCTGATCCGGCAGCGCAGGGAGGCGTTCCGGTCGCACCAGGCGCTCACCCCGCCCCGGGTGCTCACCTCGGACGGTGAGGTCGTCCGCGGGGCGTACCGACGCGACGACGTGCCGGCCGGCGCCCTGGTCGGTGTGCCGGTGTCCGCCGGGACTGTCGAAGGACGCGCCCGTGTCATCCTCGACATGGCGCAGGCCGATCTCGAAGCGGGCGACATCCTCGTCACGGCCCACACGGACCCGAGTTGGACGCCCCTGTTCGTCGGCATCGCCGGCCTGGTGACGGAGGTCGGCGGGTTGATGACGCACGGCGCGGTGATCGCACGGGAGTACGGCCTGCCGGCTGTGGTCAGCGTGCTCGACGCCACCCGGCTGATCCGCGACGGGCAGCGGATCCGTGTGCACGGCAGCGACGGGTACGTCGAGATCCTGCCCTGACCGACGGCGCCTCAGGAGGAACGGCGATGACGATCCCTGTCCGAACGTCTGGGCGTCTCGAGCCCGGTTCGTCGGCCAGGACTCAGGAGGCGCTTCGGGTGTCGATGCTCGGGCGGTAGGTGATGAGGACGACCCCGGAGGCGAAGGGCTCGGCGGACAGGAGCTCCAGTCGCGCGGGCGGCTGACCGCCAGGGAACAGCGCCTTGCCGTCACGCAGGAACACGGGGTGCACCAGGAGGTGGATCTCGTCGATGAGCCCGTACTGGG
The DNA here is from genome assembly GCF_039871815.1 of Micromonospora sp. B9E7. Lineage (NCBI taxonomy): Bacteria > Bacillati > Actinomycetota > Actinomycetes > Micromonosporales > Micromonosporaceae > Micromonospora > Micromonospora sp. B9E7. The sequence continues at coordinate 349,229 of NZ_JBDPLX010000006.1, forward strand.
CAAGGGACCGAATCACGGACAGACTGCCGTAGACCACGATGTCACCGCCGGACCCACGCTTGAGCTGGGTGATCTCGTCGGGGTCGACGTGGGTGAGTCTCCGGGTGTTGTTCCAGGTCGCGATGTCGCCCGAGGCGGAGACGACGATCTTCTCCAGGGCGTCGACGCGCTGGGCGTACCCCCTGACGTCGTCGGGTTCGTCGGGGTTCCGGGCGGCCTGCGGCCAGTAGCCGGCGAAGTCGGCGTGTGTCACCCGGCCCAGCATCAGACTTCCGGCGTTGTCCACCAGGTCCCGCTCGTATCTCTGGAGCTGGTCGTCGACCAGCAGCCAGTCCATCTCGTCGTCCGGACCGGCTACGAACCCGTCCAGCGTGGTCCACATCGACACGACAATCTTGCGCATCTCTCGTCCTCCGTCATCGTGAGGTGAGTGCCGGTGCTCTGCCGCTATCGGCTGCCCCTGAGTGCGGCTCGGACGGGTTCCGGTGTCCGGGCCGGGAACCGCTCCCGGAAATCGACGACTCCGACCCACGTGGGGCGCAGGCCGATCCGGACCATCCGCAGGCCCGGCTTGTCGATCGCCTCCAGGTAGGCGTTGCCCATCTCCTCGCCCATCCCCGTGCGCTGGATGGTGGCGTACTCGGGCAGGACGCCGGCGACCTCCGTCAGGGTGACCTTCCCGCGCAGCATGAGCACCTCCGGAAGCCCGTCCGTGGTGTCGATGCAGACCGCCACGTCCGGTCGTGCGCGCAGTTCACGGATCTTGTAGGTGCCGGCGAACGCGCCGACGACCAACTCCTGGCCGGTCCACAGGAAGTTCACCGGAATCAACCGCGGCGTCCCATCCCTGCTCGTGTAGGCCAGGCGCGCCACGGGCCCGACGAGCAGGCGTTGCGCCACGGGGGTTGCCAGCAGCTTCACATCACCTTGCGGCGGGCTCGCCGCCTCGGAGTTGAGCAGGCTCATGAGAGCCAAGCTAGAGGGTTAACTCCTACAGAACAAGTGGCGCTCCTAAAAAAGGATCCGGGTAGGCTGAAGGTCATGAGCGGCATGCGTAGTTATGGGGATCCGTGCGGTGTCGCGCGTGGACTGGATGTCATCGGCGAGCGGTGGGCACTGCTCGTGGTACGCGACCTCCTGCTCGGCCCCAGGCGCTTCAACGACCTGCTCGGCGGCCTACCCGGAGTGAGCCCGAACGTGCTGAGCCAGCGGCTGCGCCAGCTGACCGAGCACGGCGTCGTGCACCGGCGTGACCTGGGACCGCCCACCCGGGTCCACCTCTATGAACTCACCGAATGGGGCCGGGCCCTGGAGCCCATCCTCCTTCAGTTCGGACGCTGGGGAAGCCAGTCCCCACAGTCCCCCGAGGGCGCCCTCGGCATCGACTCCCTGCTGCTGAGCATCAAGGCGGCCTTCGATCCAGCACGAGCCGCGGCCCTACGTGGCGTCTACGAGTTTCACGTCGACGCCGACACCTACCTCGCCGAGGTCGCCGACGGTGCAGTGCAGATCCGGCGCGGCACGGCACCCGAGCCCGACGCGGCCCTCACCACCGACATCGACACCCTCCGGGCCGTCTGCGGCCACCAGATCACCATGGCGGCAGCGCTCGCATCGGGCGCGCTTCGCCTGACCGGTGACGAGCCCGCCCAGCGGCGCCTCACCGATCTCCTCCTGGCCCCGTTCACACCCACGCCCCGGCCGGCCACGCCCTGAGACGTCCACGGGTCCTGGATGGGCCGGCGTGCGGATCAAAGCTGTTGCCGTGACGACCACGCCGACGCTCCTGAGGACCCTCTATGCGCGCCTTCACCGGTCTACTCTCGGGGGTCGAGACAACCACTTCGTGAGGAGTAGGGCATGGGCCTCGTCCACATCGAGCTGTTCGCCACCCTCGACCTCGTCGGGCAGGCGCCCGGAGGTCCCGACGAGGACCCGGCGGGGTTCCCGTTCGGCGGCTGGCAGGCGCCCCTACTGGACGAGGTCGCCGGAGCGCAGGTCGCGGCCGCGTACGAGGGCACGGACGCTCTCCTGCTCGGCCGGCGGACGTACGACATCTTCGCCGCCTACTGGCCGCACCAGGAGGGCGGCGAGGACAACGACATCGCCACGCTCTTCAACAGCGTCCCGAAGTACGTGGCCTCCCGGGGCACGCCCGACCTGTCGTGGGCCGGGTCCACCCAGCTCGGCCCGGACCTGGCCGGCGCGGTGCGCGACATCCGGGACCGGCACGAGCACGTGAAGGTCGTCGGGAGCCTGAACCTGGTGCAGACCCTCCTGCGCGAGAAGCTCTTCGACCGGCTGGACCTGTGGGTGCACCCGATCGTGCTCGGCGTCGGCAAGAAGGTGTTCGACGGTGGCGCGGTGCCCACGAACCTCACACTCCTCGAACCACCGGTGGCCAGCACGAAGGGCACCGTGTACCTGCGGTACGGGCTGGCCGAGGGCACGCCCGCCACGGGCGACATGGCCGCACCCGATCGCGGTGCCCGGCACGACGACTGACGTCGCCCCGCGTGACACCGGCGAGGCCGCCCGCATCGAACGCTCGTCGCCAAGATCCGCGCAACATCAGGATTGTTGGTCCCCTGCTCAGCGGGTGGAAGCAACAACCCTGATGTTGCGCGGATCTCCATGCCGCCGATCAACAACGCACGTTCGTCACGGGCAGACCAACGAACGCAAGCCGGCTCAGCGGGTGGCCTCGTCGGGAAGTGACCGCGGGTGCCGGAACGCGCCCAGCACGGCGGCGACGACGGCAGCCAGCAGCAGGATCCGCACCGCGTTGAACAGCACCGTGTCGCCGGTGGAGTGGGGTGGGAAGAGGTCCTTCACGAGCCAGCCACCGCCCAGTCCGAGGCCGAGGCAGATGTGCATCGCGGCCCGCAGGCGTGGGAGGGGCTGCGGGCGGCCGAAGATCCGGGGCACCCTCGTGCCGCCACGGCTCCGGTAGAGCAGCACGGCGGCCATGGCCAGGCTGGCCGCGAGGCATGCGACGGCCAGGACCACGTCCACGGATTCCATGGGCGACAGGCTATCCGACCGATGCCCGCGCGGCGGGTGTGCACCGCGTGCGCCCAGTCCCGAGGAGCATTCCGAGTATGCGAGATCGGCCGGCGAGCCCCGCGACCTCGGCGGCCCGGTCGCTCGGCGGCCTGACCGCCCGGCGCGGGACCGTCAACCGGCCCGGGCGCGGAGGCTGCGCGTCAGGGTGGGGATCATCACCGCCGCCGGCACGAGGTGCAGCCCGAGCAGAGCGACGGTGGTGGTGGTGGTGTTCGCCCCGGCGAGCAGGGGTGGAACCAGTGAGATCGCGGTCAGCGACGCCGCCGTCCAGAGGAACCGCTCGGCGGGACGGGCGCTCCACCGCAGCAGGGCGACGGCGATGACGGTGCCGACGACCGAGAAGAAGCCGGTCACGACGGCGAACCCGCCCAGCGGGACCGTCTCGCCACCGTCGGGGATCTCGAAGTCGACGCCGACGGCCTGGGCGAGCGCGGCGGCGAGGGTGGTGGCCACCACCGCCGCGAGGGCAGCGACGAGGCCGGTGCCGGCGAGCCCGAGAAGTCGGCGGTTGGTCTGAGTAACTGCCGGGGCGGCGTCCATGCTGGTCACGTCATTGCTCCATCGTCTCGGGTAGCGGGCGGACATCGGGACTACTCCGTGCCGTCCGCCGGCAGCCGCTCCGGCAGCCCGAGCCTCGGGAACTGGTCGTCGTGGAAGGTGGTGATCTCGGTGATCGCCCCTCCGGTGACGCGCAGGACGTCGATCGTCAACGGCAGGTACACGTTCTCCCGCTCCCGCCAGTGGTAGAAGGCGACGGCGGGTTGCCGGTTGACGGAGGTGGGGACGCCTCGTAGGCCGGTCATGCGGTCGAAGCCGCCCTCGATCCAGTCGTTCACCACCGCGTCGCGGCCGAGTTGCAGGCCCGGGGTGGGCGGCATCGAGCAGCGCACGTCGTCGCGCAGCATCGTGGTGAGCCGGCCGATGTCGGTGGCCACGCTGGCCTCGGTGAAGCGGCGTACCAGCTCGCGTGTCCCGGCGTCCTCGTCGCCACCGGTCCAGTCCTGCCGCTCGGCGGGCAGGTGCTCCCGCATGCCGGCGCGGGCCCGTTGCAGCGCGCTGTTCACGGAGTTGACGGAGTCGCCGAGCAGCTCCGCGACGTCCTTCGCCGGCCAGCCGAGCACGTCGCGCAGGATCAGCGCGGCCCGTGGGCGGGGCGCGAGGTGCTGGACGGCGACGACGTACGCCAGCTCGATCGTCTCCCGCGCCACGGCGAGCGCCTCCGGCTCGTCCGCGTCGCCCGCCGGCAGTTCGTCGAGCAGCCGATCCGGATACGGCTGCAACCAGCGCACCTCACCGCCGGTAGCGGGTTCCGGGCGACGCTTGGCGAGCAGGTCCAGGCAGGTGTTGGTGGCGATCCGGTACAGCCAGGCCCGGAACGTCGAGCGCCCCTCGAAGGTCTCCCGCCGCCGCCAGGCCCGCAGCAACGTCTCCTGCACGGCATCCTCGGCGTCTTCGAACGACCCGAGCATGCGGTAGCAGTGCACGTGCAGCTCCCGCCGGTGCCGCTGCGCCAACCCCGAGAACTCCGGTTCGTCACCCTCGCCCAGACCGCTCACGCCCAGCTCCTCCAGCCGCCTGTCCGCACTCATCACGTCATCCTCGCCTCTCGTCGTGTCCGGTCGGAGGTGTGACGGGGGCGGGCGCCGAAACTCATCACCAGCGTCGTTTGGCATGGCCCGTCTCCGGACGTTGCCCGCTGTTGGCACCATCGTTTCGAAGGACGCCACCGACGACGGCGCCCGCATCGCCCAGGCCACCAGGGTGGTCGTCGCCCACCTGTGAGCGGGTCGGGCGCCAGCTGGCCCCACCGGGCGGGGCGCCGGTGCGCAGGTGGGGTCGACGCAGGGGGCGGGTCCCTCCGGGTGCCGCCTCGGCGTCGGTGGGGGCGGTTGCGGGGCATGGATAGACTTCGTTGGCACGAGCGACCGGCGAAGCAGCCGGTGGTGAGGAGGATCCGATGACACCTCGAGCTTGTACGGACGGCACGCTCCAGCATCTGTCCGTCGATCTCGACGACGCGCCGGGCGGCGACGGCGGGAAGACGGGTCTCACCCTGTGTTCGGCTCCGGAGCGTCCGGTCTGGAGCAGTGACCAGTGGGCGATCGACGTCGCCTACGAGATGCATCTCAGTGACACCCGCGTCGACATCGCCGCGTTGCCGCCGTGCGCGGAGTGCCTGCGGGTGGCGGAGTTGCTGGCCGACCCCGATACGGCGCCGCCGCTGCATCGCAGAGCCACCCGGCCACGCTTCGCCTCCGGGTTCACCGGTGATGAGATTCGGGCCGTCCTGCGCACCGACACTGCCACCGGCGCCTCGCTCGGCCGGCGGGCCGCCGTGCATTTGCTGACCGGCACCGCGGTGCCGGACCAGCCGGGCTTCGGTGACCTCGTGGGGATCCTGGATCTGGTGTGGGACATGGGTGACACCGTGCGGATGGGGCAGGTCACCGACTGGGCGGCGGTGGTCGACTTCGCGGCGGACGGCGACGTGCCCGACCGGGACCGGCAGATGATCGCCGTGGCCGCGAGCCTCGCCGGCGGGCCACCGGTCGACCTCGAAACCGCCGTCAGCCTCGTCGATGACCCGGCGGCGGCCCGGCGGGTCATCGAGGCGGTCGCGATCGCCACCGGTCACGGCGACCGGTGGGAGCTCACTGAGCGGTCGGTCCCGAGCGCCCGCACCTGACCTCGGTCGGGTGAACTGCCACGGCCCGCCCTGCGTCGTCAGCCGCGCCGGTCAAGGCCAACGCCTCACTCAGCGACTCGGGCGTGCCGATCGACCTGACATCCTTCCGTCTCGTCATGTCCCTTCATAGGTATGGCGGGCGCGGGCCGGAAGACTCATCACCGGGCCGGGCCGGCACCACGTCCGACGGGCGGACCTGACAGCCGCGGGGTCCGCCGTCGGCACGATCACCGCATCTCGCAGGTTTGGCCGAGGAGAACTTCGAGCACAACCAAGAAAGTCGGGTCCGGCTGCCACAGAGGAGTGAGCCCAGTGAAACGACCGACTCTCGGCATACTCCTCGTGATCCTGGGCACCATCATCGGGTTTGTGCTCGCCAGCACCGTCGGTGAGCGCTATCCAGATGCGTTCGTGGCCACATCGGCCGCGATCAGCATCCTGGGCTTGACTGCCGTACTCGTGCACCTGCTGCGCCTCCGGCGACAGCGGCAGCAAAGGGACTGAGGGAGCCACGGACATGCGCCGGGGATCAAGGGGGTTCACGGCGTCGGCAAGCGACGAGCGCACTGGTCGTGCTCGCGTTCTTCTTGTTGATCATCGCTGCGCAATTCGCCTGGCCGGAGGTGTCACCAGCACTTCGGACCTGGGCGGCGGGTTGATCGCGGTCGGGCTGCTCTTCATGGCCGTGGGCTTCGCGGTAAGGGAACGACGGCGACGTTCTGACGGCTGACAGGGGGACGCGGCACGGTCACGCCGCGACGGCTGCCCGGCCCACCGGAAACCGCACGCCGGTGAGGTCTTCCGAGACGGCCCAGAGGCGTTGCTGCAGGCTCATGTCGTAGGACTCGGGGCTTGAGGTGACCAGCCTCGGGTAGCCGCGCGCCTCGGTCGCGCCGTCGGGGCCGTAGTACTGCCCGCCGAGGACGGACGGGTCGGTGGCGGCCCGCAGGGTGGGCAACGCGCCCGCCGTCGCGGGTTGAATGATCAACGGGGCGAGCCAGGTGAGCGGTCGGCGGACGACCGCCGGGACGCTGCGGGGCAGTTCGGTGTTGGAGATGCCGGGGTGTGCGGCCACCGCGACGGTGGTGCCGTGCGCGGCGAGCCGACGCTGCAACTCGTACGTGAACATCAGGTTGGCGAGCTTCGACTGGCCGTACGCGGCGACCCGGCCGTAGGAGCGGTCCCACTGCAGGTCGTCGAAGTGGATGGCGGCGCGGATGCGGTGGCCGTTGCTGCTGACCGTGACCACCCGGGAGCCGGGCACGGGCAGCAGCAGGTCGAGCAGCAGCCCGGTGAGCGCGAAGTGGCCCAGGTGGTTGGTGCCGAACTGCATCTCGAAGCCGTCGCGGGTGGTCCGCCTCGGGGTGTACATCACGCCGGCGTTGTTGATGAGCAGGTCGATCCGTGGGTGGGTGGCGCGCAGGCCGGTCGCGGCGGTGCGCACAGATTCCAGCGAGGCCAGATCCAGTTCCTGTACGGAGACGTCGCCGTTGATCCGGGCGGCGGCCAGCTTGCCCTTCTCCGTGTCTCGCACGGCCAGCACGACCGACGCCCCGCGCTCGGCGAGCCGCCGGGCCGTCTCGAAGCCCAGCCCGGTGTTGGCGCCGGTGACCACGGCCACCCGGCCGTCCTGACGCGGGATCTGCTGCTCGGTCCACTTCATCTCAGACTCCTTATGTACCGCCGGTAACTTATGCCTGAAACGGTAAGGTACCGCCGGTACGCTGTCAAGGGACCGCCGGTACCTAAGCTAGGGTTGGCGTCATGACGTTCCAGCGGGCGCGCAGCGAGGAGCAGCGTGCGGTCCGGCGCCGGGCGATCCTGGAGACGACCTCGGCGATGCTCGACGAGATGCCGGTGGCCGAGGTGACCCTGAACGAGCTGAGCCGGCGGGTCGGCCTGGCCAAGACAGCGGTGCTGCGCTATTTCGAGTCGCGCGAGGCGATCCTGCTCGACCTGATGGACGACCGGACGACGACCTGGCTGGCCGAGCTGGAGCAGGAGCTGGCCCACGGTGTCAACCCGAGCGGGTCCGCGCTGGAACGGGCGGAGCAGGTGGCAGACGTGCTCAGCCGATCGCTTGCCGCCCAGACGGTGCTCTGCGATCTCTTCGGCGCGCAGGGCGGAGTGCTCGAGCACAACGTCTCGGTCGAGGTGGCCCGCCGGCACAAGCGGGCCTCACTGGGCAAGCTCGCGGTGATGGCCGGCCTCGTCCGGCGGGACCTGCCCGAGGTCGGCGACCACGCCGAGCTGTTCTGCCTGAACGCCTTGATCATGGGTGGCGCACTGTCCGCCTACACCTCGCCGCCGCCGAGCCTGCTCGCCGTCTACGAGTCCGAGCCGGCGCTCGCGGTCCACCATGTCGACCTGCGGTCAGCCCTGCGGCTCGCGATCATCACGTCGCTCGTGGGCATGCTGCCGCGCTCCTGAGTCCCTGCGAAATACGGTGGCCATGACCCTGCTTCCGGTCTACCGTGGCCCGCCGTGCTCTCAAACGAACAGATAATCGGACAGGCCCTGGATCGGATCGACGCCGGGTACGTCTTTCCAGAGAAGGTCGCGGACATCGAAACCGCGATCCGGCGCCGCCTCGCGGCAGGCGAGTACGACGACCTGGACGGGCCGGTGCTCTGCGAGACGGTGACCGCCCACCTGCAGGAGGTGTGCCCGGACAAACATCTGCGTCTGCTGTGGTCGGACCAGCCGCAGTCGCTGGACCCAGCAGACCAAGACGGGGGGCGGGCCGCGTTCCTCGCGCTGCTGCGGGCAGAGAACCAGGGGATCCGCCGGGTCGAGCAGCTGGACGGGACCGTCGGGCTCATCGACGTGCGGCGCATCGCGTACGCCGACGAAGGCGCCGCCGCGATCGGTGCGGCCATGCAACTGGTCGCTCTCAGCTGCGCGCTCATCCTGGACTTGCGCGCGTGCTCCGGCGGAACACCGGAGGGAGCCGCGATGTGGTGCAGCTACTTCTTCCGCGACGACCAGGTGCACCTCAACGACTTCTACGAGCGGTCCACCGGCGCCACGCGCCAGTTCTGGACGACGGCGCACCTGCCCGCACCGCGCTATACCGACCGCCCGGTCTATGTGCTCACCAGCGCGATGACGTTCTCCGGCGGCGAGGACGTGGCGTACACCCTGCAGGCGCACGGCCGGGCCGTCGTCGTCGGTGAGACGACGCGTGGCGGCGCGCATCCGACGGCCCGCCACCCGGTCACCGAACACATTCTCGTGACCGTGCCGACCGCCCGGACCGTCAACAGCGTCACCGGCACCAACTGGGAAGGTGTCGGGGTGGTCCCCGATATGCCCGTCCCGGCAGACCAGGCACTCGACGCGGCACTCAAGGCCATCTTGGGGGCGTAGGCCGCCCACGCAAACGCTCGACTGGGAAACCCCAGTCGAGCGCCTGCATAAACTGCTCACGGCCTGATCAACACGACCACATGTTGCGACGACCCCTAGAAACCGCCCCGCCGGTCAGTGCTGTGCCGCGAACATGTCTTCGATCGCCTTGATGACGAGGTCGGGGCGATCTGTCGGGATCTCGTGGGAGGTGCCCTTGGCGGTGACGAGCTTGCGGTTGGGGGCTTCCTTGACGAACGAGGCGGCGGCGTCGCGCCAGCGCTGGGCGTCCTCGGGAGACGCGGCAAAGGGGGTCTTCTCCGACACCATGACCGTGGCCGGCACGGAGGCGGGCCACTTCACCTTGTGGAAGGTCTGGTGGGCGGCGGCGAAGCCTTCCGCGGTGGAGATGAGCTGGCGGTTCGCAGGCTTCTCGGGATCCTGCTTCGCCACGTCGACGTCCGGCTGGCCTGCGGCCACGAGGCGGGGGATTTGCTCGTCGGTGAAGAACTGGGGGAGGTTGGCGTCGACGAGGACCGCGCCGGAGAGCATCTCCGGGTTGTCCTGGGCAAGGTTGTTCGCGATCTCACCGGCCTGGGAGTGGGACACCAGGGTTACGTCCTTGGTGACGCCGAGCTGCTTGAGACCTGCCTTGAGGTCGCTGACTGCGCTCTCGACCTTCCACGCGCCGGGCACCACGTCGCTCTCGCCGAGGCCGGCCCGGTCGTAGGTGATGACGGTGGCGCCGGTGGCCGCGTGAAGCTTGGGGGCGATGTCCTTCCACTGCGAGGAGTACTCGCCGCCGCCGGAGTCCAGGACGATGGTGGAACCGCTGCCCTGCGTGAGGTAAAAGGCCAGGCGATGTCCTCCGTTGTTGACCATGTGTAGCTTCGCTGCGGCCGCCCGGCTGGCCGACGGCGAGGCGGACGATGTGGGGGGTTTCGAGGTCGAGGAGGTGGCGTAGGAACCGTCGTCGCCACACGCCGTGACGCCACCGGCAGCCAGGGTCAGCACGGCGAGAGACGACAGAACGCGATACGTGGACTGGTACTTGCGGGGGGTGCGGGACATGAGGATCCTTCGACGGAAGAGGGTGCTGCTGTACCTGTCCAAGCATTCGGGCTCCTGATCGCTTACGCGATCAGGCTGGCATGTCTGTTGGTGATGAAGCTGACGCCAGTGGGCACCATGGGGTTAGCCCCCGGGCCCGGCTGATCGAAGCCGCCGCCGACACCGCCCGCCGCCGCTTCGGCGCCGCCGCCGTCATGCCCGCCACCCTCGCCACCCGCCGCACCCCGTAGACCGGAACCTGATGACAGGCACTGCACGGTTTCCAGGAAGGGCGTCTTCTTTTGGGTCATGCCCGGACCGCCGCTGCCTCAATACAGCAAGGGCGTCGCTGAACGCGCTGGTCAGCCCGGTGGTATCGGCGGCATCCGCGAGGAGCCGCATGCCGGCACGGAGTTCTGAACCGCCCCCACGGCTTGTTCGTGCTGACGCTGCGGGCGTGGCCAGCGAGAGCGGTGATCCGGTCGTCGTCGGGGTCGGTCAGAGCTCCCGTGGGCGTGCGGAACCGCGGGCACCGTCAGTGAGGCACGCCGGCCGGGAACTCCTCGACCCCCAGCACGCGCAGCAGCTCGAGTTTCTCCCGGGCCTCGGCGTCGGCCGGGGTCAGCACCAGCAGCTGCTGGCCGAGGTCGGGGGTGACCAGGGTTTCGCAGTGCATCGTGATGCGGCCCACGCGCGGGTGCATGAACGTCTTGCGGTCGGCCCGGCGCACCGCCACCTCGTGCTCGGCCCACAGCCGCAGGAAGTCGTCGCTCGCTGCCCGCAACCGTTCGATCAGGCCGGTCACGGCCGGGTCGCCGGCCCGCCGGCCGGCCACCGCGCGCAGGTCGGCGACCTGCTGGCGGGCGTGCCGCTGCCATTCCTCGGGGCCGTGGAGGTCGCGGATGACCGGGTCGGTGAAGTAGCGGTAGGCGACGTAGCGGCGGTCGCCGGTCAGCCCGGTGTGGTCGCCGGTGAGCAGGATCGACATGCGGTTTTGCGCCAGGATCTCGCCGAGGTCGGACAGGATCATGGCGGGGGTGTCGCCCACCAGGTCGAGCAGGCGGACCAGGCCGGCCCGGGCCAGGCGGGCGATGCCGTCGGCGGGCGGCGGCTGATGGCCGGCCAGGTGGAAGAGGTGGCTTCGCTCGTCGTCGGTCAGGCGCAGGGCCCGGGCCAGGGCGCCGAGCAGTTGGGTCGACGGCTGGCTGCTGCGACCCTGCTCGAGGCGGACGACGTAGTCGACGGACATGCCGGCGAGCATGGCGACCTCCTCGCGGCGCAGGCCGGCGGTGCGGCGGCGGGGGCCGTCGGCGATGCCGACCTCGGCGGGGCGGATGGCCTCGCGCCGGCGGCGTAGGAAGTCGGCGAGCTGCTCACGCTGCATGCCTCCATGCTGCCCCGGGGACTGGGCACCGAGCCAGGGAGCGGCGCTCCCACGATAAGCGCTCCGCTGTCGGCGGGCCGGACAGCGGCGCAGGGTGGAGCCGAGATCGACCGATGAGGGAGAGTTTCGATGCAGACACGCACTCTGGGCAACACGGGTCCCACGGTTTCCGCGGTGGGACTGGGGGCGATGAGCATGTCGGGCGCGTACGGCCCGGCCGATCGCGAGGAGAGCATCGCCACCGTGCGGGCCGCGCTGGACGCGGGGGTCACGCTGGTCGACACCGGTGACTTCTACGGCATGGGGCACAACGAGCTGCTGCTGTCGGAGGCGTTGCGGGGACGCGACCGGGACAGCTATCTGCTGAGTGTGAAGTTCGGGCAGCAGGTGGGGCCGGGCATGCGGTTCGCCGGTCAGGACTCCCGCCCGGCTTCGGTGCGGAACTTCCTGAGCTACTCGCTGACCCGGCTCGGCGTCGACTACGTGGACATCTACCGGCCGGCCCGGCTCGACCGGTCGGTGCCGATCGAGGACACGATCGGCGCGATCAAGGAGATGATCGACGCCGGTTACGTGCGGTATGTAGGGCTCTCCGAGATTGACGCGGAGACCGTCCGGCGGGCGCACGCCGTACATCCGGTTGTTGATCTTCAGATTGAGTATTCGCTGCTATCGCGAGCGGTCGAGGCCGACGTGCTGCCCACGCTGCGGGAGCTGGGCATCGGGCTGACCGCGTACGGGGTGCTGGGCCGGGGCCTGCTCTCGGGGAACTGGGTGCCGGGGCGGGCGGACGATCCACGTAACCACAGTCCCCGCTTCTCCGCCGAGAACGCGTCGCACAACCTCGCCCTGGTGGAGGCGTTGCGCCGCGTCGCCGACGCGAAGGGGTGCACGGTGGCGCAGCTGGCGATCGCCTGGGTGGCGGCGCAGGACCCGTCCATCGTTCCGTTGGTCGGTGCGCGCACCCGGCAGCGGCTGGCCGAGGCGTTGCCTGCGCTGGACGTGAAGCTGTCGGCCGATGATCTCGAAGAGATCGAGGCGGCCGTGCCGAAGGGTGCCGCGCGCGGTGACCGTTACCCGGCGGCGTTCATGTCGAGCCTCGGCGTCGGTAACTAGTGCCTCGTCAAGCAGCCTTTGATCGGGTGGTCCGGGTGGCGGATCTTGGGCCTGGTCGCGAATCCGGACTTCGGTCGGGCTCGTCGGTTGCCAGCGGATGTAGTCGCCGATTCGACCGGACGCATGCGTGGGCAGGAACACCAAGTCCACGATCAGGTGCTGGCGCTGGTCGGCCAGCGGCGGCGCAGGGTGGTCGTAGAGGTCCAGGACCCGGCGCATCCACGTTCCAAGACGAGGCACTAGACCGTGCTGGCCTCGCGGACTATCCGGTTGGCGGTCTCCGGCGGGCAGCCGGTCGCGCGGAGCAGGTCGCTGGCCATTGTGCGTAGCTGGATCACCATCGCGTCGGAAAACGGCTTGCTCCCCTGGCGGTAGGCGCGCCCGGCCAGCCGCGCGCCGTCCGACACCGCTTGGTACGTCCGGTTGAAGGGTTGGCCCGCGCGTGCCTCCCGCCTGAGCAGGTGGACCGCCTCGGCGATCTTCTGCACGGCGGCCGGAAGTTCCTCCGGCACCGGTTCGTCGTACTCCAGCGTGGTCACCGCCCATCGGGCGAGCTCGCGGGCTTCGAGGCTCACCCGGTGGACGTGGGGGATGCCGTTGCGGTAGTGCTCGACATCGAGTCGGCGTTGCCAGCGCGCCGGGGCGATCACCGTGACTTCCTCGGCGCCGCCCAGGGCCTCGTCCATGCGTTGCAGGTCGGGGTCTGTCGCACTCAGCTGATCCAGTGCGCGCATCGCCCGGTCCCGGTCGCGCTCGGCCAGCGCGTGTCCCACCTCCTGCAGTTGCGTACGCAGGGCCGAGGTGACCGGTGCGGTGGCGCGTTCGAGAACGCGCATCGGATTGATGGGCAGCAGGAGTGCGACCACCACCAGAGCGATGACGCCTCCCACGCCGGCGTCGACGATCCGCGCCCACTCAAGGCCCCGCTCGAACTGCGAGAACGTTGCGATCAGCACGGCGGTGCTGCCGGCCTGCGCGACCAGCGCTCCGCTGTGCCCGGTCGCCAGCAGGGCGACGGCGATGGCCAGCCCCACCACCAGGCCGATCTGCCAGAGCCCGAAGCCGAGGAAGCGCACGAGGAGGTCACTGACCACCAGGCCGAGCCCCACGCCGAGCATCAGTTCGGCGGTGCGTCGGGCGCGCTGCCCGAGGGCGGCGACGATCGTCCCGACGGCCGCGCTGGGCGCGAAGATCGGCGAAGGGCGGTCCAGGACGTAGTGCGCCAGCCCCCAGGACAAGGCCGCGGCCAGCCCGCACTGGGCTGCGACGAGCAAGATGACGCTGAACAGCCGGAGCCTGAGTCGTCCCGCCTCGCCCCCACGACGCCGCGCCCGAGCTGCCACCGCGGTGACCGCCCCAACAGCGGCGTCGGGGTGCGAGCGGTCCTCGTGGTCAGCAGCCATGGGGAGTGTTACCCGGCCCGGCCCGCACAAACCTGCGGCCGTCCAGCGCGACAGCCGGCCTACCCGAAGGGCCGGGGCCGGCGCGAGGGGCGCAGCGGGGGCCACCTCCCCGGCCACGAGCTCGGTCTTAAGAAAATTAAGGTCCAAGTCTTGGAAGTTGAAGATTCTTAAGGTACAAATTTAGGTATGACAGAGCAGGCGATGGACTGGCAGGAACTGACCAGCCTGACCAGGGGCCAGCCGTTCGTCGTCGAGCGGGTGCGCCTGGCGAGCAACGGCGTCGCGATCGAGGGTGAGTTCGAGCTACCGCAACTGGCTCAGCTCAACGTCGAGGACCAGGTCTTCGTCACGGCGTTCGTGCGCTGCCACGGTTCGATCAAGGAGATGGAACGCATCTTCGGGGTGAGCTACCCGACGATCAAGTCACGACTCAACCGGATCACGCAGATGCTCGACTTCGTCGAGACCGACCCGGCACCGTCACGGGCAGACATCATCGACAGGCTGCGCCGCGGTGAGATCACCGCACAGCAGGCGTTGGCCGAGCTGGACGGCCGATCGTGATGCCGCAGTTGGTGACCGTGAAGGTCAACCGCCCGGACCATCGGCCCCTCCGCTTCTGGGTTCCGGTGCTGCCCGTGGCGCTCGTACTCCTGCCGGTCGTGATCCTGGTCGTCCTCGCGGCGATCGTGGCCTGCCTCGTGTTCCGCATCCGTGTGATGCGGGCGCTCGGTGCCGGTTGGTGCGTCATCTCCGCGCTGCCCGGCGCCCGCTTCGACATCGAGCAGGGCCGCACGGCCGTGCTCGTCGCTATCCGATAGGAGAGGTTCAGATGACCGAACAACGCAAGGACATCCTCGACATGCTGGCCGCCGGCAAGATCACCGCAGAGGAGGCGGAGCAGCTCATCGCCGCCATCGAACGGGACCAGGCACCGGCGGTGGCAGGTCACGACCTCCGACCGAAGGGCAAGGTGAAGTACCTGCGGGTGGTGGTGGACGCCACCGACAACGGCGAGCCGTCGCGGGTCAACGTGCGGGTGCCACTGCAACTGCTGCGGGCCGGCGTACGGCTGGCGGCGCTGGTCCCGCCGCAGGCCCTGGTCAAGGCCAACGCCTCACTCAGCGACTCGGGCGTGCCGATCGACCTGACGCAGCTCAAGCCCGAGCAGTTGGAGGCGCTCGTGGAGCACCTCGACGAGGTGACCGTGGAGGTGGACTCCCCCGATGCCACCGTGCGGGTCTTCTGCGAGTAGGCGCCGTCTGATGGGACGGCCCCTCGAGAGGGTGCTGGAACACCCTCCCGAGGCTGCGCCCGCCGCAGCAGAGCACAGGTGAACTGCCAACCTGAAGTCTAGCCACTCACCAGCACACCAGCGGAGGGACCACTCGGACGGGTGGTCCCTCCGCTCGTCGGGACGGGCATAGTCGAGGTCGACAGGCAGCGGAACCTGGTCGGTCAGCAGTCATGCAGGCAGCGCCACGTCAACCAGGAATGCCCTACAGTCGTCGGCACGGTCGGCGGAAGGACCCTTGTGGACGAGAACGACAGGACGACGTTCCGTACGTCCACCCGCCTCACCTTCGTGTTCATGCTGCTGATGGGGCTGCTGGCCTGGGTTCTCGTCCACACCGTGCTGGCACTCATCGCCGGACGGCTGCCGGCCGACTACACGAACATCGCCGTTTCCGGTGCCCTCTACGCCGTCGTCTTCAGCGTTCTCTCGGTTGTGCTGCATCGGAAGAACTGGTCATCGGTCGACGTCACCGCTCCGACGCTGGGGCTCGTCGAGAAGGGGCGATCCGCCGTCCTCCCGTGGCAGGCGATCCACTCGGCGACGGTTCGCCGCCCTGGCCCGTTCGCCGTCCTCCAGGTCACCGTGCGCCCAGGAGCGGTCGCACCGCCCGGCACGACGCTTCGTCCACGGATCCGTGCCGGCCAGCCTGTCTACACGGTCAACGTCGGCCTGCTTCGGCCCGCGACGGGCGCCCTGCGTGACGCACTCGCCCGCCACCTGCCACCGGTCCCGGCGTCGGAACGGGACGCACCCCGTAGGTAGTGAGGGTTCCGGCCACCCCGGGAAAGACCACCATCGAGGTACGCGGAGAGTCTTTCGCCAACCCGGGCGGCGAGTCGGTGCTCGACTGAAGGGAACGCCCCGCTCAGGGGTTGATCAGTGCCCACTCGCCTTCGGAGACGACGTCGACGGTGCCGTCGACCACACGGATGGCGGTGTTGTCGTCGATGGCGTACGTCGGGACCGGGATTCCGGAGGCCCACTTCTGGATGTCGGACAACGTGGTGTCCGCCATCTCCGGATGGTTGAGGTGGGGGTACAGCGTGAAGTCCACCAGCCCCAACGCCCGGTCGGCGTCCTGCACCATGTCGCTGCCGTCCGGGACGAACCCGAGATCGAACTCAGCGTCGCAGTTGTGCGGCGTGACCGCGATGCTCCCGGCGCTGACCCCCACATAGACCATGTCACTCAGCGACGGCAGGAGGTCGGCCAGGCCCGACTGGCGCATCCAGTGGGTCAGGTACAGCACGTCGCCGCCCCAGACGAGGAGGGCGTCGGCCTCCCGGACGGCCGGGACCCAGTTCTCTTTCCGAATGGTCGGCAGCGCGGTGAGCTCCAACAACCCCAGGGACTTCCAACCCAGCTGACACAGCGGAATGTCGGCCCGACCGTGAACTGCCTTCCACGCCCGCTCGGCCCCGCCGGGGAAGGGGTAGACAGCGGTGGGGATGAACAGGGCCGTGGACTCGGCGATCGGCTTGCCCAGCAGGCCGACGAGCGCGTCGGAGATGCTCGGGTTACTGATGCCCCCCGAGGTGATAAGGAACTTCACGGAAATCCGCCCCCTGAAGCTGATCTACAGACGTCGACTGAGGAAGGGCCGATCGTGACCATCGGAAACCGAACCCTCCCACGAATCCTCTGCGCCTGCTGACCGCCGTGCTCGCCACCGGCCTGTCCGCGGTCGATGGTCCGAGCAACAGGTCGCTCACCAGCGTCGCCTCAGCCCGCTAGAGATCACGCCGGTCTCCGCCGTCTTTCCGTTCGTCACCCGCCGTAGCGCCCACTCCGCCGGCCCGTACCGGTGATGGCGCAGCCACCACGCGCTCACCGCGAGCTGTGCCGTGAAGATCAGCAATGCCAGGCCGGTCGTCCCCACCGGCGAGACGCTTCCGGCCAGGCCGAGCCCGATCCCGCTGAAGATGAGCAGCCCCAGCAGCGATTGCCCCAGATAGTTGGTGAGCGCGATCCGCCCTGCCGGTGCCAGGGCTGACCGCACGAACCCGAACCGCGGGCCGTGCATCATCCGCAGCAGCGTGGCCACGTAAGCAGCCGTCAGCAGCGGAGCGGTCGCCGCGCTCACGCCGACGGCCAGTGGCTCGCCGTTGCCGCCGCCCAGCGCATACACCACACCGCCCGCGATACCCACGAGGAAGCCGATCCACTGGATCCGCCGCAGCACCGGCTCGTGCCCGCTGACGCCGACGAGGAGCTGCCGTCGGCCGGCAACCATGCCGAGCAGGAACATCGCCAGCGCCGTCGGCCCCTGGAACGTCGCGGACTGGAGCACCAGGAGGGGAAGCCCGGAGAGGTGGTGGCCGATGACGTCGCCCCAGCTGCCCAGCATCGCGGCCGTCGCCTTCTCGGCGTTGGCCAGCGCCTCGGCTCGGGTCGGCAGGAACGCGGAGGAGTTCACGAGGAGCCCGCTGGCCAGCAGGCTCAGCAGCACGATCCCGTAGAGCACGCCGGCGACGCGCAGCGCCGTCCGGTCGCGGACCCGGCGCATCGCGAGCAGGACCAGGCAGACCACCGCGTACGTCATCAGGATGTCGCCGCCGTACAGGAGCGCGGTATGCAGGACGCCGAGGATGAAGAGGCCGGCGATCCGGCGCAGCATCCGCGGCCCGAACGCGGCGCCCGCTCGCCCGGCCGCCGCCATCTGCAGGGTGAAGCTGTATCCGAACAGGAACGAGAAGAGGAGGTAGAACTTCATGTCGACGAACACTGCGGACAGCGACCGCGCCGCGTCGTCGAGGACCGACGAGAACGCCGGGTCCGTGACCAGGTTGCCCGGGTAGCCGGAGGCCATGAAGGTGATGTTCACGACGAAGATCCCGAGCAGCGCGAAGCCGCGCAGCGCGTCGAGGTCGTGGAGGCGTTGCCCGGCGGGTGCCCGGCTCGCCGTGGCGCCGATTGCGCCCGCTGACACGTCCATATGCTTCTTCTCCCCGTCCCGCCCGACGACAGCGTTAATGTACAGGAGATACTATCCATGGGACACAGTTTGCCGTCAATGGCCGATGATGTGCCCGCCGACCTGGCGCGGCTCTGGCGACTGCCGACATCCGCACGCCGCGGTCGGCCCGCTGAACTCGACGTCGAGCGGATCGTCGCCGCTGCGGTGCACCTGGCGGACCACGAGGGGCTGGACGGGGTGACCCTGCAGAAGGTCGCGCAGACTCTCGGCTTCACCAAGATGTCGCTGTATCGGCACGTGGGCTCGAAGGAGGAACTCGTCGAACTGATGACCGACCACGCCACCGGGTCCGCCCCCCGACTGGACGCGGACAACTGGCGTGACGGCGTCCATCGCTGGGCGGCGGCGATCCGCGACCGGTACGCCGAACACCCGTGGCTCGTGGAGGTTCCGATCGCCGGCCCGCCCCGAGGGCCGAATGCCATCGGCTGGATGGACGCGTTCCTGCGGGTCCTGCACGACACTGGCCTGGACCCAAGGACGAAGGCAGGCGTACTCGTCGTCGTCAGCGGTTACGTGCGCAACGCGATCCTGCAGGGCCGGCAGATGGCGCAGGGCCGCAGCGGCACCGGGCTCAGCCAGGCCGACGTCGAGCAGAACTACGGCCACGCCCTCGCCGCGCTCGTCCACCCGGAGCGCTTCCCCGAGGCCGCGCCGCTGTTCGCGGCGGGCGCGTTCGAGAGCGAACCGGGCGAGGACCCGGAGGACCAGGACTTCACCTTCGGCCTCAACCTGATCCTCGACGGCGTCGAGGCCGCCATCGCGAGGCGCACGTCCTGAAGCGCATCAGGATCCCTTAAGCCGCCGGGTGGCACGAGTGTCAGCTGGGCGGGGGCGGGCACTCCAGGACCGCGATCGAGTTCCCGGCGAACAGCCCCAGGTGCGGGTGCCCGGAGAAGATCTGAACGGCCTCGTCGTGCGAGCCCGCTTCGACGATGGTGTAGCCGGTAAGAGAGTCGGTGACGTCCTCGACACTCTGCGCGGTGACCAGCTTCTTCGCGTTCAGCGGAGCACCCGGGTCGATGATGGCCTTCTCGTTGGCCTGCGCCCACGACGCCCAGGCGTTGATGAACTCGGTCTGCTGCTGTTCGGTGAGGTCGGCCTTGCCGGCCTCGTCAGCCGCGCCGTGGAACAGCGCGAGGAATCTGCCCATTCCCGCATCGTATTGGACGGCATCCCCCTCGCCGCCAGCCTGACCGGCGGCACCACACCCGTCATCGCCCGACGCGGTGTCCCACACGACTCCGGGCTCGGTACCCGACTGGGTCGTCGAGCAGGCCATCGCCCTCCTGCGCTGGTTCCGCCACCTGCGCATCCGCTGGGAGATCCGCGACGACATTCACGAAGCCGTCCTCACCCTCGCCTGCGCCATCATCTGCTGGCGCCGACTTCAACACTCAACGAGTTAGGAGTTTTCAGTCAGCCGGGAGCGGAGGCTGCCCGGTAGTCGCCCGCCGTGCCAGGCGGGTGGTGCGGTGAACGGGGGACCGTCAGGCCGCGCCGAGGCCGTTCATGAAGGTGGCTACGACGAGGTCGGCGGCTTGCGGCGGCGTCAGGGTGGGGAACTGGTGGGCGGCGGCGTCGACGAGTTGGTCGAGGACCGTTCGCGCCCAGGTCATGTCCACGTCGCCGCGGAGGTATCCCTCGTCTCGTGATCGGCGGATGAAGGCGTCAACTCGGGCGCTCTGCTCCTGACGGCGGATGCTGGCGGCAGGGTCGTCGTGCATCATGCGGCGAGTGTCGAGAGGCCATTCGCGGCTGACGGGGACGATTCCCTCCACGTAGCGGTGCAGGGCGACGGGCACGGGGGCCTCGGTCAGGCGGGCCTCGTCGAGGACGTTCTCGGCGGAGTCGAGCTTGGCCTCGAAGACGGCACTGAGCAGGGCTTCGCGGTTCGCGAAGCGGCGGTGCACGGTGGTGCGGTCCACTCCGGCGGCAGCGGCGACGGCTGACATGGAGGTGCCGGGGTCCTCGGCCAGAAGTCGAGCTCCGGCGCGGAGGACGGCATCTAGATTACGGGCGGCATCGGCTCTCATGGTGCTGCGATCATACTCGACTGTTTCAGCTACACGGCAATCTTCTGCGTGTGAGTCGCGGAACAGAATTTTACCGCCTCAAGCTTGTTGCATTTAGCGACCGTAACTCTACGGTTGTGTTGCTGCCCGCTTCGGGTGGCGAGGAATGACAAGCGAGAGGATACGTACGATGACAAGGACTTGGCTGATCACCGGTAGCTCGCAGGGCCTGGGCAAGGCACTGGTGCTCGCAGCGCTGGAGGCCGGCGACCGAGTGGTGGCGACTTCCCGCAAGCCGGAAGCGCTGGCTTCCCTGGTGGCAGAGCACCCCGAGCGTCTCGCGGCCGTCGCGCTCGACGTCACCTCCCCGGCGCAGGCCCGAGAGGTGGTCGCCGCGGCGGTGCAGCGGTTCGGCTCCATCGACCTGGTGGTCAACAACGCGGGCTATGCCACCAGCGGCTCGATCGAGGACTTCCCCGAGGAGGAATTCCGCGCGCAGGTCGAGGCGAACCTGTACGGCGTGGTCAATGTGACGAGGGCGGTCCTACCCGTGATGCGCGGGCAGCGCTCCGGGCACATCGTGCAGATCTCCTCGATCGGCGGCCGGGTGGGCGGCACCCCTGGCCTGGGTGCCTACCAGACGGCGAAGTTTGCTGTGGAGGGCTTCTCCGAGGTCCTCGCCAACGAAGTGGCCCCCTTGGGCATCAAGGTCACCATCGTCGAGCCGGGTGGTATCCGCACCGGCTGGGCCACCGGGGCCGCCCAGCCCTCCGGTCCCATCACGCCTGACTACGAGCAGACGGTTGGCGCATGGCTGGATCGATTCGCACAGTATGCCGGGAACGAGCCCGGCGACCCGGACCGCATGGCCCGCGCCATCGTCGACACCGTGGACACCGTGGACACCGTGGAGCCTCCGCGCCGGCTGCTGCTCGGCAGCGACGCACTAGGGATCGCGATCAGCTCAGAGGAAGGCCGTATAGCGGAAGCCAACTCGTGGGCCGAGGTGAGCCGGTCCACGGATTACCCCACCGCCTGACCGACACCGTGGTGGCTCGGAACGTGCAGCGGGGCGACCCGGCCACGATGGCCGCGTCTCCGCCGACCGCGACGGACTCGGCGATTTCGCCGAGTCCGTCGCGCGGATGGTCCGCCCGGCCGCGCGCCGACATCCACCCCGCCCGCATACCTCCACCCCTTCTCATCTCAAGGAATCAAACATGACTGTGCGCGACAAGCTCTACATCGGTGGTTCCTGGGTGACTCCCAGCGCGCCGGACCTGATGCTCGACATCCTGTCCCCGCACGACCAGTCGGTGCTCGGCCGCGTGGCGCAGGCCGCACCAGCCGACATCGACAAGGCTGTCGCCGCCGCGCGTGAGGCGTTCGACCACGGTCCGTGGCCGCGCACCTCGCCGAAGGAGCGCCAGGACGTCGTGCGTCGTTACGACGCGCTGCGTACCGCCCGGGCGGACGAGATCGCCGCGGCGATCTCCAGGGAGAACGGCTCGGCAGGCTGGTTCACCAAGATCGGTCAACCCTTTCTGACCCGTCAGACCAACGCCTACCTCCATGCAGCCGAGGAGTTCGGCTGGGAGGAAATCGTCGCGCCGTCCGACCCTTCGGTGGCCTTCGACACCATCGTCCGGCGCGAGGCGATCGGTGTGGTCGCCGCGGTCATCCCGTGGAACTCCCCGTTCTCCGCCGCCACCGCGAAGCTGATCCCGGCTCTGCTGGCGGGCAACACCGTCGTGCTCAAGGTCTCCCCGGAGAACTCGCTGAGCATGATGCTGCTGGCGGACCTCTGGCACGAGGCCGGGCTGCCCGAAGGCGTCCTCAGTGTGCTCCCGGCGGACCGGGAAACCAGCGAGCACCTCGTCTCGCACGCCGACGTCGACAAGATCTCCTTCACCGGCTCGACCCGCGCCGGCCGGCGGATCGCGGCGATCGCCGGGCAGCAACTCAAGCGAGTCGGTCTGGAACTGGGCGGCAAGTCTGCCGCACTGATCCTGGACGACGCGGACCTGGCCGCCGCGATGCAGGGACTGCGGTTCGGCTCGCTGGGCAACAACGGCGAGGCGTGCATCCTGCAGACCCGCATCCTGGCTCCACGCAGCCGTTACGAGGAGGTTGTCACCGCCGTGAAAGACATGGTCGAGTCGCTGAAGGTCGGCGACCCCGCCGCATCCGACACCTTCATCGGCCCGATGATCCGCCGCGACCAGCAGCAGCGTGTGATCGACTACATCACCATCGGCATCGAGGACGGCGCGCGTCTGGTGACCGGCGGCCCGCAGATCCCCGCCGGCCTGGAGAAGGGCAACTACGTCACCCCGACCGTGTTCGCCGACGTCGACAACGGCATGCGCATCGCGCAGGAGGAGGTTTTCGGCCCGGTCCTGGTCGTCATCGCCTACGACGACGATGACGACGCCGTGCGAATCGCCAACGACTCCGAGTACGGCCTGTCCGGCGGAATCTGGTCCGCGGACGTTGCCCGCGCCCTGGCCGTCGCCCGCCGCCTGCGTACGGGCACCGTCACGCTGAACGGCTCGCCGATCAGCTTCGACGGACCCTTCGGTGGCTACAAGGCCAGCGGTCTCGGCCGCGAGTACGGCAAGGTCGGCCTGACCGGCTACGTCGAGCATAAGTCGATCACCCGCACCCGGTAGTCGTAAGATCTTCGATTGGAAGAAGCCGCGCTCCGACCACGGCTTGCCCGCCGCTGGCACCATCATTCCGATGAACGTTCGTCGCCTGGCTGCCATCGACATGCACGGCAGCCGAGGAACCATCCCCCGACGGCGGATCATCCTGGCCGAGTTCCTCGTCGGCGTGGTGCTGATGGTGACGTGGGGTGGTTGGCTGCTGGCGTCAGCGAACGGCTTCGGCACCCGAGCGATCGGCCTGTGGTTGGTCGGCGCGGGTCTCAACTACGCGCCACTGTCCCGGTACGCGCTCGCACTGATGCGGCTCGGGGCCCTCGACGCCGAGCTGGCCGGCGTCGACATCGACGGGGAACTGCGCCGGTACACAGTGCTTCAGCTCTGGGTCTTCGTGCCGCTGTCGCTGGTGGCCTTCGCCGTCAGCAACACGCTGGCCCGACGTAGGGCCCGGCTGACGGCCGACTGAGCGGGGTCGGCTCGTCAGCTCTTGGCCTTGCTGCGACGGGGCCGCCGACGAGGGGTTTCGTCACCACCGGCAAGCCGGGTGAAAGTCAGCATGTTCGCCAGCGCCACGGCGACGATCGCGAGGCCGACCTGGATCGCGAGCACGATCCAGTCCCAGCGCAGCACCCACACCTTCACACCGGCGTCGTCGTCGACGTGGAGTGCCCTGGCGACCACTGTGCCCAGCACCGCCGAGCCGACGCCGAGGACGAACGTGGCGAAGACGCCGATCCGTTGCCTCCCCGGCAGAATGAGTCGCCCGAGCAGGCCGACGAGCGCGCCGATGAGCACCGCGCCGAGATAACCGGTTACCAGCATTGCTGTCTCTCCCCTCCAGCAGTGCCGGAATACATGCCCGAATCTCACGTTCCCGGAAACCCCGCCCCGATCAGGGACCGCGGTGATGTCACCCTGACCCACTACTCTGGCGGAGCTTTCGCACCCGAACGAAGGACGCTCATGGCCCGCCCCTACCAGCCCGGCCCGAAGCAATTCGTCTTCGCAGCCGGCGACGGCGACGACCAGCACGTCACGGTCGGCGACCCGCAGGAGGCGTACGTGGCGTTCTCGGCGTTCTTCCGCAGCCGCGAGGCTGATACGTACACCATCACTGACGCACCGGCAAGGCAGAGTGTGGTGCTCATGCCCCGCCTGGGGGTGATCTCCCGGATCAGTGATGCGGACCAACCTCGGTCGGAGCACCTGAAGGTCGACCGGGCCAACCGCTACCTGCCGAGCGCGATGTTGTTCTTCGAGAACGGGTATGCCGGGCTCGACCACTTCGGCCAGTGGTTCTCCGACCTCTCCGAGCTCGACGCGTCACCGGAGACCCGGGGTGCCGCCCGCGCCGCCACGTTCGCGACGGAGGCAGCGGCCATCGACGAAGTGGGCCGGATCTGGGCGGATTCCGGCTACGTCGACCCGACCGACCAGTACTACATCTTCTTCGACTCGAAGGACATCGACGACGACCGGGCCGACCGCGCCGAACTGCTCCAGTTGATCGAGTTCCTCGGTCTCGAACGGGTCGACGCCCCGGCCGAGGCGACCGAGGGCGAAGTCTGGGTGCGCTCCGACCCACGCCTTGACGCCCAATGCGAACAGTGGGCGTGACGGGTCGAACGTTGGGGCTGACGACCCGGGCAGGGTGGCGCGATCAGCGGGTGAGCGGGGCTGTCGTGGTCGGTGCCGGTGCAGCCGCCTGGTCCACCTTCTATCGGTTTGCGTGCCGGCCGTATCGCGCGACCATGGTGCGGACGGCGTCGTCCACCACCGCGATCACGCGCTCCGGGGTCACCGTCCATCCCGGGATCAGCAGGCTCGGCCAGAACAGGTAGTTGGAGATCATCCCGAGGAACTGCGTGGCGGCCATCTGCGGGTCCGCGATGTCCGCCGTCCCCGCGTCGTGCTCGGCCACGAGGTAGGCCCGAACCGTCTCGAAGTACGGCAACTTGCCCTCGGCGAAGTGCGACTTGGCCAACTCCGGAAAGCGGGGCAACTCGGCGATGACGATGCGGAACAGATCCGCCATCCCCGGCCGCCCCAACAGCGCCGCATAGTGCCGCCCGAGCGCGGTCAGGCCGGCTGCCAGGTCGCCTGCTGACGGCACCTCGGCGTCGTCACCACCGGCCCAGGAGTCGATGACGATGGCGTCGAACAGGGCCGCCTTCGTCGGGAACTGCTTGAACAGCGTCGCCTTCGACACCCCGGCTTCCTCGGCGATGCGCGCCAGCGACGCCCGGTCGTAGCCCAACTCCAAGAACAACTGCGTAGCGGCCCGCACGATCAGCGCGCGCTTCTGCTGAGCCACCCGCTGGTGATAGGTCGTCATGCGGCCATCATAGCGAGGTGAGTGGGTTGACTCACCACTCGTGGCGGCGTACGGTTCCCATGGTGAGTCGTCCGACTCACCATTCGCCCGCTCACGGAGGACCCGCATGTCCCGCTTCACCGCTCAAACAGTTCTCGTCACCGGCGGCACGGGTGGGCAGGGCGCCAGCCACGTACGCGCCTTCCACGCCGAGGGCGCCAACGTCGTCATCGCCGACATCGACGCCGAGCGCGGCGCCGCCCTCGCCGCCGAACTGGGTGACACAGCGCTCTTCGTGCGCCTCGACGTCTCCGACGAGAAGTCGTGGGACGCCGCCGTCGCGGTGACCGAGGAAGCGTTCGGCGCGCTCACCATCCTGGTCAACAACGCCGGAGTGCAGAACCCGCCGGCCCTCATCGAGTCCACCGATCAGGCCACGTGGGATCGCATCCTCGACATCAACCTCACCGGCACGTTCCTCGGCATCAAGACCGCCGCACCTGCGCTGCGGCGAGCGGGCGGCGGGGTGATCGTCAACATCGCCTCGATCATGGGCACCGGAGGCACCGCCTTCTACGCGCCCTACGTCGCCAGCAAGTGGGCCGTCCGCGGGCTCACCCAGACCGCCGCCCTCGAACTGGGTCGCGACAACATCCGTGTCAACACCGTCCACCCCGGCGTCGTCGCCACCGCGTTCATCACCGAACCAGCGGCCGGTGCCGACGCCCCGATCGCCGACTTCTACTCCCCCGAGCCGTTCGCCGTCCCCCGGCTCGGACAACCCGCCGACATCACCGCAACGCTGCTGTTCCTCGCCTCGCCTGACGCCGCCTTCATCACCGGCGCCGAGCACGTCGTCGACGGCGGGCTTCTCCTCGGACCGGCCCTGAAGAACGAGGCCGCATGACGTCGCTGTCGCACCTACCGCCGGAGATCAGGCGAGCCATCGAGATCACGCCCGCGGCCGGCACCCGCGAACGGATCGTGGACATCACCACCACCGGGCGGCGCACCGGACGCCCCCGCCGCATCGAGATCTTCTTCTACCGCGCCCACGGCGCCACCTACCTCTGCAGCGGCGCGGGCGGAGGCCCCACCGGCTGGAGCGCGAACCTCCGTGCGAACCCCGCCTTCACCTTCCACCTGAAGAACGGCATCACGGCCGACCTGCCGGCTCACGCCACCCCCGTCACCGACCCGGCCGAACGAGCGGCGGTCCTCGCCGCCATCGTCGACGACCTCAACCAGCCCCACGATCCCGGCACGATCCGGCCGACACGGTTGGCGGACTGGGCGAACAGCAGACTGATGCGCATCGAATTCGACTGAGGTCGCAGGTCGCCAGATGCCGCCGCGCGTCGTCTCTCACTCGGTAGCTGCCGTCAGCGGGTGAGGCCGACCAGCGTGGCCAGTCGCGCCACGCCGGCCGGCGCCGGCTGCGCGCGGGCGACATCGGCGATGACGGTACGCGCCAACGGCCGGCACCGAACCTCAGCCGGCGCGACACTGTCCGCGTCGACCAGGGCGCGTGCCGCCCCTCCCGCCGCACGATCACCGCATGCCGCCGTACCGCCTCGGCAGCGTCACCCCGCGCGGCCGCCACCAGTACCCGCGCCACCTCGACGGCGACCGGACCGAAGCTGGTGCGGTGCGTGTCGTCGTACCCCCGAAGCGCCCGTGCCGCTAGGCGTCGCGGCGCAGTGTGAACCAGAAGGTCGGCACCGAGTTGGTGCCCGGTGTGACGTCGATCAGCGCCCAGCCGGGGAACCTGGCGCGGAGCTCGTCGGCGGTGACGCCCGCTGCCCACGACGTGACTTCGGGGATCGGATTGCCGAGCGACTCGGGGCCGTACCCGAACATCAGCAACAGTGCTCCGGGAGCGGCACGCTGGGTGAGCCCGGCGGCGTAGGCGTCGCGGCGGTGCAGCGGGACCCCGCAGTAGCAGCTCAGATCGAAGAACAGGTCGAAGGGACCCGGCACGTCCAGTTCGTCGAGGCGGGTGGCGTCTCCGTGCAGCAGTCGTACCGCCACTCCCGCCGCCGCAGCCTTCTCCCTGGCCTGGTCGACGGCGCTGTCGATCAGGTCGACGGCGGCCACCTCCCAGCCGTGCCGTGCGAGGTACGTGGCGTTGGTCCCCGTGCCGCAGCCGAGTTCGAGGGCGCGGCCGGGCGGCAGCGCCCCGCGCCCCTCTACCAGGTCGACCAGCTCGGGCGGCGTCACGCCGGTGTCCCACGGTGGCTTGCCGGTGCGGTAGTAGCCCTCCAGTGCACGGTGGACGGACTCCTCCTCCGGGTCTCGCTGTGTCGAGGTCAGGTCCGGTTCCGGCTTCTGGGTGGCGTCGGGCTGGCCCATCGTCTCCTCCAAGATCTTAGAGTTGAACTCTAGTGACATGCTCTAAAGTTAGACTCGTAATATGGACAAGGTCAAGCGGCCGGACAAACGGGCCGAGCGCTCACGCCGTACCCGTGAAAAGGTCGTCGAGGCGGCTCGCGAGTTGTTCGTCGCGCAGGGTTACGGGGCGACGAGCCTGCAGGAGGTCGCGGACCGGGCGGGCGTGGCCGTCCAGACGGTCTACTTCGTCTTCGGCAACAAGCGCACGCTGTTCAAGGACGTCGTCGACACGTCCATCGCCGGGGACACGGAGCCGGTCGCCACCATGGATCGTGGGTGGTTTCGCGCCGCGTGCGCCGAGCCCACCGCAGCCGGGCAGTTGCGCGCGCACGTTCACGGCGCCCGCGAGATCCTGGGCCGGGTCGCCCCGATCATGCCGCTGATCGCGGCTGCCGCGGCCACCGACCCTGAGATCGCCGCACAGTGGCCGGACAGCCCCGACCCGCACTACACCGTGCAGTACGCAGCGGCCGAAGCCCTGGTCGGCAAGCCCGACGCCCGTCCCGGTCTCTCCGTCGACATGGCGGCAGACCTGCTGTTCGGCCTGCTCAGCCCGCAGCTCTATCTGATCTTCGTCCGCGACCGCGACTGGTCACCGGACACGTGGGAAGAGTGGGCCCGCACCACCTTGACCCACCAACTCTGCGCCGACCCCGACTGAGCGGACGAGTCTCACGATCGGCCCCGCCCGGGTCTGATCTGGTTGATCAAACCCGGGCGGGGCCGGATGTTCGGTGTGCTTCTGGCGACTGCCGTCAGACTCCGGCTGTCCGGGTGGCTGAGGGTCAGCCGAAGCAGTTGGGAACGGGTTGGTCGCTGCCGGTGCAGTTGGTGGGCCGGTTCTTGATGATGAGTGAGTTCTGATCCACCGTGACCAGGTTGTTCTCGGTGAAGATCCCGCCGGGCGGCAGGGTGGAATCGTTCTGGACGACCTTGGACTCCGTGAGGCTGAGCGTGCCGCGGTTGTAGATTCCACCGGCCTGCGAGTTCGGGCCCAGGGCCTTGTTCCGTTCGACGTGACTCCGCAGCAGCACGACAGTGCCGGTGCCGACGTAGATGCCGCCGCCGTGCTCGTTGCGGACGATGTTCTCGCTGATCTTGCTGTCCTCGATGACGATCTGGCCGATCTGGTTGTAGATGCCGCCGCCACGTTGGAAGACCGAGTTGCGCTCGACCTTGCTGTGCTTCAGGTGGAAGTCGCCGTCGGTGAAGATGCCGCCGCCCTCGTTGCTGGCCGTGTTGTCGCTGATATCAGCGTTCGTGACCTTGGTGGTGGAGTTGAGTCCACCCAGGATGCCGCCACCGCGGAAGTCCGCGAGGTTGTGGTCGAGGCGCACATCGTTGAGCACGGCGACACGGCCGTTCGACACCCCGCCACCGTTACCGGTTATCGCAATGCCGCCGGTTCCACGTACGGCGTTGTAACTCAGTCGGGTGTTCTCCATGGTGAGGTAGCCGTTGTTGTGGACGCCTCCGCCACTGAGCACGCCGGAGTTGTTGCTGATCGTGGTCTCGTTGCCCTCGTACTCGCCCTTGTCCTTGTCGTCCCAGTTCTTACCCGTGCCGGCGTGCTCCGCAGGCGGTTCCGCCGCGCCGCCCTGGCCATCCGGGGCCTGCGCCGCCGGCCCGTTGCTGGGCGCCTCGGTGTTGGGCGCCTCGGTGTTGGGCGCCTCGGTGCTGGGCGCCTCGGTGCTGGGCGCCTCGGTGCTGGGCGCCTCGGTGCTGGGCGCCTCGGTGCTGGGCGCCTCGGTGCTGGGCGCCTCGGTGCTGGGCGCCTCGGTGCTGGGTGCCTCGGTGCTGGGTGCCTCGGTGTTGGGTGCCTCGGTGCTGGGTGCCTCGGTGTTGGGGGTGCCGCTGGTGGCCGAGTCCTTGCCGTGCTCGGTCTTGCCGCTGATCTTGGTGATGCCGAAGTTGGCGATCCCGCCACCGGCGCCGGCGGCCCGGTTCTGGACCACGTTGATGTGTTCGAGGGTGGCCTCGCCGCCGGCGCTGACCCGGATCCCGCCACCACCGGAAACGTTCGCCGAACCGCCCTTGATGGTGACATCGCGGAGCTTCAGGTTTCCGCCGCTCCCGACCTCCAGGATCCGGAACGGCTCGGCGTTCGCCGCCCGGACGATGGTGGCACCTTCGCCCTTGATGGTGATGGGTTTGGTGATGACCGGAAGGCCGTTGGGGCCGTGGGCCGTGGGCGGTGTGGCGACCGGAGCGAACGCGGTGAGGGTGTACGTGCATCGCTCGGTGAGTTTGAGCGTCGCCCCGTTTCCGGCGTTGGCGTGTACGAGCGCGGCGATCAGCAGATCGGGGTCACAGGGCACCACCCTCTCGCCGCCCTCGTGGCCCTCGCCGTCGTTGCCGCCCGGGGCCTGTCCGCCAGGATCCTGTCCGCCCGGATCCTGTCCGCCATTGTCGTCGCCGGTTACCCGGCCGCGTTCGACGATGAACTGCTGCGCGGCCTTTTCGAGGCGATCGTTGACACCAGCAAGGGCGGACGCGCCGGTGACGCCGACGGCGCCGCTGACGGCGGCCAGCCCGGTCATTCCGGTCAGCCCGACCACAAGCCAGCGTGACCGCCGGCTCCGTCCCGGCGGTCCGGGCCGAGCTGCTGCTTGGCTGACATTTCGGTGTTTCGGTAGACGATCAGACATTAGCGGAACCTCACCCTTCTCCCTGTACAACAGGTCCGCACCGCCACTACGGTGCCGATAGCGACCAAATAGGGTCTTTGCTACCAGAACGGAACGTAGCAGAGGTTTTCTCGCATCGGGCACAGACGCGAGAAGCAGACATGTTCGGGGCATCTGTCACAGACACCCCACGCACAGCAGTGGCCCCATGACTGTTCCTGGGCAACGCGTACGACAGGCAGGAGCGGGCAGGATCCGCATTGCTCACGCGGTCGCCGCCAGCGGTCATCCATCGAGGCCGATGAGGAACGCTGATACGCGGTAATCGCCCTCACGCACCGCCGACGAGGCCGGCGCGGAGCAAGGTGGTGGCCGAGCGCCGGCCGTCAACGGGTCAGGCCGACCAGCGTCGCCAGTCGCGCCACACCGGCCGGTGCCGGCTGCGCGCGGGCGACATCGGCGATGACGGTACGCGCCAACGGCCGGCACCGAACCTCAGCCGGCGCGACACTGTCCGCGTCCACCAGGGCGCGGGCCGCCCCACGCAGGTCACCCAGTCGCAGGTACGCCCGCGCGACGTCGACCAGGTACGCACCCCGATACTCGGCCGGCAGCCGCCGCCACCCCTCCCGCCGCACGATCACCGCATGCCGTTGGAGCGCCTCGTCGGCGTCACCCCGTAAGGCCGCCACCACCACCCGCGCCACCTCGACGGCGACCGGCCCGAAACTGGTGCGGTGCGGATCGTCGTACCCCCTGAGCCCGGCGGCGATCCCCGCGGCCCGGCCGATCATCTCGTCGGCGCGGCGGGTGTCACCGCAGCCCGCGGCGGCCAGCGCGGCCTGCACCAGCAACGTCCCACCCACGGCCCACTCCCCCGCCGACCACTGCGGCGCGACCCTGCCCCCGCCCCGGCGATCATGAGGTTGACGGCCGGTTTGATCTTCATGAGGCCCGTCAACCTCATGATCACCGAGGCGCGCCGAGGTGGTGGTGATGCGGTTCGCGGCGGTTAGGGCCGCTGTTAGGGCCAGGGGGTCGCGGTTTGACGCGCGGAGCGCCTGGGCGACCGAGATGGCCGCCGTTGCCGCCAGGATCGGGTCGTCACCGGCGGCGGACATCGCCCGGTCGGCGGCCAGCCAGCCGAGGTCGGCCTCGCCGAGCTTCACCAGGAGCGACGAGGTGATCCGGTACGCCTGCACCAGCAGGTCTGGTTTCTGCGCGCCCTGGGCAGTGTCGAGCAGACCCGGCAACACCCGCACCAACTGGCCGTAGTGCGCGTGCTGGTACGTCAACCAGGCATGCCCGACCTGCCTCCTCAGCTCGTCCGTCTGCGGTGGAGCCTGCGCGATGCCGTAGCGGGCGAGCGCGGCCCGGATGTCGTCCACCCCGTCCGGCGTGCCCGCCGGGGTGCTCCGCGGCTGGCCGAGCAGCACCTCCGGCTCCACCCGCAGGACGTGGGCCAGCTCCTGGATCACCGAGTACCGGTCCAGGGTGCGGGCACCCCGCTCGATCTTGTCCACCCAGCTCTTCGACCTGCGCAGCCGGTCGGCGAGCATCTGCTGCGTCATCGACCGCCGCACCCGCCAGCTCGCCACCCGACGACCGATCGGGACGTCATCGCTGGTCACGCCGCCACCGCCGGTCCGGGACCGCACGGGTCGTGTCCTCCACGGGTACGCGCTCCGCCTCGGCCTGGGCTAGGAGTCGCTGTTTGGCAGCCTCCCGCTCGGCCGCTTCTGACCGCTCACCCTTGTTCGCCGACTCGTCGCCTTGCATGCCCACCTCCATCGAACAGTGGGCGCGACATCAGTCTTTGAGTAGCCCCAAGTGCCGTCACCCACCGTTATCGTCCGTGTGAGGACCGGTGGTGGACCAGGCGAAACGCGTCCGTTACGGCATAGCGGACAGTCGGAGGTGGTGAACGGCTGCGGTCACTTGGCGGGCGAGTTCTCGGGATGCCGTGGCAAGCGCAATGGCGTCTGCCGCCGCCAGGGTTTCGCGGGCCGCCGCCGCATCCCCGGCCTGCGCCTGGCTGACGGCGAGATGCACCAGGTTTCGGCCGTGCCACTCTGCGCCACCGGCGTCCTCGCTGACGCCTGCGATACCGGCCGTCAGCAGCTCAAGAGCGCGACCATTCGCACGACTGTCCTCAGCACCCAGATAACGCCAGACACTGCCCTGCTGGACAGCGAAGAACGATGGTGTATACCAGTAGCCCCAAGGGGACAGTGGCTCCTCTGCCGCCTGAGCCGAAAGGTCCGACGCCTCCGACAGCCGCGCGAGTATGTCAGCGCTAGCTGCTCCGGCCATGGCTAGACCTCTGGCCTCCTGCCCTGCGCAGTAGGCGCGCAGGGCCGTATTCACCGTCTCGTCGCGCCGCGACTCCCGCGACAGTACGATCATGGCCGGGAGATCGTGCCGCAACTCCGCCTGGTGCCCCTGAAACGATAGTACGGCGGCGACCAGATCCGTGTTGCCAGCCTCAGTAGCCCACTGCAGAGCCCTCGCGTTCCAGATCGTGGCAGCACGCCCATCACCGCGCGCCATGCTCAGCCAGCCGGCGAACTGCGCCCACTGCCCAGCGAGGTCGACGACTCGGGGCCGTACGTCAGGCGGAGCATGCCGCAGCAAACCTGTCACGGTCCCGAGATGGGCTCGAACTGGTGCCATGATGGGGCCCGACCCAATGGCATCCTCCAGCCGGCGGTAGCCGGCCAGAA
The DNA here is from genome assembly GCF_039871815.1 of Micromonospora sp. B9E7. Classification (NCBI taxonomy): domain Bacteria; kingdom Bacillati; phylum Actinomycetota; class Actinomycetes; order Micromonosporales; family Micromonosporaceae; genus Micromonospora; species Micromonospora sp. B9E7. Next base: position 382,292 of record NZ_JBDPLX010000006.1, read on the forward strand.
GGCCGGCGAGGGCATCTGCGGCGGCACGGTCAACACGGCGGGGATACGCCGTCACGAATGCCAGGCGGTCGTCGCTGTCAGGAGCATTGGTGACTAGTGCCGCCAAAGCGCCGCATGCGTGAAGTGCGTCGTCGAGCCGGACCGCTACGTCCACCGTGGGCTTCGTCTGCCCCGCTTCGAACTGGTGGATCAGGCTCTTACCGTGTTTGACAGCAGCTGCAAGCTGCCGTAGTGAGAGACCCCTCGCCTCACGAAGTCGCCGCAGCTCAGAGGCGAAGCGCGGGTCGACGATGGTGGTTGCGCGTGGGGGCATTGCAGCACTCCAACCTCGCGCCGACGGATGATGATCACAACAGCCAATCCTGACGATATCGACGTTACCTTCCGAACGGCTGAAGGTCACCTGGTAGCCCCTCCCGCTTGTTTTGTACAGCAGCCCTGCGGAGCGCTCCGGTTCAATTGACGGCCACTCTTCCCTGCCCGTTTGGCGCGAGTTGTTCGCTTCAGCAATTACTGGGGTCGCGATCGGTTGATGGGCTGTGAGATCGTGCAGCGGCGACCCAGACCGGCGGTCCGTGGCTCTAGCCCTGTCAACCGGTGGCAAGCCGCATCGCGATCTAGACGAGCGAGAATGGCTGAAATACAAGCAGCAAAGAGGGCTGAATAATGAAGCTGGTGCCGCTAATCCCCAACGACATGGAGGGGCAACTCGAATTCCTTTGCGAGGTCCTGGGTAAAGCTTTCATAGACTGGGTTCTCGTTAACCCGTCAGGACCATTAACTCCAAACCAAGCCGAAGCGCTCGATCTGTTGATCACTCTTCTGCGGCAAGGGCAGTCATCGGTCGGCCACCCTGGATCGGCACGCCTAATCCTATCGGGCTTAACCCAGTACTATCCAGAGGTCAACACATCCGCTTTGAACTACCTGCGGATTCGGTCAACCACTCAACCCCTGCCGAGATTCACAAAGAGTGAAGATGATCTTCTTGATGCCTTGACCGAAGCGGCAGTGGAAATTTATGGCGAACTTCTCCTAAACCTACGCAACCCCCATGCGGGCATATTGGGCCCCTATGCGTCGCCCGTGATGCAGCGCTTACGAGCGGCTGTCACCAGCGATCCAAGCCTGCCCTTCCGCCTCGGCGACGAGAACGCTGGCGTCTATATCGTTACGACGGCGGGTCAAGCAACTTCGATCCAGGGGACCTTCGCGGGCACTTCAATCATCAGCGCCGCATGGGAACAAGTGCGCATGCACAATCCTGCGACACCTTCGTTAGAGAACTTAGTGGAGGCGCTTCCAACCGCGCTTGACAAAGCGAGAACCGCACTCTCGGGATCGACCGTCAAGACAACGGGACTGTGTTCCTTTACTGGAGCAACCCTCCCGTCGAATGCCGTGATCGAGTTAGGGTGGGGACGTCTTCGTTCGGCCCGGTTCGAGGATCATCCGGAGTTTGTAGACTCGATGGTCGAGCGGAGAACAGTTGGCCAGGCCGAATCGGGAGAAGAGGTGGTAATTTCCGACGCTGGAGACGTCATTCTCGAAGTAGATGTCCCTTTTCGCATCGACATGCCAGCTGCCCCAATCGACTTCACCGCCGACTTCACCTGGCCGAAACAATCAAGTACCCTTGAGCTGGAAAAAAGAGTATTGCAGGTTAGAATTGCATTAATGCTAGCACTGGAACGAGCCACGATCCCGGTCGTGCTGCCAGTGTGGCGTCGCTTTGTTCAACCGATCGGGCAAGGCGGCTCGGTTGGCATATCCGACCCAGAATTGTCTGCACCTCGTGTCCCCTCCACCCTAAGTTCAATGGAAGTGGAGTCATGGCGAGAGTGGATCGGGAGGCTGGATTCCGTCGAACTTCTTAGACTGGGCGTGGCGCCAGCCCGGCTACTGCGGGCAGTCGCTGAACGACGGGACCCGTTCGACTCCTTAATTGATTCAGTGATTTGCTGGGAAGCTATATTCGGCGGGGATGCAGAGATGACTCTACGTGTTTCATCAGCGATCGCGCGTCTCCTCCGCCCGCCTGGACCTGAGCGACAGCAGCTTCGGCGCGAGGTGGCGGATCTTTATCGACTTCGAAGCAAGGTGGTCCATGGAGTCGGCGTTGCAATGGACGACGTTATCGAGGCAAGCAAGACAGCGATACGTCTTGGTATTCAAATTGTCCGCACTTTGGCCACTGACAGAGTAGATTTGATCAACAAGACAAGCAGCGAACGCAGCATACTTGTCTTGATGGACTAAGGCGCATCTTGGCAACTAGGTCCACAGCGGACCAGGCAGGGCGCGGGGTTCACCGGTGTTTCACCGAGGGTTGTTTGTTTCACCGAGGGTTGTTCTTTAATGGCTACGTCACCGATTAGGTGCATTTAATTGAGGAAGAGGTAAGCGTGGCTCTCCGACCGGTCGCGCCTGCGGGTATTCCGTCCCCCAGTGGAGACAGTGGGAGGGCACTCCTAGACCTAATTTGGGAACGGTTTAACATCCGAGGAAGTTGGCCTGTATTCGCAGACATCGACAGGGGTTTATATCAGCAGGATCGCTTGTTCGAGGATGCGATGAAGGAGGTTCCCGCCGATCTCTTGGTCGGTATAGACACCAGGCGCCCTTCCCACCCATCAGCTGAAACACAGCTCCGATTGACCATCGCGGGTGTATCCAACTGCCCGGGTGCGAGCATTTATATAAATACATTTCTGGGGTTGCTAAAAATCGCCGTGGAGGTGGACCGATTTTGGGGGGATCCAGAATCATCACCCAAGCTGACTAGGCAGCAGGTGCTCCAATACCTTCCGGGATTACCGGCCGGAAGAGCAGGTGAGACGATCGCGGATCAAATCTTCCATATCGTCAGCCCAGAGCCGTGGACGTGCGGTCTTTCAGGACCGAATGCCGATGGTTGGTCGATCACCATTGGTCGAAATATTCGAAAGTTTTCTTCCGTCAGAACATTTACGGACTATTGGCAAATTCGATCCTCTCTGCTCAATCAAGGGGAGTCCGAGATAGCTCCGGATACGTCTACCGATTCGCTCGACGTCGAGAGGACGAAATATCCACATCGACCGTTCATCCTACACCGAGACCTTGCGAAAGCGGAACAGATTTTCGACGACGGTCACCTGGCACACTCCGCCCTCGAAGCGTTTCAGGCAGTAGAACTAAGCGTGAAGCGGACTGCCGGGCAACACGACATCATTCCCGCGAAGTTTCAATTTGGTCAACGGCTCATGAGTTACACAATGAACCCCAAGGACGGTTCACTAATTTTCGCTCCGAATGGGGCCGAGGATGGGGTGAGCGAACAAGAGGGCTTGATGTGGATATTCATGGGCGCTTTCGCGGCTTACCGGAACCCTTTGGCTCACAAATCTTACGAGCCGAACGACCCGGCCGAGGTTTGGGAACTCTTGGTCTTCGCAAGCATGTTGCTTCGGCGTCTGGACGGAGCGTCTGCCCGTCCTCGTAAATCGGATTGAGACGCATGACCGATGGGCCAGCCCTCAACTTCGCAGGTTGGCCGAATATGCTCTTATCTAGCTACTACGCATCGGGCTGAATCCGCCGTAGTCGGGCCAGGCACGCACCGCTCCGCAGTCAGCATGTTCGCTGGCAATCAGCTCCAAGCCGTGCCGGATCGGGCAACCCATCACAGCGCCACGATCGCCGCAGTCTCCGCTGGCAGCTCGATCCGGTCCCGCATCACCGTGACGCCCTCCCCCGTAGCCAGCAGCACCCGCCGAGCCACCCCAGGCAGCGACACCCCCTGCCCCCGCCCCGCGAGGTTGGCGACAACAAGCGTGTCCCCCCGCCGCATCACCAGGAACTGGTCCCCATGCTGCACAGAAACAGCGTTCAACCGAGGATCCGAGAGGTCAGGAAGAGACCGACGCAGCCCGATCAACCGCTGGTAGAACGACAGCATCGAAGCATGCTCAGGCTTGTCCAGCTCGGCCCAGTCCAACCGCGACCGTACGAACGTCTCCGGGTCCTGCGGGTCCGGCACATCGCCCTCCGGCCACCCGTGCGAGGCGAACTCCCGCCGCCGCCCGGTCCGCACCGCAGAGGCCAACTCCGGCTCCGGGTGCGAGGTGAAGAACTGCCACGGCGTAGAAGCAGCCCACTCCTCCCCCATGAACAGCATCGGAGTGAACGGCGCCGTCAACAGCAACACAGCCCCGACCCGCAACAGAGAAGGCGACAGCGAAGCCGAGATCCGGTCCCCGGTAGCCCGGTTCCCGATCTGGTCGTGGTTCTGGAGGTAAGCCACCAGCCGGTGCCCAGGCACCCGCGAGTCGAGAGGCCGCCCATGGTGCCGGTTGCGGAAGCTCGACCAGGTCCCCGCGTGGAAGAACCCACCGGTTAGCACGTCCGACAACGTCTCCAAAGAGCCGAAATCCCCGTAGTACCCCTGCCGCTCCCCCGTCAGCAACGTGTGCAGCGCGTGGTGGGCGTCGTCGTTCCACTGGGCGTGCAGCCCGAACCCGCCAGCCTCGCGAGGCGTGATGAGCCGCGGGTCGTTGAGGTCGGATTCGGCGATGAGCGACAACGGCCGCCCCAGGTGCGTCGACAGCGACTCGACGGAAACCGCCAGCTCTTCCAGGATCGGCACCGCCCGCGAGTCGCGCAGGGCGTGCACGGCGTCCAGGCGTAGGCCGTCGACGTGGTAGTCGCGCAGCCACATGAGCACGCTGTCGATGATGTAGCGGCGTACCTCGTCGGAGTGCGGGCCGTCCAGGTTGATCGAGCGGCCCCAACTGTTGCTCTGCTCGGCGAGGTAGGGCCCGAACCGTGGCGCGTAGGCCCCGGAGGGCCCGAAATGGTTGTAGACAACGTCGAGGATCACCCCCAACCCTTTGGCATGGGCGGCGTCGACGAACCGTTTCAGGCCGTCGGGGCCGCCGTAGGGCTCGTGTGGGGCGTACCAGCAGACGCCGTCGTACCCCCAGTTGTGTTCGCCGTTGAAGGCGTTGACCGGGAGCAGCTCGATCAGGTCGACACCGAGGTTCACCAGGTGGTCGAGGCGGTCGATGGCCGCGTCGAAGGTGCCTTCCGGGGTGAAGGTGCCGATGTGCAGCTCGTAGAGGATGCTGCCGGGCAGTTGCCGGCCGGTCCAGGAGGAATCAGTCCACTGGAACGCAAGATGGTCGTAGCGGCGGCTCGGCCCGTGCACACCCGCAGGCTGCCACGGGGAGCGGGGGTCGGGCAGGGGGGTTTCGTCGTCGTTCAGCAGAAAGGAGTAGTCGGGGCCGGCGTCGGGGACGTCGACCTGCCACCAGCCGTCGGCGGTGGCACGCATCTCGTGGTCGGTGTCGCCGGCCAGGCGCAGTCGCACGCGGGTGGCGTCCGGTGCCCAGACGGAGAATTCGGTCATGAAACGGCCTCCTCGGCAGCGGTGGGAGGAGCCAGCAGAGCCACGGGATAGTCGGCCAGAAGGTCGTCCAGAGGCGTCTCTCCGCCACTGTAGACCCGGTCGGTGAACAGGTCCTTCATCTCGTGAACGGGAAGTGACAGGGCTGTGTCACACCACCCACCGGCCCGGGCCAGGCCCAGCGGCAGGCGGGTCGCCACGGCGATCACGCCACCCCGGTCGAACGCCACCACGTGCCGGCCTACCGGCCCGTGCGCCGGCACCGGCCGGTAGGTGGTGAACAGCTCCGGGTGCGCCCGCCGCAACCGCAGCGTCCGCGACACGACGAGCAGCTTCGCCGCTCCGTCGGTGTCGACCGGGGGACGCCAGCCGCCGTCGAGGCGTGCCAGCATCTCTCGGCGTACGTCGAAGTCGACCGGCCGGCGGTTGTCCGGGTCGACCAGGGAGTTGTCCCACAGCTCGGTGCCCTGGTAGGTGTCCGGCACCCCGGGCATGGTGAGTTGGATCAGCTTCTGCCCGAGCGAGTTGCACCAGCCGGCCGGGGCGATGGCGGCGGCGAGTTCGGTCAGCTCGTCGTGCAGGCTCGGGTCGTCGTACATGCGGTCGACCACGTCGTGCAGGGCCTGCTCGAAGGCCGGGTCCGGGTCCGCCCAACTGGTCGAGGCCCCGGCCTCCCGAGCGGCCTTCTCGACGTACGCGTGCAGCCGCTCCCGTTCGATCGGCCACGCGCCGACGGCGGTCTGCCAGAGCAGGTGGGCGAACGCCGGGTCGGGCAGCGGCGCGTACTCCATCCAGGTCTTGACCTGCTCCGCCCAGCGGCCCGGCAGTTCGCTGAGCACGGCGAGCCGGGCGCGGACGTCCTCGCCGCGTTTGGTGTCGTGGGTGGACAGGGTGGTCATGCTGGCGGGCCAGCGGACCTGCTGGGCGGCGGCGAAGCGGTGGAACTCCGCCGGTGGCACCCCGAAGTGGGCGGGGCTGCCGCCGACCTCGTTGACCGCCACGAAGCGGGTCCAGCGGTAGAACGCGGTGTCCTCCACGCCCTTGGCCATCACCGCGCCGGTGAGCTGCGGGAACCGTTGGGCCAGCTCGTCGTCGGGGTTACGCAGTCGGCGGGTGACCGCGTCCAGGGCGCCGGCCAGGTCGGGGCGGCGGCGGCCGGCCTCGGAGCGGGCGGCGGCGAGGTGCCGGGCGCCGTGCGGCGGGTAGCCCCGGTAGACGTCGAACGCGGCGGCCAGCTCGGCGAGCGCCGCGCGGGCCTGCTCGGTCGGCACCTCCGGGGCGAGGGCGGCCAACCGGGTCAGCTCGGCGGCGAGCAGCTGTGTCGCGGCGGCCAGCTTGGTGGCGTGGGTCAGGTCCTCCCACGAGGTACGCCGGCCGCTGAGCTGGGTGTCCAGCACGGTGAAGTCGCCCTCGGCGTCGGTGTCGACGAAGAGCCCGTTGACCGCGGCCAGGGCGTCGTAGCCGGTGGTGCCGTCCACCGGCCAGTCCGGCAGCTCCTCGCCGTACTCCAGGATCTTCTCCACCACCAGCCAGGCGTCGGGCGCGGCGGCCCGCAACCGGGTCAGGTAGCCGGCCGGGTCGCGCAGGCCGTCCGGGTGGTCGACGCGGATGCCGTCGACCTCCCCGGCGGCGGCCCAGCGCAGGATCAGGTCGTGGGTGGCGGCGAACACCGCCGGGTCCTCCACGCGCAGACCGGCCAGGCCCGCGATGGCGAAGAACCGGCGGTACGTCAGCTCGGCGGCACCGCGCCGCCAGGAGACCAGCTCGTAGTGCTGCCGGTCGTGCACCTCCCCCGCGCTGCCGTCGCCGGTGCCGTCGGCGACCGGGAAACGGTGCTCGTGGTAGCGCAACTCGCCGTCGACCAGCTTGAGGTCGTCCAGCGCGGCCGGGTCGTCGGCCAGGACCGGCAGCAGCAGCCGGCCCCGGTCCCAGTCGATGTCGAACCAGTCGGCGTACGACGAGTCGCGCCCCCGGCGCAGCACGTCCCACCAGGCCGGGTTCGCGACCGGGACGGCCACCCCGGCGTGGTTGGGCACGATGTCGACGACCAGGCCGAGCTGCCTGTCGCGCAACGCGCTGAGCAACCGCTGCCGGGCGGCCTCCCCGCCCAACTCCGGGCTGACGGCCCGGTGGTCGACCACGTCGTAGCCGTGCTGGGAGCCGGGGGTCGCGGTCAGCAGCGGGGCGCTGTAGAGGTGGCTGACGCCGAGGTCGTCCAGGTAGTCGACGATCGCGGCGGTGGCGTCCAGGTCGAAGCCGGGGCGGACCTGGATCCGGTAGGTGGCCTTGGGAGGGGTGGCCGGCATGTCAGATCGTCCTCTCCAACACCACCAGGGAACGGTCCGGCACCCGGATGGTGCCGCCCGCGCTGATCACCGTCGCGTCGTCGGGCTCGGGGTCGGCCGTGCTGATCACCCGTTCCCACTTCTGGCCGTACTCGCTGCCGGGCATGGTGAAGTCCAGCGGCGCGTCGTGGGCGTTGAAGCAGAGCAGGAACGAGGCGTCGTGGTGCTTCTGGCCGTACTGGCCGCGTTCCCGGATGCCCTCGCCGTTGACGAACAACGCCACCGAGCGGCCGAAGTCGTTGCCCCAGTCGTCGCCGGTCATCTCCCGCCCGTCCGGCGTGTGCCAGGCCAGATCGGGCAGCGGCTCGTCGGTGCCGCGCCCGTTCACGGGCAGACCGGTGAAGAACCGGCGGCGGCGGAACACCTGGTGCCGGCTGCGGAAGTCGGTGAGCGTCCGGACGAACTCCAACAGTTGCTCGTCGACGTTGTCCCAGTCGACCCAGGCCAGCTCGCTGTCCTGGCAGTAGACGTTGTTGTTGCCACGCTGGGTACGACCCAGCTCGTCGCCGTGGCCGATCATCGGCACCCCCTGCGACAGCATCAGGGTGGCCAGGAAGTTGCGCCGCTGCTTGGCCCGCAGCGCGAGCACCGCCTCGTCGTCGGTGTCACCCTCGACCCCGCAGTTCCAGGACCGGTTGTGGCTCTCGCCGTCCCGGTTGTCCTCGCCGTTGGCCTCGTTGTGCTTGTCGTTGTACGACACCAGGTCGTTGAGGGTGAACCCGTCGTGCACGGTGACGAAGTTGATGCTGTGGAACGGTCGACGGCCGTCGTCCTGGTAGAGGTCGGCGGACCCGGAGATGCGCGACGCGAACTCGGCCAGCGTGGCCGGCTCACCACGCCAGAAGTCCCGCACGGTGTCCCGGTATTTTCCGTTCCACTCCGTCCACAACGGCGGGAAGTTGCCCACCTGGTAGCCGCCCGGGCCGACGTCCCACGGCTCGGCGATCAGCTTCACCCGACTGACCACCGGGTCCTGCTGCACCACCTCGAAGAACGTGGAGAGTCGGTCCACCTCGTAGAACTCGCGGGCCAGGGTGGCCGCCAGGTCGAACCGGAACCCGTCGACGTGCATCTCGGTCACCCAGTACCGCAACGAATCCATGATCAGTTGCAGGGAGTGCGGGCTGCGGACGTTGAGGCTGTTGCCGGTGCCCGTGTAGTCGACGAAGTAGCGCCGGTCCTCCTCGCTGAGCCGGTAGTAGCTCGGGGCGTCCACGCCCTTGAAGCTCAACGTCGGCCCGAGGTGGTTGCCCTCGGCGGTGTGGTTGTAGACCACGTCGAGGATGACCTCGATGCCGGCCGCGTGCAGCGCCTTGACCATGCCCCGGAACTCCTGCACCTGCTGGCCGGTCCGGCCCAACGCGGAGTAGCCGTGGTGCGGGGCGAAGAAGCCGATGGTGTTGTAGCCCCAGTAGTTGCGCAGCCCCAGGTCGGCGAGGCGGTGGTCGTGGATGAACTGGTGCACCGGCATCAGCTCGATCGCCGTCACCCCGAGCCGGGTCAGATAGTCGATCATCGGCGGGGAGGCGATGCCCGCGTACGTGCCGCGCAGCTCCTCCGGGATGTCCGGGTGCCGCATCGTCAGCCCGCGCACGTGTGCCTCGTAGATCACCGAGTGGTGGTACGGGGTGCGCGGCGGCTTGTCGTTGCCCCAGTCGAAGTACGGGTTCACCACCACCGACTTCGGTATGAACGGCGCCGAGTCGGTCTCGTTCATCCGCTCCGGCTCGGACATGTCGTAGTCGTAGACCGCCGGGTCCCACGTCACGTCACCGTCGATGGCCTTCGCGTACGGGTCGATCAGCAGCTTGTGCGGGTTGCAGCGCAGCCCGTTCGCCGGGTCGTACGGGCCGTGCACCCGGTAGCCGTAGCGCTGCCCCGGCTCGATGCCCGGCAGGTACGCGTGCCACACGTACGCGTCCACCTCGCGCAGCTCGACGCGGCGCTCCGCGCCGGTGTCCCACTCGTCGAAGAGGCACAGCTCGATCCGCTCGGCCACCTCGGAGAAGATGGCGAAGTTGGTGCCCATCCCGTCGTAGGTGGCGCCCAGGGGGTACCGCTCGCCCGGCCAGACCTGCATGTCGCTCCCTCAACCCATGGTGATGTGCGCGGGTATTGCCCTGCCCCCGGGCGCGCCAATCCATCCTCGCAGCCACTGCCCGGAAACGGCCTGTCTGATGCGTGCTACACCCCTCGGGTGTCCTCCGTCACGATGGCCCTTTTCAGGATGCGTTCTTGGGCTCGATGGACTTTCCTTGATCGGGGACAAGCGTCCGCGCGCGTCCCGCCAGGCCCTCGGCCACCCCTTCCACCTCTCGCTCCGCCGCCACTGATGCCGGCGCGCACCACCATGCACGGACGGAGATTGATGTGACCCTGCGGGTCGACGAGCAGCTCGCTGCCACCAAGGACCGGACCCACCGGCCCACGCTCACCTCCCGGCCCCACGCGCAGTCCGGCCCGTCCGCGCAGCCCGGCACGCCCGTGCCGGCGCAGCCCGGCCCCGGGGTGCCCCCGCAGACCCGCCGCATCCTCATGCTGTCCTGGGAGTACCCGCCGGTGCTCGTCGGCGGTCTCGGCCGACACGTGCACGCCCTGTCGGTGGCCCTCGCCGCCGCCGGCCACGAGGTCACCGTCGTCACCCGCCACAGCGACGGCGCACCCCTCGAGGAGTACGCCGACGGCGTCCGCATCCTGCGCGCCCCCGAGGACCCGGTGGCCTTCCCACTCGCCACCGACTCGCTGCTGGCCTGGACCATGGCCTTCAACCACACCCTCACCCGCACCGCGCTGCGCGCCACCCAGGCCGGCTCGTACGACGTCATCCACGCCCACGACTGGCTCGTCGCGCACACCGCGATGACGTTGCGCGACCACCTGGACATCCCGCTGGTCAGCACGATCCACGCCACCGAGGCGGGGCGGCACCAGGGCTGGCTGCCGGAGGAGATGAACCGCACCATCCACGGCATCGAGCAGTGGCTCAGCAGCGAGTCCGGCCGGCTGATCGTGTGCTCCGGTTACATGCGTGACGAGGTGAACGCGCTGTTCGGCGTACCGGCCGGGCGGGTCGACGTGGTAGCCAACGGCGTGGAGCCGCACCGCTGGCGGGTGCCGCCGCGTGCCGTAGCCGCCGCCCGGGCCCGGTTCGCCGGGGACGGCCCGCTGGTCACCTTCGCCGGCCGCCTGGTGTACGAGAAGGGCGTCCAGCACCTGATCGCCGCGCTGCCCCGGCTGCGTGAGCGTCACCCGGGGCTGCGTGCCGTGATCGCCGGCGACGGGCCGTACCGCGCCGAGTTGGAGGCCGAGGTGCACCGCCGCGGCCTGGGCGGCATGGTCAGCATGCCGGGCTTCCTCGGCGGCAACGACCTGCCGGCGCTGATGGCCGCGTCCGACTGCTTCGCCGTGCCGAGCATCTACGAACCGTTCGGGATGGTCGCCCTGGAAGGCGCGGCGGCCGGTGCCCCCCTCGCCGTCGCCGCCACCGGTGGCCTCGCCGAGATCGTCGAGCCGGGGGTGACCGGAATGACCTTCCGCCCGCACGACCCGGACGGCCTGGCCGACGCCGTCGACACCCTGCTGTCCGACCCGGACCGGGCCCGCGTCATGGCCCGCCGCGCCCGCCGGATGGTCCACGACCAGTACGGCTGGTCCGCGATCGCCCAGCGCACCGCCGCCAGCTACGCCGCCGCCATCGCCACCGACGCCGCGTTCACCGCCCAGCGCGCCGAGCAACGGATGTCTCTGGGCCGGGCACTCCCGGCGCTCCGTGACGGCAACCTGCTCGCCGCCGCCGGCCTGCGCTGACCCGCCCGTTTGCGGTTGATCGACTCGGTTTTCTTGAAGTCGGGGTGTCCCGGTGCGGCGGTTTCAAGCGGCTGTTGCAACCAGGTGTTTGTGGAGTACCTCGGCTGGATTCTGCCAGTCGAGAGTTTGGCGTGGTCGTCCGTTGAGTTCGCGGGCGACCGCGTCGAGGTCGTCCTGGGTCCA